>NZ_APHR01000070.1 GCF_000349205.1 Methylophaga lonarensis MPL | reverse complement strand
GAGCCATTTGGATAAGTGCTTTTGCCATGCTGACATTGCTCCTAAAAGTTGGTTTAATTGTTAGATTACGTCGAAAATACGCCCGAAGACTATAAAGCAGTTTTTGCGGGCGTGTCAATTTTTGAACCTGACAGGTTCACTTCAGAAGCTGCGGCTGGACAGCTTTTAAGGTTCTGTGACACTCTTGCCCCCCGGACATTGATTGGTAAAGCAGGGGTGTTATGACTGATTTGGATGATGTGAGGGGACTCATTATTGATATGGACGGTGTGCTCTGGCACGGCAACCACCCCATGGCAGGATTGCAGGCATTCTTTGCTGCCCTGCGAGACAGAGACTTACCGTTTATTCTGGCCACCAACAACGCGAGTCTGACTCAGCAGCAGTATGTCGACAAGCTGTCCTCAATGGGGGTTAGCGTTGTAGCAGACGAAATTCTGACTTCCAGTATGGCAACTGCACGCTACCTCAATCAGCGAATTCCTGCGAATAAAAGACGCGTTTTTGTGATTGGCGAAGAGGGTTTAAAACAACCGCTATGCGATGAAGGCTTTACGCTGACAGAGCTGTATGAGGTGAATCAGCCAGACAAAGGCATCAACGATCGTGGCGCCGATCTGGTGGTCTCCGGACTGGATCGAACACTTACCTGGGACAAGCTTGCAACAGCAACTCTCAATATCAGAGCCGGAGCGGCTTTTTATGCCACCAACTCTGATACTACCTTGCCTACGGAGCTTGGAGAAGTGATGGGGAACGGCGGGGTGCTGGCAGCTTTGACAGCAGCGACAGGAGTCAAACCAATCAGTATAGGCAAGCCGCAACCCATTCTTTACCAGCAGGCGCTTGATATTCTTAATATCCTGCCTGAGCACACCGTTGCTATAGGTGATCGGCTTGATACAGACATACTCGGGGCTGTGAATGCTGGGATCAGAAGTATCCTGGTATTGTCAGGCGTTTCGACCGAGCAGGATATGCAACAACTTGATTTCAAACCAACATGGGTGATGCAGGATATTCGGGAAGTCACGATCCGACTGCTTGCCTGCGCCTGACACTGTGGAGAAGACGAATATGAAAAAAATGATTAATAGTGTTGAGAGTTTGCTTGAAGAGAGCCTCAATGGTTTTGCCACAGCTCATCGCGATATTGTTCGATTGAATCATCAGCCCAATTTTGTCACCAGGGCCGATAGCAGCAAAGCCAAGGTCAAATTAATCTCCGGGGGCGGCTCCGGCCATGAACCTCTCCATACCGGGCTTGTCGGCATGGGCATGCTGGATGCCGCCTGTCCCGGACAGATCTTTACCTCACCTGGTCCCGATCAAATGCTGGTGGCAGCTCAAGCCGTGGACGCAGGGAAAGGCATATTGTTCATCGTCAAAAATTACGCCGGTGACGTGATGAACTTCGAGATTGCTGCAGAAATGCTCGACATCCCCACCGAGACCATACTGGTGGCCGATGATGTCTCATTACCTGCCGACCATAGCACAGGCCGTCGAGGCGTCGCGGGAACTCTGATTGTCGAGAAAATCGTCGGTGCTGCGGCGGAGGCGGGCGCTAATCTTCAAGCCTGCAAACAACTGGGTGAACGTGTTGCCCAATCGACCGCCTCGATGGGTGTGGCCTTAAGCAGTTGTACTGTGCCGGCAATTGGCAAACCAACATTTGATATCGGCAGCAATGAGATTGAAATGGGCGTTGGTATTCATGGTGAACGCGGCAGAGAACCCATGGATCTGGTGAGTGCCTCCGAAATCGTGGAAAAGCTGGCCAGTCATATCGATGCCGAACTGAAACCAGCCGCAGGTCAACGTGTTTTGCTGCATGTGAACGGGTTTGGCGCAACACCGCTGATGGAGCTATATCTGGTCTTTGATCTGGCAGCGCAATATTGGCAAGAAAAAGGAGTGATCATCGAGCGGTCACTAGTGGGCAATTTCACTACCTCACTCGATATGGCCGGCTGTTCCATCACACTGACGCTTCTGGACGATGAAATGATTCAATACTGGGATGCCCCTGTACACACCGCGGCGCTTCGTTGGGGCTGTTGATTGATTTACATAGCTTAGAGAAGATCAATCCGCAGATGCTCGCAAATGAATAAGCAAAAAAACCATTGACCACAGAGACACAGAGGGCACAGAGATATAAAAGTGTCGTG
Organism: Methylophaga lonarensis MPL; assembly: GCF_000349205.1. Taxonomy (GTDB): domain Bacteria; phylum Pseudomonadota; class Gammaproteobacteria; order Nitrosococcales; family Methylophagaceae; genus Methylophaga; species Methylophaga lonarensis. The sequence continues at coordinate 20,595 of NZ_APHR01000070.1, read as the reverse complement.
TCGGGTGTTGCTGTCGAAGCTGTTTAAATCCGCAGATTATGCAGATGCTCGCAGATGGATATGCAAAAAAACCATTGACCACAGAGACACAGAGGGCACAGAGATATAAAAGTGTCGTGTCGGGTGTTGCTGTCGAAGCTGTTTAAATCCGCAGATTACGCAGATATTCGCAGATGGATATGCAAAAAAACCATTGACCACAGAGGCACAGAGGGCACAGAGTGTTAAAAAAGATGCAACGCTAGTTAGTCATTTAACATTCTTACAATGCCTTTCCGCATTACCGGCACATTAAAGTTGAGTAATAAGCCATATCTGAGCCTTGCTAGTTTCAGATACGTTAGGAGTTGCGCTTTATGAAGCCCGGAAAGGTTATCTACAGATTTTAACTCTACGATTACTTGATTCTCCACTAACAAATCAAGCCGATACACTGAGTTAAGTTGCTTACCTTTGTAGGTTAGCGGCAGGGAATGTTGATTTGATAATTTTAACCCCTTTCGCTGCAGTTCACTTACGAGGCATTCTTCATAAATTGCTTCTAAAAGACCCGGGCCGATATGGCGATGCACTTCAATTGCAGCGCCAATGATTTCACGGGTTAATTCATTGCTCATGAGTCTCCTCCCTGAGACGTTACAGTTACAGAGCCACCGAATCACAAATATCACTCTGTGCCTTCTGTGCCTCTGTGGTCAATGATTTTTTTGCATACCCATCTGCGAATATCTGCGTAATCTGCGGATTTAAACAGCTTCGACAGCAACACCCGACACGACACTTTTATATCTCTGTGCCCTCTGTGTCTCTGTGGTTAATTATTGTATTTAATAACCTCGTCAGCAATAGCGCACAACATCAACTGACTGGTTCGGGCACCGGCATCGATATGACCTCGTGCACGTTCTCCCAGAAAAGATGCCCGGCCCTTGGTGGCCAGCATATCTTTGGTGGATTCCATTCCGGTGATCGCAGACTGTTGCATATGACTCAGGCTGGTTTCCAGTGGTACACCATTGGCAGCATCCTGCTGTAGCGATTGACTGGCAGGAATCAGCGTATCCAGCATGGTTTTCTCGCCAATATCGGCCTTGCCCCTTGCTTTGATAGACTCGACACCTGCCGAAAATACCTCACTCAAACCAACTAATGTCAGTGGTTGATCTTTGGCTGTTTTGCCCATAGTGACAAACATACTGCCAAACAAGGAACCAGAAGCACCGCCCATCGTGGACATCAGGCTCATGCCAATCTTGCTGAAGGCATCACTTAGCGGCATTTGATCGAGCTCAGCAGACATGCTTTCAAGTGTCGCCAGGCCCCGTTGCAGGTTATTCAGGTGATCACCGTCGCCAATCGCCGCATCCAGCTCCGCAACCTCTTCAGCGTGAGCATTAATGCATTGATGCACATTCTTGATGAGCTGGCTTAAGGGAATCGCCTGTTCTGACATGGAGGCCTCTATTGATAAGCGGTGAAATCATCTGGCCGATACTTTAGCAAAATGCTGTGCTCACCAACAAATAAGCAAGCAGAGAAAGTATCCCTCAAAAGCCCAAATTAAATGAATTGCTGTCATAGCCGTCACTCCCACCTTTCTGTCATGCCGAGCGAAGCCGAGGCATCTCAAACGAACGGCGGAGTCGAGAGAACTTGAAGGTGATTTCGAGATGCCTCCATAAGAGTCGGCATGACAGTCGGATGGAGTAGTGCAGCAGATTCCGGACAAACGCTGCCCGTCATCCCTACCTTTGTGTCATACCGAGAGAAGCCGAGGCTCCAAACGAACGGCGAAGTTGAGAGAACTTGAAGGTGATTTCGAGATGCCTCCACAAGGGGCGGCATGACAATAGTCGGTTTGCGGCTGAGCTGCTGCTGGAAAGGTTGGCAACTCAAACCTCCGTCACAGCGGTGCTGGAAAGTCTCAGCCTGCCATCAAAAAAACAAAAAAAAAGCCCCAACCCGAAGGTTGAGGCTTTTTAGTCAAGCTAGATTCAAATCAGATGATTTGAAACGTATTGCTTACCAGCTGATGAAACCACCAACAGCAAACACGTCAGCACGTTGCTTGTCAGACTCGTGGAATCTGTGTTCCATGCGTGAGTATTCAGCAACCAGTTTCAGGTTAGCAGTCACGTCATGGTAGATGCCCACAGTGTGCATACGGCGTTCTTTGATGTCGCCACCCAAATCCGCCAATGCAACTGAAGTGCTGGTAGGAGCAAGACCAGCTTTCTCAGCAGAGGTACGTTTCAGTTCAGACTCACCGTAAGAATATGAAACTTTGGTTGCACCAGCGAAAGTATAGCCAGCTTGCACATAGTAGCCTTCGCCATCACGACGCTTGCCGTTTGCGTCTGTAGCAGATGCATAGTCCAAGCCACCCAGATCACCAACGCCTTTGTTGTCGTAGTATGCAGCTACGAAATCAAATCCTGCAAAGTTGACATTCGCACCGACTGTCCATGCGTTAGAACGAACGTTTGCGCTTGAAGCATATTCACCGCGAACGCGCTGAGTCATACCTGAAACCCAACCCTTGAATGAACCACCATCAAAAGCTGTGCCGTAGCTCAGATCAACTTCGAAACGTGGCTGACGTTTTTGAATGTTGCCATCAGTAACAACTTGACCGATACGATCAGATTCCATTACCGCAAATGCAGCTTGGAAACCACTCATGTTGGGCGTGGTGTAACGGATTTGTGAACGCCAGTTAGCGTAGTCATAACCGTAACCGATACGACCCAGTGTAGTTTGACCGTCACCACCAAGTGTTGCACCAACACCGTACAAGGTTTGATCCATCAGGATGTTGTGTGAGCCGTACAGACCCAAGCCTTTACCCAGCATGATTTGACCGAAGTCACCGTCAACGGTAGCAAACGCTTCACGTTGCTCCATTGCGCTTCCATTTTGGGTACCGTCGAAATATGAGCCGCCGTTGGTTGATGGAGAAATAGATACGCGAGCACCTACAACCAAGCCGTTCATTTCTGGTGCAGTTACGTTAAAGCCCAGGAATGTTGGCAGCAGACCGTTACGAACACGGCTCTCGCGGAAACCACTGAGGTCTTTACGGCCGTTTTGGTGTACGTAGAATTGGTTGATGTTGCCATCAACGCTGAATGTGTAACCGTTTTCGCCACCGACGACGATAGTCGCGTTAGCAGCGCCTGCAGCAGCCATTGCTGCTGCACCGACCAGTGTGGCCAGTGCTGATTTCTTTAATGTTGCCATGTCTGTTCACCTTCTAAGTTGTTAACAGATTACTTTAAGTTTCTCTCGTAACCGGATTAGCTCTCGGTTGAAGATGTATTTTCCACATCTGGAATAGGTTTGCAACACTTTTACAACAAAAAAATCACTCTGTGTGGAAAAAATCACAAAAGTGTTGGTTTTTTGCAACAAGGCTTGGTGGTGGGTGATGTCACAAAGGGTGAGCGACATCGTGGGGAGAGTGTGGGTGAAGTGCTTATTGTTGGGCTTCGCAAGCTCAGCGCCAACCGAAGGGAGTCCTGCCTCTGCCTACACCCGTCATTCCGGAAAACGCTCGGCGTTTGTCCGGAATCTGCTGCGACGTTCTTTCTGCATTCAGATTCCCGCATGCGCGGGAATGACGCGACCTAATGACAGCAATTCGTGGCGCTCGATTTCAGATTCCCGCATGCGCGGGAATGACACAGCTTAATTAATGAATGAATCACTTGGGATTACCATTAAAAATCTGCGTCCATCTGCGTAATCTGCGGAGTGTCTGGTTAAGGTCTGGAAGTTATCAATGATCAGTAGGGCGGGGTGGGGGCGCTGGAATCCTTTCGCTTTACGGTCGAGTCATCCTTGACCCCGCCTGCTGCTATGTTCGCTGTGATTCACCTTCCGTGGAAAAACGACGCGGACATCTCTTGCAACAGTCACCCCTAATTCATAATAACAACAATCGCAGTTCGTTCAAGCAGTCAGGCACAAGATACATTTCTTAGCTTAGAAACGAAAAAACCCGCTGCGAAGCAGCGGGTTTTTGTGTTCGATGGTGGCTCGACCTGGAATCGAACCAGGGACACAGGGATTTTCAATCCCTTGCTCTACCAACTGAGCTATCGAGCCAACAAGCGCGGTATTAAACCCTTTTGACCGTGGTGGTGTCAAGTTCAATGTTTAGAATTATTGGGAACGATTAGGTGAGGCTAGCAAGCAGTGGGGTTTACTGTGGATGATCTGTCAGAGGGGCCGGAGGCTGTCATCCTTGGAACGTGTGATATTTTTCCGGGAACTGCCGTGATTTTCTTTCGGAGTTCAGATTCCCGCATGCGCGGGAATGACGGGGGGTAGGGGGCGGGAATGACGAGAGTGGAGGTGGCGGGAATGACGAGAGGGGTGGCGGGAATGACGAGTGAGGTGCGGGAATGACGAGTGAGGTGCGGGAATGACGAGTGAGGTGCGGGAATGACGAGTGAGGTGCGGGAATGACGAGGGTGAGAGGCAGGAATGGTGAGTGAGGCGGTTATGGCGGGTGGGAAGGGGTTGATGAGAGAGAAATACAGAATAGCCCGGCTCCGTCATCCCGGAAAACGTGCAGCGTTTGTCCGGGATCTCAGCACGGCCTTCAGGTTCCCGTCCCCGCCTATTCGGGGATGGGACCTGCATGCTCGGGAATGACGAGAGTGAACCGGATAGGGCATGAGAGGGTGTGGGTGGCGTAAAGGGAGTGGCAGAAACAGAAAACACAAAGACGGTATGTTGGAATGAAAAGCCATGTGCGGAGCCGCCAACTCGTTCTTTATAAAGCTCGTACAACAATTTTCTCTGTGTTCTCAGTGTCTCTGTGGTGGTTTTCTTGAGGTAAACACCAAGCCCGAGGAATGCATCATTTCATCGGCATCAGCCAAGCGATGGCGATGACAACCAACACCAGGATGAGCAGTATCAGGTGAACCATTAGTGACTGATGGCAAAACTTTCGGCACGCTCTCTGCGTTGTTCAGCAAAGAACAGATAAATGTCGCGCAGTTCATCCTGTGAGAACTGGATGACGATCAGTTCTTGTCCGGGATAGATCAGGTTAGGATTTTGCCCCATCGTCTGGGTGTTGAAGTTATATATATAGCTTGTTTTAACTTTATCAAACAGCACGCGACCGAGAAACGAACTCAAGCCGGAGGGCAGTGGCTGGTCTGCATCTGCTGGAATAGTCACGCGAATCAAATCCCGGCTGTAGCCGACACCTTCAATTCGAAGCCCTTTTCTGAATTGTTCAATCAGCCCCGATTGAATAATCCCCCACAAGCCAAGACGGTCTTGTTCGGTGACGCGATGCAGGTAATAAAGCGTGTTATCCGGGATATCGCTGTCAGGAATAATATCGCGCAGGGCAAACTGGCGCATGCCACGATTGATGGTGGCCGTCACATCCTGATCGGCTTTGATGCCTGAGCCTGCCAGTTCTCCTGCGGTAATTTCACGTGTTTGCTGACGTTGTTCTATCAGTGTGATCGGTGCATCAGGATCGAGATCTTCACGTTCCAACAGTTGAAACAATGGTGCGGTCAGGCTTTGCCCCTGTTCGGTGACAATAGTGACTTCGGAAATTTTTTCATCGCGCGATTTTTCCAGGGCTGACAGGGTCGTTTTTTGTTCAATCTGTTCGGTGTATTCAAGTGTCAGCGGAGTGTTGGCATCAAGTGTTTTATCGCTTATCAATGCTTCAACAGTGGTTTGTCGTTTTTCCTGATCTGGCACTGAGATGGTGCTGTCAAGGCGTGCAAAGGCATCCTGCTCCTCGGTGACTACAACGTTTTCTTCGCTGTCTTCCATCACCAGATTTTCAACAAAACGTTGAGCATCTTGTATGACTCGCTCTGAGTGTTCGATTGCCGGTTGTGGTGGTTCGATGATGGTGAGCGGAAGATCAGGTTCGATAATTTCGATAGGCGGGTGAACAAGGTGCTCAGTGCGTGAGGTGGGTCTGAGATCCGAATAAAGCAGGTAGCCTATGCCAAAGACGACCAGCAATGCCAGGACTGCCGGCATGAGGGATGGGCTGGGGCGTGCTGATTTGGCCATAAGCGGTCGCCTGTAAAATCGGGAAATTTATCCCGAGAATAAGCCAGCAAGTGATTGTAGATCAAGTTTTCGATAACAGTGTTTAACAGACGCCTCATTCCCCTCAAGCTCCGACAGGATTTTTTCTGCCTGGGCGTGAGATATCACGGGGCTTAGCGGCAATGTTTCTGCGATGTTTTTGGCGATGTCTATTGGGTCTGTGTTTGTAGTGGCAAGTTGAATTAGCAGGCTTTCGACCAATTGCCGCAAATCCATTTGTGCCAGCAGAGTGGGGATAGCTTTGATAACGAGTCCGTTTTGACCGGGGCGAAGATCAAAAGCCAGTGCCGACAAAATCGACTGATGTTGCCCGATCAACAAACGCTGTGCCTCAGAACAGGGAAGTTCAAGCGGCACCAGCACCGGTCGACTGGCCAGTGTTTGCTCAGAAATTGCACTGACAAAAGCGATTTGTTTCAGAATTTGCTCGGCCTGTTGCAGATCAATCAATGTCGGCTCTGACTCAACGTCTACCAGAGCATAGCGTTGATGCAGTATGGCCGACAGTTGCCGTTTGTTGGTTATTACCTGCTCTGCCGCGGAAGGCTGTCGGGCCTCGTGTTTGGATGGATATTCAGCCGCTGCTTCTTGAATAATTGTTGTACGTGGGCTATCAAAACCTGGCTGTGGCGGCTGAGCGGTGTTGAGTGTCTCTTGCAGGGCTTTTGTTATCAGGCCATGCACCAGCCGTGCCTCACGAAAGCGCACTTCATGTTTGGTCGGATGCACGTTTACATCGATCTTATCCAAAGGCAAGGTCAGATAAAGCACATAACCTGGCTGCCGGCCTTCTGGAAGCAGGCCATCATAAGCTTGCCGAATTGCATGATTGATTAGCCGGTCGCGAATAACCCGGCCGTTGATAAAAAAGTATTGCACATCGGTTTGAGCACGATGCGCTGATGGCGGGCTGATCCAGCCATGAATATCAATATCCTGATAAGACTGTTCGAGGTATAAAGCGTCTCTGACAAAGCTGTTGCCGCAAATTTTGCCGATACGTTGCAGCTTTTGGGGCTGTGAGATGGCGGCGGGCAGTTTGATCGCGCCGAGCTTATCGATCTGCCAGCGAAAGGCTACGTCAAACTGACTCAACGCGAGTCGATTCAATGTGGTCGCGATGTGTTGCTGTTCGGTTTTATCACTGCGAAGAAAACGCCGTCTGGCCGGGATATTAAAGAACAAATCACGGACCTCCACCATCGTGCCCTGCGGATGTGCAGAGGGAATGGGATCCTGATCGGTGGTGATCTGCCAGGCGCAGGGCTGATCAGCCTGCCGGGAATGCAGTGTTAACTGCGAGACCGAGCTGATACTGGGCAGTGCTTCACCACGAAAGCCAAGGCTGGCGATCATGCCAAGTTGTTCGGTGCTACTAAGTTTGCTGGTGGCATGACGACTCAGCGCCAGAGGTAAATCGTCGGGGTGAATGCCTGTGCCGTTATCACTCACCCTGATAAGTTGTCGGCCTGCGCCTTCAATCGTCACTTCGATATTATCAGCCGAGGCATCAATGCTGTTTTCCACCAGTTCCTTGACCACAGAGGCGGGTCGTTCAACCACCTCACCGGCGGCGATTTGGTTGGCAAGGTAAAGCGGAAGTGGATGAATTCGGCCTGTCGTCATCCCGTTAGTCTAGCAGGCAGCCAGTCGCGGCCTCAAAGATTGATATGAAAGGTTAACAAGCCCTAGGGAATACGGAGGACATCGCCTACACGCAGCGTATTGCTTTGCAGATTGTTGGTGGATTTCAATTCAGCCATATTGACGCGATAGCGCTGAGCGATGCCGCTTAGAGTGTCTCCCCGGCTGACTACATGCTGTTGAGGTTTCACTGTCTCGGTAATCGGGTTACGCTGGAAGTAGGTACGAATACCACTCATCATGGATTGCGCCAGACGCTCCTGATAATCCGCGTCACGCAGTCGTCTCTCTTCTTCAGGATTTGAAATAAACGCCGTTTCGACAAGGATGGAGGGAATATCCGGCGACTTCAGCACAACGAAATTGGCCGATTCGACCTGTCTTTTGTGCACATGGCCGAGTCGTTTCAGACCGGACAGCACGTTATTGGCAACTTCGACACTGGCTTCAAGACTGGCAGTTTGAGACAAGTCCAACAACACAGAGGCCAGCAGATCATCTTTATCTTCCAGACTGATGCCGCCATGCAGGTCGGCAGAGTTTTCTCGGTCAGCCAACAGTCGGGCGGCCTCACTACTGGCGCCTCGTTCAGAGAGCACGTAAACCGATGAGCCGCGCGCATTGCGATTGGCAAAAGCATCGGCATGCACGGAAATAAACATATCTGCACCGGCAGCACGGGCACGCTGGATCCGTTGACGCAAGGTGATAAAGGTGTCGGTATCACGTGTCATAAATGCACGCATTCCCGGTTCCGCATCCACCAGACGTGCCAGTCTGCGAGAGATTTGCAGCACCACATCTTTTTCACGGGTGCCTCCTGGGCCAATCGCGCCAGGATCACGACCGCCATGTCCCGGGTCAATCGCAATCACAATATCGCGGCGTGGCAGGCTATGACGTGTTATTGGTGGTGTCGCTACCGGCGTGATTTCTGGTGCCTGTGCGGCAGGTTCTGGTCTGATGGGTGCCTCAGCTGTTTGCGGTGCTGCTTGTGTATTCGATGGCGCACTCGCCTGGCTGCTTGTCGATGCTGCGCTGCTGCTAGAGTTGTTGCTGGCAACCGTGGTGGACGGAGAGCTGCCGGGCCCTTGGTCAGTAAACAAATCAATGACCAGCCGGTGAGGATAATTTTGATGTGGCGGCAGTGTCCGGGTTTCAAAGCGAACCGCGCGATGCAGATCAAACACCAAACGCAGGGTTGATTGTTGAGGTGTGCCCTGGCGAATGGTTCTTACTGGTGTTTCGTTAAGCGGGGGGACAGCAAGGTTGGCATTTTGTTTGGCGTTATTGATGTCGATGACCAGCCGATCCGGATTGGCCAGCAGAAAGGCGTTGTATTCCACTTTGCCACTCATGTCGAGCACAAGGCGAGTTGTGTCATCGCCTTGAGACATGCGGATCCCTTCTACCGTCGCCGCCGAAATAGGGGCAACAACCAACAGCAGAAGTAATCCAAATAACAAACGCCGCATATCCGTGTTCCTGAATGCTTTGGGTCAATTTTGAAATTGTTGAAGAGAAAAATCAAGTTTCTTTTTAATAATAAATAAGATAGCGCAGAAACTTGATTTATTTGTGAAGTTTTTCGCAGATTTCTTGTCCGCGTGCGGAAAAGGCCTGAAACTGTAATTCACGGCCTTCGGGCTGATATTGCAGTTGAATGAGCAAATCAGGCGCAGGCAGCAAGCTGCCTGCTTGTTGCGGCCATTCGATGATCAGCAAGGCATCCTGCTCGGCAAAAATATCGTCCACCCCGAGATAGAGCAGTTCTTCCGGATCCGCAAGGCGATACAGGTCAAAATGAAACACCGGGCCGCGTGGCAGACTGTATTTTTCAATGAGGGTGTAAGTGGGGCTTTTCACATGTCCCTGATGACCCAGCGCATGCAGCAAACCTCGCACCAGCGTGGTTTTACCGGCACCTAAATCTCCTTCAAGGTGAATGCAGACATTGCCATCAGGCAGTGATTTGGCCAGTTTGTCGCCGAGTTTCAGCGTGGCGTTTTCGTCTTTGAGATACATAAATTGAGGGCTTTCTAGTGCTTCAAATTGGCAAAATGGCGCAGGTGAGGCAACAAATCCGTTGCCAGCAAACCTCGCTCACCGTCGAGTTCAGTGGCTTTGTCAGCGGCCATGCCATGAAGGATGGCACCAAGACAAGCCGCATCCAGCAGCGAAAAATGTTGTGCCAGCAAGCCACCAATAATGCCTGCCAGTACATCACCCATGCCGCCGCTTGCCATGCCTGGATTGCCAAAATCTGACAGATGAATCGGTGCCTTGCCATCGAAAACAAGGGTGCCTGCGCCTTTCAGTACCACTACACCGCCATAGCGTTTTTGTAGAGCCTGTACAGCGGCTAATCGATCAGCCTGAATGTCTTTTGTGCTGCAGCCCAATAGTCTGGCAGCTTCGCCGGGATGCGGTGTCAGTATCCAGTTATCGCGATAATCAGGTACATGACTAAGCAGGTTCAGAGCATCGGCATCAACGACTATTGGCAGACCACTGGCAATTGTTTGATTGAATAGCTCTTGGCTCCATTGACCTTGACCAAGTCCCGGCCCCAGTGTCACTGCACTGGCTGCATTCAGCAATGGTTTGAGGGATTCAGCGGCCTCAACACCATGAGACATTATTTCAGGACGCATCATGGTGACAAAGGGCGCATGTGCAGTGCGAGTCGCGACACTGGTCAGGCCAGCGCCGGTCCGAGCGCCGGCTTCGGCAGCCATTCGAACGGCACCTGACATGCCATGATCTCCACCCACTATCAGTAGATGTCCAAATAAACCTTTATGAGCCGTTCGTTTACGAGGTGCCAGTTGCGGTTGATACTGATGCAGACTAAGTCTGTTTGCCGTGGCTGGTACTTCGCCGTACACCGCTGCTGGGACTCCGAGCGAGTCAAAGTTTATTTGCCCACAGTGATCGGCGGCCTCACCAGTGAACAGCCCGACATTGAGCCCGATATAGCTGAGCGTCACCGTTGCATTGACAGCAAATCCCAGTGCCTGTCCAGTATCTGCATGCAAACCCGAGGGGATGTCCAGTGATAACACCGGCGTCTGCTTGCTGGCGGAGTTGATGGCTTCAATTGCTTGTGCCAGCACACCTTCGACAGGGCGGTTCAGGCCAGTGCCCATCAAGGCATCAACAATCAGATCACTCACCGGAATGTCGTTTTCAAAGGGCTGAATTTTGACGCCAGCGGCCAGACACTGCTCGCGTGCGGCCAGAGCCTCGGCACTCATCACCTGTGCATCACCAAATTGAAACACCGTGGGCTGTATGGCTTCAGACAATGCCTGACGCGCCAGCTCAAAACCATCGCCACCATTGTTGCCTACACCGCAAATAACGACGATGTGTTTGGCATCAGGCCATTTGTTTTGCAGCAGCTTCAGTGCAGCTGTGCCTGCACGGGTCATCAGCACAGACGCGGGCAGGTCATATTGTTCAGAAGCAATGCGGTCCAAGCTGCGGGTTTGTTCGGCAGTGTACAGCGCGTGGGGCAGATCAGGCATAGAGCTTAGCTATCCGTTTCCTTCATCAGATTCAAACTATAATAGCCTGCATGACCAGCACAAATACATCATACGACCGGACGGAATTTCTGCCTCGCCTGCAAAAGTGGGCAAGGTCGTTTGGCTTTCAACAGCTGGGCGTTAGTGATATTGATTTATCGCAGGCCGAACAGCATCTCAATGACTGGCTGGCAGCGGGTTTTCATGGCGAAATGCAGTTTATGGAACGCCATGGCAGTCTGCGAACTCATCCGGAGCAACTGCTGCCCGGCACCATTCGCGTGATTACTTTGCGCATGGATTATTGGCCCAGCGGCGCTGAAGATGCCTGGCAGGTGATCGATAATGATCAGCTTGGTTTTGTCTCCCGCTATGCGTTGGGCCGTGATTATCACAAGCTGATGCGTAAGCGTTTACTTCGGCTTTCCGAGGCGATTGCCAAAGAGGTCGGGCCGATGGGTTACCGGGTGTTCACCGACAGTGCGCCGGTGATGGAAAAGGCGCTGGCTGAAAAATCCGGCCTCGGCTGGATCGGCAAACACACCAATGTGCTCAACCGACAGCATGGTTCCTATTTTTTTCTCGGTGAAATCTACACCGATCTGCCTTTGCCTCTGACCGAGCCGGTCAGTGATCATTGCGGCAGTTGCAGCGCCTGTATTGATATTTGCCCGACGCAGGCCATTGTCGCACCCTATAAATTGGATGCCCGGCGCTGTATTTCCTATCTGACCATCGAGCTGCGCGGCAGCATTCCGGTCGAGTTTCGCAAGGCCATGGGTAACCGCATTTATGGCTGTGACGACTGTCAGTTGGTGTGTCCGTGGAACAAGTTTGCCCAACACACTCACGAAATGGCCTTTGAACCGCGTGACGGGCTGGACGCACCGCGACTGGCGGCATTATTCTGCTGGGACGAAGCCACATTTCTGAGTCGGCTGGAAGGTAGCCCGATTCGACGTATTGGATACGAATGCTGGCTGCGTAATATCGCCGTGGCGCTGGGCAATGCTCAAAGCAGCCCGGAAGTGTTGGCGGCATTAAATGCCCGGCGTGATGATCCGTCCGAGTTGGTGCGCGAGCATGTGCAGTGGGCGATAGCACAACATGCCTTGTCATCTGCCGGTCATGATAGGGCGCAATAATTTAAACACTTTGCCTTAAGCCAACGACAGATGAAAAAACTGACTTTCCAACAATTGCTTCAAGCCCGCCTGAGCCGCAGACAAAGTCTGCAACTAGGATTGGGTGCATTGATGACCAGCATGCTGCCAATGCCCGCTTTGGCAAGAACTGCACTGGCTGATTCAGTGAGTAAAGGCTTACTTGGTTTTCAATCAATCCCGGTCAGTCACTTGTTGGATGACATCGTTGTGCCGCCTGGCTATCAGGCCGAAGTGTTTTTCCGCTGGGGCGATCCGGTCTCCGATGGCCCGGAATTTCAGATGGATGCCAGCAACAGCGCTGCAGATCAGGCACTACAAGCCGGCATGCATCACGATGGCATGGATTTCTATGCTTTACCTCGTGGCAGCAATAACAGCGACCATGGTCTGTTGGTGATGAATCACGAATATCTTGATTTGCAGTTGATACACAACGACGGTAGCCACCTGGACAGCCCCGACAGTTACAGCGCTGACAAGGTGCTCAAAGAGCAACAGGCGCACGGTGTCTCGGTCATCGAAGTGAAAAAAATCGACGGTCACTGGCAAATTCAAAGACCTTCGACCTATGGCCGTCGCATTACCGCGACAACGCCCATGCAGATCAGCGGCCCAGCAGCCGGTAGCGATTGGATAAAAACCGCCGCAGATCCTCAGGGACTCAAGGTTCTGGGCACACTCAACAACTGCGCGCATGGCAAAACCCCGTGGGGCACGTATCTAGCTTGCGAGGAAAACTTCAACGGTTATTTTACCAATGCCGAACAAGCCGAGGTTAGCAGCGTTCAACGTCTGCGCTGGCAACGTTATCACCTTGGGCGCAGCTATTACGGCTGGCAGCAGTTTGATACCCGCTTTGATATGGCTAAGGAACCTAATGAGGTCAATCGCTTTGGCTGGATGGCCGAGATTGATCCCTATCAGCCGGACAGCATGCCGATTAAACGTACCGCGCTTGGTCGTTTTGCCCATGAAAACGCCGCTTTTCGACTGACCCGCGACCAGCGGGTGGTGGTCTATTCCGGCGATGATGCGCGCTTTGAGTATATCTATAAGTATGTCAGCCACGAAGCCTGGGATGGTACACAAGGCAGTCACCACGGCCATTTGCTGGATAACGGCGTGCTATATGTTGCACAGTTGCATGAAGATGGCAGTGGCCAATGGCTGCCGCTGGTCTGGGGGCAGGGGCCATTAACCGCGGATAACGGTTTTGCTGATCAGGCTGATGTACTGGTCCATGCACGACTGGCTGCTGATGCACTCGGTGCCACACCGATGGATCGACCGGAATGGATTGCCAGCCATCCTGAACTCGATTCGGTGTTTGTGTCACTGACCAATAATGTCCAGCGAGGCAGTGGCGACAATGTCAGCGCCGATGCCGCCAATCCGCGTAATCACAACCTGTATGGGCATATTGTTCGCATTGATGAAGCCGATCCTGCCGCCCTGAACTTTGGCTGGGAAGTGTTTGCGCTGGCGGGCGGCGAAGAAGATGGCGGCACCATAGATGGTGATATTTATGCCTGCCCCGATGGCATGCTGATCGATGATCGCGGCGTACTCTGGGTGCAAACCGATATTGCCGATCGCCAGCTCAACAGCGGTGACTATGCCAAATTCGGCAACAATCAGATGCTGGCGGTAGATGCCCGAACCGGCGAAACACGACGTTTTCTCACCGGACCGGTCGGTTGTGAAATCACCGGCGCGGTCATGGCACCGGATATGAAAGCCCTTTGGGTCAACATTCAACATCCGGGCTCAGTCCCCGATGTCCTGCGCGCCCAGGGCGTGGAAAAATCGCCACAAAATCCCCGCGCCTCCAGCAACTGGCCGGATCATCATCCCCAAGGCCGACCGCGATCCGCCACTGTGCTGGTCACCAAACATGATGGTGGTGTGATTGGTACCTGATTCTGGGGGCAGGACGTAGGCAAGAATCTAATAATCCGCAGATTACGCAGATGATTAGGCAACGCTTGGGCTGTCTGGAGAATTGACCACAGAGCCACAGAGATCACAGAGTTTTAAAAGTGTCATTCCGACACTTCACCTCCGTCATTCCCGCGAATGCGGGAATCTAAAAACAGCGCTAAAACAAACAGCTCTGTTCATTTCGAACCAGTCAAAATTGGGGTGGCAACCCATTAAATCCGCAGATGGACGCAGATTATTCGAGTGATCCCAAACGCTTCAAGTCCTGTCATTCCGAGCGCAGCCGAGGAATCTCATCGGTCCGTTCGGCTGACCCGTAGATTGGCGCAGGGCGCTAGCGAAGCCCAACAATTCCGGTATTTAAAGTCATTTCGAGCCAGTCAAAATTGGGGTGCCAACCCATTAAATCCGCAGATTACGCAGATGGACGCAGATTATTCGAGTGATTCCAAACGCTTCAAGTCCTGTCATTCCGAGCGCAGCCGAGGAATCTCATCGGTCCGTTCGGCTCACCCGTAGATTGGCGCAGAGCGCTAGCGAAGCCCAACAATCCTATCTTGGGCCGGCAAGCTCAGCCACCTTCAATCAAGCCCTTAAATTCCGGACACCACAAAATCAATCGCCGCAATGATTTCGGTTCGATGTTCTGAAAGGTCGAAGGCCATATCGCCGAGATGTTTTCGATCAATGCCAGCAATGTCTTGTGTCATTGCGGTGTAGCTTTCACCATTCACCCTGAATGTAGGATTGAGCCTAGACAGGCTGATCGGCGCGGCAATTGTTGTAGGCGTCATTGGTATAACAAGAGTGGTTCTCAGTCCGCTGAGAAGGTCGCTCTGAATATCTAACAGATAAGGATATTGGCTACGAGTGGCGGGGTTAGGGTTTTGATATGCACAAAACTGTCCCATCAGAATTTCCTGACGCTATCGCTGAATGTGCCGTTGCTTTCAACAAACTGGTTGTAGGCTTCTATCGCATGAGCATTTTCACGTAGCCATTGCGCGCGCTGTTCGGCTCGTAGCTGTTCTGCCAGCGCCTGTTCCAGAGTAGCAGACAGGTTGATGTTGAGACCTTTGGCCTTTTCCAGCAAGTCACTGTTGATGCTGAGATTAGTCGGCTTTTTTGGGGCTTGGACGTTGTATGGAGAAGTCATGGCGATTACGCTGTGTAATGTTAATGCGTATATGTTATGCGTATCCAGGTTGTTGAGCAAGTTTGCCTATATTGTAGCTCCTGGCCTCTCATGCCTAATTTGAAACGTATGTCTCGTAAAGCGCACAATATTAGCGAAATTGAGCATATTCTGAGGTGCGCCATGAATGGCATTACCGCAACTAAAGCCCGCAATAATCTGTATCGGCTAATTGACGAAACAGCGGAAACGCATCAACCGGTATTGATCATGGGCAAGCGTAACAAGGCCGTATTGGTCTCAGAAGAAGATTGGGTTGCGATTCAGGAAACATTATTTCTGCTATCAGTGCCCGGTATGCGTGAGTCTATCCATAAAGGTATTTCAACTCCGACTGACCAATGCGATGAAGCTCTTGATTGTTGAAATGTGCTCATAGCTTTTACAGCTAAAACTCAATCGCAGGTCTTTTCAGTCACTCTGCGGCAACCCCTTAAACGCCGCAATCGCATCCACTCTGGCTTGTTTGTAATCCACCACGGGTTGCGGGTAGCCACATTGCTGGCGAAGTTCGGCGGGTGGGTTGTGGATCTGTTTAGCGGGCACGTTGGCGAGTTCGGGTACAAAGCGTTTGATGAACTGGCCTTCGGGATCGTAGCGTTCGGATTGCAGGGTGGGGTTGAATACCCGGAAATACGGGGCGGCATCGACGCCGGTGGAGGCGCTCCATTGCCAGCCGCCGTTGTTGGAGGCGAAGTCGCCGTCGATCAGTTTGTCGAGAAAATAATCTTCACCGCGACGCCAGTCGATGAATAGCAGTTTGCTGAGAAAGCTGGCGCTGATCATGCGCAGCCGGTTGTGCATCCAGCCGGTCTGGTTGAGTTGGCGCATGGCGGCATCGACAATGGGAAAGCCGGTTTTGCCCTCACACCAGGCATTGAAACCGGCTTCATCATCGCGCCATTGGACGTGGCGGGTTTCGGGTTTGAACGGCTGAAATTTATTGAGTCTTGGAAAGTGAATCAGCAGTTGCTTGTAAAAATCACGCCAGGCCAGTTCACGCAGCCAGTCGTCATGACGCCAGTCACGGTTTTGTTCACCACAGAAAAATTGCACCGCCGCTAACAAGCGTCTCGGTCCCAACTGGCCGTTGGCAAGATAGGGCGACAGGGTGCTGGTGGCAGGTTTGCCGGGAAAGTCGCGTTGCTTTTTGTAGTCTTGCAGTTTGAACTCGCAAAATGCTGACAGTTTATTGAGCGCAGCGGCTTCACTGCCGGGCCATAGATCACTGCGAAATTCACCGGCCCAGCGGCAGTTGAGCGTTTGTTTTGGCAGGGCGACGCCTTGGTCTTTTGGTTCGGGGTAGGGTGATTGTTGGGTGTCTTCGAGGATTTGCTGCCAGCGACGATAGTAGGGCGTGAACACTTTGAAGGGTTCGTCGCTCTGGGTTTTCACCGGCAGGTTGACCAGCAGATCATGGGGCAGGGCATGCACCGTGACGTTGTTTAAGGCGACAG
This sequence comes from Methylophaga lonarensis MPL, assembly GCF_000349205.1. GTDB lineage: Bacteria > Pseudomonadota > Gammaproteobacteria > Nitrosococcales > Methylophagaceae > Methylophaga > Methylophaga lonarensis. The sequence continues at coordinate 3,560 of NZ_APHR01000070.1, read as the reverse complement.
TCACCGCCTGATCGCGCTGGTTTTCATCCCAGGGTGTTTCTTGCTGAAACCAGAGATCGCTGATTTGCTGTTGCTGACAAAACTGTTGCAGCAGAGCAGGCACATCCGCAAACCAGTCGGTTTCCAGCAGCGTGAAAGGTATGCCCAAGTCAGCCAGTCGGTCGGCAATATCCTGCAAGGCAGCGGCTTTTAATCCCAGTCTTGCCGGTGATTCATGATGTTGCTGCCATTGCCTGGGCGTGGAGATAAACAGCACATGGATCGGCCCGTGTTGTTGGGCCTCACTCAGTGCCGGGTGATCGTCGAGTCGTAAATCATTGCGTAACCAGACTGCTTGCGTCATTGCCGCGTTTCCTTCAAATCATCAATGTGGTCATGGAGCCATTGGGCACGTTGTTGAATGGCCTGTTGTTCCTCAGCCGATTTATTGCGCCAGTTTCTCACTTGCATGCCAAGACGTGGATTATGACTGAGCAAGTCCTGATGCCGATCCACAAAGGCCCAGTATAAAGTGGTAAACGGACAGGCCTGGTCACCGCTGGCCTGTTTGGGATTAAACGGGCAGCTCTGGCAATAATTGGACATCCGGTCAATATAGGCACCGCTGGCGATATAGGCTTGGAGCCAACGATGCCGCCATCGGCATATTGGCTCATGCCGAGGGTATTGGGGATCTCTACCCAGGCGATGGCATCGACATACATCGCCAGATACCACTCATGAATGGCTTGCGGCTTGACGCCCCACAGCAGGGCAAACAATCCGGTGACCATCAGCCGCTGAATATGGTGACCGTAGCCGTGAGTGAGCACTTGCGATACCGATTGTTGCAGACACGTCATCGGTGTGTCGGCATGCCAATACAGCTGCGGCAAATCACGCGACGCTTGCAGCGCATTCATGGTCAGCCAGTCGTGGCGATAGCTCCAGTAAAGGCCACGCACATATTCACGCCAGCCGAGAATTTGCCGGACAAAGCCTTCCACTGCGTTAAGCGGTGTCTGACCCTTCTCGTAAGCATCGACGGCGGCAGCAATCACTTCATGAGGATTGAGCAATTTGAGATTGAGGCTGGACGACAGTCGCGAGTGAAACAGGAAGGGCTCATGCTGCCACATGGCATCCTGATAACAATCGCCAAACAGCGGCAGTAATTCAGCGATAAAATAGTCCAGTGATTGCAGCGCCTGCTGCCGAGTGACTGGCCAGTTGAATGAATCCAGTTGGCCCGGCAATTCAGGCAAATAACGACTGACGTCATCGATCACCGATTGCGTGATCGCATCCGGTTTGAATATTGGCGGCGGCGTCACCTTGGCCGGGCCGCTGCTTTTAAAAGCTTTACGATTATCCTTGTCAAAATTCCATTGACCGCCGACCGGCTTGCCGCTGCTATCCATCAAGATGTTGTGCTGCTGTCGCAGCAGGCGATACCAGTATTCCATGCGCGGTTGTTTGCGTTCGGTCAGCCAGGTTTTGAACTGTCCGGCTTCGCTGAGAAAGTGCTGATCCGGCAGCCATTGCAGTTCAATGTCAGCGGTTTGGCAGACCTCACTGATTGCTTGCAGCACTCGCTGATCGCCGGGCAAGACACAGCGAACGGTTTTGGGTTGATGCTGCAACAGTGCGTCATGCAACGCGCTGGCAAAGTCAGGCATTTGCTGTTGTAGTGAGTAGTAACTCAGCGACCAACCCTTGTTTTTCAGCCACTCGGCAAAATGGCGCATCGCTGACAGAAACAGTACGGTGCGTTGTTTGCTGGACAGAATCTGTTCCGATTCGACGCGGACTTCGGCGATCCACAGTCGATCCTGCTGCGGATCAAAATCATCAAACAGGCTGCTGTTGTTATCCAGCTGATCGCCCAAAATCAGACACAAGTAACGTGTCATGGCGCTGTTTGGTAAAAAGCCATTCGACGGACAAATAACTGGCATGGGCCAGCTTCGCCAATGGAGACCAGACCGATAGAACGCAGCTCAGGCAAGAGGAAATCTTGCTCAGTGCGATGTGCTTTGAACTGACTGAATGGCAGAAAAAACTTTTGCCAGCTCAGTGCCGGCCTAAAGCTGCTGCGAAAGGACTGCCAGGGAGCGTCCAGCGATAAGGTTCGAAGATGCATGCCAAAGATGATTTGATTGCCGGCAGCTTCCAGATAAATACCGATGGCACTCTCGGGAGGCGTTTGTTGAATGGCAAACCGCATTTGGACAAAGCCACCGTTATTTTCCAGGCTGACATCGCCTCGCATTTCCAGACAGTGACTACCCTGATACTCAGAAGACATTAATTTACCGGTAGAGATGCCGCCCATGACCTGATCCGTGACTAGTCGCCATTCACTATCTGATGGGTACTCGTGATGGTATAAATCGAATAGTTGCATAGTCATCAGGCAAACGCTGCAAACAACAGACTAAGTGCGGCCACCAAGGACAGCCGTTTTCTCAGAGACATCAGCGCATCGGAATAGACAGCTGATAACGCCTGCATTTCATAGATGAGCAAGGCTAGAAACGAGGCAGCCAACAGCCATAATGGAAAAAACTGCGGCACGATCAGCCAGCACCAGGCCCACAGCATACAACTGACAGCGACTACCGCAACGTGTGCGGGCACGTAAACACGAGTACTCGACAGCCAGAGCAAACCGCCCAGAAAGCTGAATATCAAAGCGGAGTAGTCACGCAGCATCCATTCGATTTCGCGCTGGTCACTGTATACAAGCAGGCTTAAAACCAAAAAGGGCAATAGTCCGGCATAGCCAAGTACTTTATGAAGTTTAGTCATCAGGCATTCCTGTCAGTGGGGTAATTTTGAGCGAAGCACTGGCTTTACCAAGTAAAAAGCGTAACTGAATTTTGTAGGCATCGACATCAAAAGCTTCACTGCCACGTTGTAACTTTTGCCAGGCTTCCTGCTGGTCCCGAACTCGACCGAGATAAAGCCAGTTATCAATCAGATGGTAATGAGACTGGTCAGCATCCTGTGTGGCGTATTCTTCGACGATTACCGGCCCCGGCCATGGCCAGAGCGGGTTTTTCAGGCTGTGCAGTGCCTGATTGACCCTGAGGTTGTATTTGAGTGGAATTTCCGCACCACAACAGGCGCCCAAACAGCGCTTGAGCTGATAGTTAAAGCAGGCGCCCTGTTTACGTTTGTCCAGTCCGGTCAGCCGCTGGCAAAGCTGGTGCTCGACCAATAATGACTCTATTTTTTGTTCAGCCTGTTTTTGACTGCGAAACAGCCCGTGGCTGCTGTCACCAAGCGCCTGTTGAAGGTCCAGCTGTTTCAGTGCCAGCTGATGGTAGCCTTGGGCATTTTCGTGCAGTGTGATGGTCCACAGATATTTGTTTTTGGTTTGCCTGCGGTTATAGCGAGGTGTGAGTTGTTTGATTTGCTGGTTTTCCAGTAGCTGGGCACCAAAATCGGAAGGGGTTTCATCAAATTCGATATGACTGAGTTGTCGATATAAATCCATGCCTTTGCGATCGGTAATATCGGTGAAATGGCTGAGTACCCGTTGGCGGATATTGATGGATTTACCGACATAGAGCAGT
>NZ_APHR01000069.1 GCF_000349205.1 Methylophaga lonarensis MPL | reverse complement strand
GTGGTTCATCTTCAATGATTAAAATGCTTGCCAAAGTTTTAGCTGCCCGTATGTTGTATTGGAGTTAAGTGGCAAACTGATACGCATCAATGTGCCTTTGCCGTCAGGGTTGTTTAAGGCTGCAACGTGTCCGCCATGAGCGCCAATCATGCCCCGGCAGATGGCTAATCCCAGCCCATGACTTGTTTGATTATCGCCACGAGACAAGCTGTAAAACATATCAAACACTTTTTCCTTGTCTTCGTCCGGAATGCCTGGCCCCATGTCGATAATATCAATGTGCAGGCTGCTGTCGTCCTGATGCGCTTTAATCTTTACCAGCGCATTTTCGGTGCTGACTTTAACGGCGTTATCGAGCAGATTAACAATCGCTTGTTCAATCAATAATCCATGCACATGAATGATAGTGTCTTGCACATCGATCTCTGCATCAAAATGTACACCATTGGTTGCAGGTGGCATTCGTTTGATAGCGCTATGGATAATATCGTGAATGTCTACCCAGTCACGCTCAAGTTTGACTTGATCATTGCCAAAGCGGGTCATATCCAGCAGGTTTTGAATGTGGCGATCCAGTCGCTGTGCTTCTTCCACAATAGATTTCAGTAGAGCTTGTCGGTCTTCAATACTGAGTGCATGGTCATATTCGATAACTGACGTTCCAGCACCAATTATTGAGGAGAGTGGTGTTCGCAAATCATGTGAGACGGACGATAACAATGCTGAACGCAGCTGCTCCGTTTCAGCATGGAGTTTGGTTTGAGCCAGTTCGTTAACCAGTTTGATCCGGTGTAAGGCGAGGGAGGTTAAATGACAAAATGTTTGGATACCTTTGCTTTCTTTGTCGTTTAACCGTTTGTTAATAGCGACTAAGCCAAGCGTTTTTTGGCCTAGCCTAATCGGAAAAAATCGCCAGCCTTTATGCCAGCAAAAGGTATCTAGGTCTTTGGTTAATACCTGCCGAAAGGTTGCTTCATTGGGATAAACCTTTGAGTCGCCCTGATGTTTAACAAAAATCGCCGTTTCGCTCGTTTCGGCCATAACGACATCGGTAGCATGACCTAAAAAACTCCTCACAGACTGCATCATGATGTCCATTACCGTTTCAACATCGGTTGCCGATGACATTTTCTGACTGAAATCATAAAAGTTAGTCAGTCTTTTTAGTGACTGCTGATAATGCGAAATCGCCCGTCGCATTCGTGATGCCATATCAACGGTTAACAGCGCCACTAATAAAAACAGTACGAGCGTGGCGATGTCACTTTGATGAATGACATGAAACGTGAAATAAGGCTCGGTAAAGAAAAAGTTAAAACTCAAAAAACTCAGCAGGCTAGCGACGATGGCAGCCCCATGGGAGGTTAATGTGGAAACTAAAAAGACGCCTGCCAGAAACACCAATAACAGGCTAGTGTAGGGCAAGTAGTTATTTAAAACCTGTGCCAGAAAAGTGAGTAGTAGTACTAACAGTGCGGCAAAAGCATACTGGTAAGCGGGATGAGCTGTGAATCTAGCTTTTAAATTTAAAATCATATTAACGCCGCTATTAAGCCGCCCAGTTATGATGGTTATTCTTCACCAGAATCGTCGCATTAAAAAATAAAATTTTCATAAAATTTTTACTTTCTTTTTAGCTGACACGTCAACGCTGAATTTTAATAATGTACGCAACTCAATCAAGCATGCGGGCCAACGATGTCATTTCCAGGGTGTTTGCGTAGCGGTAAGAATGCAATAAAGGCTGATAAATAATGCATTGGCGAGCAATTATCAGGCTGTTCGGGCTGTTACTGATGTTTTACAGCCTGAGCTTTGTGCCGTCACTGTTGGTGTCACTTTATTATAGCGATGGTCAATGGCAGGTTTTTGCCAATTCTAGCCTGGCTGTCAGTTTTATTGGTCTTGTGTTTTGGCTGGTCAACTATCAACAGCGTGATGAGTTATCGATCAGAGACGGTTTTTTGGTAGTGACGCTGTTTTGGATTTTGCTGGGGTTGGTGGGCGCTCTGCCATTTATTCTCGGTTTGCATTTAGATCTGACCGATGCCGTATTTGAGTCAATATCCGGTTTTACCACAACCGGCGCCACTGTCATTTCAGGCTTAGATGCGTTACCAAAATCAATTTTATATCATCGCCAGCAAATTCAATGGCTGGGTGGGATGGGCATTATTGTGCTTGCGGTGGCGATTTTGCCATTGCTTGGTGTGGGCGGCATGCAACTGTATCGGGCTGAAACTTCGGGCGTTGCTAAAAATGAAAAACTTACACCCAGGATCGCTGAAACGGCGCGCTCTTTGTGGCTGATTTATGTGTTGCTGACAATCTGTTGTGCCATTGCTTATTGGTTGGCAGGGATGAGTGCCTTCGATGCTATCGGCCATGCTTATTCAACGGTCGCCACCGGAGGATTTTCAACCCACGATGACAGCATTGGTTTTTTCAACAGTCCGCTGATTGAAACCATAGCTATCTTTTTTATGCTGGCAGGTGGCGTCAATTTTGCCGTGCACTTTCTGGTATTACGGCGCCGGCTTTTGTCTCCATATGTACAAGATTCTGAGGCACGTACCTATGGCTGGCTCTTTATCCTGGCGACACTGTTTATCGCCATAAGTCTCTATTTTGCGGGTAGTTATGCAACGGGAACAGAGGCTTTTCGTTATGCCGCTTTTCAAGTGGCTTCAATTTTAACCAGCACAGGTTTTGGCACTGCTGTTTTTGCCGAGTGGCCACTTCATATTCCGCTGGTTTTAGTCATTTTGTCATTTATCGGTGGCTGTGCCGGTTCGACGTCAGGTGGCATTAAAGTGATGCGGATCATGATGCTGGCCAAACTTGGGGTACGGCAACTGGTTCAACTGGTGCATCCAAGATCGGTTTCCGTCATAAAAATGGGTGAACGGCCTGTTGCCGAGTCCGTGCTGTTTTCAGTTTGGGGCTTTTATGTGCTGTATATCTTTACGGCATTGATGCTGACCGTTGCCATGATGGCGGCAGGATTGGATCTGGAGTCAGCGTTTGGTGCTGTAGTCGCCACGCTGAATCTGTTAGGTCCCGGGTTAGGTGAAGTGGCTTCATCATTTGCAACGGTCGATGCCATTGTTAAATGGCTCGGCGTGTTTGCCATGCTGGTTGGCCGCCTTGAAGTATTCACCTTATTAATTTTGTTTTTGCCGACCTACTGGCGTAACTGATTATCTGGAGAGTTGCAGATGAAAATTATCATTCTCGGTGCAGGACAGGTCGGCAGTTCTACCGCAGAAAGTCTGGCGAATGAAGGCAATGACATTACAATTATTGACCAAAATCCAATACTGCTTGAGCGCTTACAAGAGCATCTGGATATTCGGACGGTCGTTGGCTTCGCTGCCTACCCTGAGACCCTACTCAAAGCGGGAGTCGAGGATGCAGATATGTTGATCGCGGTTACCCATAACGATGAGGTGAATATGGTAGCGTGCCAGATCGCCAGCTCATTGTTTAACACGCCCAAAAAACTGGCCAGAGTCCGAGCTACAGACTATCTCGAATATCCTGCGCTGTTTAATCTTGATGCTATTCCAATTGATGTCTCCATTAGTCCGGAACAACTGGTGACCGAGTATATTGCCGACTTAATCGAACAACCTGATACCTTGCAAGTGCTGAACTTTTTTGAGGGGCTCGCACAATTAGTTGCTGTCAAAATCGACCACGGCAGTGATATGGATGGCCGGTCAATAGAGGATCTGCTGGCGTTACTGCCGAAAGTGCAAATGCGGGTTGCCGCAATATTCAGAAATGAGCAGCTCATTAAACCGGATGGTGGTGCTAGTTTACAGGCAGACGATGAGCTGTTTTTTCTGGCAAAAAAACAACAGGTTCGGGATTTGGTTAAAGTCTTTAAAAAAGACTATCAACCCTACCAGCGTTTGGTGATTGCCGGCGGTGGGCATATTGGCAAACAGTTAGCTCAGCGGTTGGAGCAGGATCATCACATCAAAATCATTGAACATGATGAAAGCCGGGCCAGAACACTGGCAGGGGAGTTGCACAGCAGTCTGGTGTTACATGGGGATGTCGGTGATGCCAATTTACTCAAAGAAGAGCAGATCAACAAAACCGATGTTTTCTGCGCCGTAACGAATGATGATGAGGCTAATATTCTGTCTGCCATGCTGGCTAAACGACTGGGTGTCAGAAAAGCATTTTCCATTATCAGCAAAGCAAGTCATGTCGATCTGGTGGAGGGCACCAGTATTGATATTGCTGTTTCACCGGCACAAATCACCATCGGCACATTGCTTAGACATGTTCGCCGTGGTGATGTGGTCACCGTTCATTCACTACGACAAGGTGCTGCAGAAGCTATTGAAATTGTTGCCCATGGCGATAAACAAACCTCACAAGTAGTAGGTCGCAGACTGGATGAACTCAGGCTTCCGGCCAGTGCCACGGTAGGTGCCTTGCTGCGTGATGGTCAGATATTCTTTGCCCACAAAGAGATTCAAATACAATCAGAAGATCATCTGGTTATATTTATTGCCAACCAACAAGATGTAGATGCTGTTGAGAAGCTATTTCAGGTGGGGTTTGAGTTTTTGTAAGCCCAATAATTCTATTGTGAGTCTGATAAAAATCACAAAATCTAGCAGGGATTGGCCGGTGAAACGGCTCAGATTTTAAATTCTGAACATCCTGATAGACCCTCGATAAGTTGTCATAACGCACATTATGCGATCCGCACGAGTGGCGGTCATTTTGGCTGTATTTTGCCCTGACCGAATGTTCGCATAATGTATATTATGTTAAATAGACCATTATCAAATATGTCTCTTATTAGATGTGAGTACTTAGACACATCATTGTCATACCATCTCGCCTATCGTGGCAAAATTGCGGTTTTATGACCGGAATACACGTTGATTATCGATCATGCTTTGTTGCGGACTGATCTATACTGGTGCTTTAAAACAGATGGAGAGCAAATTATGAGTTGGCGAGAGAACTCCGAAGAAAAAACTTATTCTGACGATGAAGTCACTGCCCGTCTGGAAAAAGAGTTACCGCACTGGTATCTGGAAAATGGCTGGATTAGACGCAAATACAAAACCAGTGGCTGGAAAAGCACATTGATGGTGGTGAATACCGTCGGTCACCTTTCTGAGGCTGCATTTCACCACCCTGACCTGACCGTGTCATATGCATTTGTTATCGTCAAACTGACCAATCATGCCGCTAAAGGCATTACAGACAAGGACTTTGAACTGGCTAAAATGATCGAAAATGTGGTGATGTGGCAACCAGGCCTTGAAGATTCTGCATTGACTGGTGTGCCAGATGATCCGCGCTTTAAGTACATCAAATACGATTAGCAACGGAGGGATTTCCAAGATGAACGAAGAAACACTCAATATGCAAATCAGGCAGTTTTTGAAACAGGTCGGTGTCTCCTCTCAGCGTGAAATTGAGCAGGCTATCCATAATGCACTGGACAATGATGATATTGAGGGTGATGAGAGCTTCAATGTCAAAGTGACACTCTCCCTCCCCGCACTTAACTTGCACCACGAGGTTTCTGGCACGATTAAACTGGACTGAGTTTGTCTGGAGCGCCACTTATGCAAATTGAAATTGAAGAATCAATTAACGTGCTCGGTGAGCCACTGCAAACATGCAGTGGTTCACCAGTCACCGGCTTTTACCGAGATGGTTGCTGCAACACCAGTGACGCAGATTTTGGCTCTCACACGGTGTGTGTGATTGTGTCGCAGAACTTTCTTGAATATTCACGCTTTCGCGGCAACGATTTATCAACGCCTCAACCTGACTTTGGTTTTCCTGGTTTGCAGCCTGGAGATCGTTGGTGTTTGTGTGCCCAGCGCTGGCTGGAAGCCCATCAATATCAAATGGCACCGCGAGTTGTATTATCGGCGACCCATCGCAGAGCGTTGGATATCATCCCCTTGGATGTGCTGAAAACTTATGCGATAGACCTTAACTAAATCAAAAGGTTAAACCCTAAATCTCATGCAGATTGTATTTGTGCAATTTCTGAAAAAAACTGTTCAACCCGGTCGATATCCTGCGTGATTGGCATGGCTGGCAGGCTTCTTAAAAACAATTTCCCATAGGGCTTGTTGAGCAAACGCGGATCACACAGCACCAATAAACCATAATCTTGTTGATCGCGGATCAACCTTCCGATGCCTTGTTTGAGTTGAATAACTGCAGATGGGATTTGAATTGAGCGAAATGGGTTACCGCCCCTCTCCTTCAGATAATTGATTCTGGCTTCAAGCACTGGATCACCGGGTGAGGCAAAGGGGATCTTGTCAATCAACACACAAGACAGTGCCTCACCTTTAACATCTACCCCCTCCCAGAAACTATTGGTGCCCAGCAAAACGGCATTGCCATGTTCACGAAACTCTTCCAGCAGTGCAGTTTTTGATCGATTTCCTTGCACCAGCACGGGATAGTCACTGGCTTCCAGTTCTTGCGCAACCTGATGCATGGCACGGTAGCTGGTGAACAGTAAAAATGTTCTACCTTGGCTGATGGCAATGACTTGTTTGGCAATTTCAGTAATGTGCTGGGTGTAATCCGGATGCTGCGGTTCCACCGGCACATTTGGCAAATACAGCAAACTTTGTGTTGCATAGTCAAAGGGGCTGTCCCAACTCGCTGTATCCGCATCTGCAATGCCAAGTTGACGGGCAAAGTGATTGAAATTTCCAGCCACACTCAATGTCGCAGAGGTAAATACCCATGCGGTTGGTTTGGTTTCCAGCCATTGTTGAAAGGGTTCACTGACCTCGTGTGGTGTTGCGTGCAAAATAAAACCCGAAGTTCTGATATCCAGCCATAAAATCATGTTGTTATCAGCAGATTCTGGAAGAAATTGTTCCAGACGATGCAATAACTCTTCGGCTCTGAGCGCACATTGATTGAGCCCTTTGCCCCGCTCCGCCGCCAATTGCAGTTCATCCAACAATGATTCAATTGCGCTGAGTAGCGTTTCCAAAGCCTCGGCCACTGCGTTATTGGCATAGATAGTCAGCCATGGCACCCGGTTTTCCTGAGAACCGATATTAAAAATCAGTTGCTCCAAGCGGGCCTGCACCTTATCGCAATGTTGCTGCAGGCTGTTCATATCCGCGGCCTCAACCGTCATTTCACGGACCGTGTCACGGCACAACTCCATGATTTGATGACTACTGATACGGTGTCCCAAAAACTGACTGGCAATCGCCGGCAATTGATGTGCCTCGTCAATAATGTAGGCATCAGCTTCTGGCAATACTTCGCCTTGGCCTGATGATTTGAGCGCAAAATCGGACATCAACAGATGATGATTAATCACCACAATATCTGCCTCTTGTGCCTGACGTCTGGCCTCTGCAATAAAGCACTGGCTGTATTCAGGGCATTGCTGACCCAGGCAGTTATCTACGGTAGATGTGATGCGTGGCCACAACGGAGATTGTTGATCCAGAAAGTCCGTTTCGCTGAGATCGCCCGACCGGGTTTGATCTTGCCAGTTTCGAATCTCATGCAGCAGTGCGCTGTAACTGAGCCAGGCAGGATCATGTTCAGTCATGGCGAGACGATGATGACAAAGATAGTTGCTTCGACCCTTGAGAATTGAGGCTCGAAAAGGAACAGACATCACTTCACGAAGTACTGGCAAGTCTTTGTTATATAACTGTTCCTGAAGATTTTTTGTACCGGTAGATATGAATACTTTTTGACCCGAGAGAATGGCCGGTGCCAAATAGGCAAATGTTTTTCCGGTACCCGTGCCCGCCTCCGCAATCAGCAAAGATTGTTGCTCAAGTGTTTGTGCGACGCGCTGCGCCATTTCCTGTTGTGCCTGACGAGGCTGATAACCTTCGATGTGTCTGGCCAACGCACCATTCTTGTCGAATAATTCTGAAATTGCATCAGAAACTGTGTGTTCCATCCTTTGGAAGGATCCTTGTATCGTATCGTGGCTATTTACAGCGCCGTTGATCGGAAATATGGTTTCCGAACGTTGGATGATAGCTTATCAGTTCGACCAGATCTCGTCCTGTTCGCCAGTTTCAACCATCCAGACACGCTCACCAATGATTTTGAACTGGGCCACAGACATCGCACCGCGTTTCTTGTTTTTGCTGTCTTTACCCGTTAAGGCGTCGCTGATATCAGCCTTGCTGGCTTGATACATTTCGACTGGCTGATAGGCATCATCAAACAAAACCAGCACCACCAAATCCCAATCCTGCTGCGGGTTAAGCTGACCAATTCTCGGGGTTTTGCTGGTATCAAACATTGCCCGCCCCTTGATGATCACTTTTTGACCTTCACGGCTATCGCTGCCAACTGCATCGTAACCGAGTGACGCATCATCAAGCAGCTTGAGCTTTAAGGCTCGCGCGGCATCATAGCGAGCAATTTCGCCAGTCACTGGCAACGCGGTGCCTGTTGTCTGACGATAACGCGCCGCAAGCTGTCGAGTCTCGTGCATGAGCTTGTCTATGGAATATATATCCATCTCATCCTGTATCGCCGAAACGGTCACGGTTCAGATTATACCTTGCAAAAAAAAACGGTCTGACCGATATAGCGGCCAAACCGTTAAGTTTTTGAGCTGTGAATTAATCACAGGCTTGGACAACTATATTGTCCGCCAGTTTCACTCAGTTATTTTTTTGCGTCCAGTTCTTTCTGGTAGTACTTGTGAACCAGCTTGTCCTGATTTTCCAGCAAGTAGTCGATGCTTGGCTCGTTATTCATCGCTTTTTCAATCGCGCGACGAGTGGCTTCACGATGAATATTAAACAATGCTTCGTGGTCCAGATCTTCAACTGTGGTGATGCTAGGATTCAGCCAGACAGATACGATGATGCCCAGATCGTTGGCTTTTTCTTTTGGAATAGTGCCGTTACGGACTGCATCCAGTACACCATTGGCGATAGCGCCTTGCACGGTACCCATCAGGATATTGGTGTAAGCAGTTTTCTTAACCGTTACCTTGCTGACCATCAATGTCGCCGGACGAACTTGCATATCTGTGTTCATCAGTGCCAGAACGCGGGAGTGTCCTTGCACCTGATCGCCCATCAAGTTGGCAAATGCTGTACCAAAAGGACCATCCAGTTCACCGATAACAACTTCAGGCTCAGCCGCTGTAAATGGAGGGCCTCCAGCGACCAAAGCTTCACCGGTACGCATGATAATTCTCTCACTCATCAGGGTGTTCTCCTCTGTTGGTTTTTACCCAAAACTGTTGATTATCCTTGTCTGGGCAGGCTGTCGCAAGTTGATCTGCCTTTTCCCGGCAACAGAAGCCGGTTAATATCTGCTGATTTATTTTGGTGAAACCCATGTCAGAACTGAAAACACCTTATGAACGCATCGGCGGTGAACCTGCGGTTCGCAAACTATGTCAGACCTTTTATCAAATCATGTGCGAGACGCCGCAGACAGCTTTGATTCGGGATTTACATCCACAAGATATTGCCAGCAGTGAAGAAAAGTTATTTATGTTTTTGTCCGGCTGGTTGGGCGGACCGTCACTGTATACTGACAAATATGGTCATCCCAGACTCAGAGCCAGACATTTACCGTTTTCAATCGGCATAGAAGAAAGAGATCAATGGCTGTACTGCATGGCTCAAGCGCTGAAAACACTGGATCTGGAACCCTTGTTTGCAGAACAGTTGATGTCGTCATTTGTGCAAACCGCAGATTTCATGCGTAACAGAGCTGAGGAATCCTGAAAATGAACATTGGTGCCTTGATTATCGGAGATGAAATTCTCAGTGGTAAACGTCAAGACAGGCACTTTAATCATTTACAGCAGCTACTGGCCTCAAAGGGGCTGGAACTGAGTTGGACAGTCATCGTGGGTGATGATGCCAGTCAACTTGAACGCTTCCTGAGTTTTACCATGCAATCTGAGGATTTGGTATTCAGCTTTGGCGGCATTGGTGCAACACCCGATGACCGCACTCGTCAAACCGTCGCCAAAGTTGCCAATGTCGCACTGGCGCCGCATAGCGAAGCAGTTGCAGCTATAGAAGCCAGGTTTGGAGCTGATGCCTATCCAAACCGGATTTTGATGGGACACTTGCCTGTAGGCAGTCGGCTGATTCCCAACCCCGTCAATCAGGTGCCCGGCTTTTCATTCCAACATCATCATTTTATGCCGGGTTTTCCGGAAATGGCCTGGCCGATGTCAGAGTGGGTACTCGAAAAGTTATATCCGGACTTGCGAAATCAGGCGCCTGCTTTTGAAGAAAGTATTTTTGTCATCAACGGCCGCGAATCAGACTTGTTGCAAACCATGAACAAGATTGTCGATGACTACCCTGCCCTGCGCCTTTCCAGTCTGCCGCATCTGGGGCAGGTTCCCTACATAGAACTCAGCTTGAAAGGTCCGAAACATCAGGTGATTGAAGCAATGCTGTTGTTAAAGTCCGCCATTGAACAAGTCGGGCTCAATTGGTCAAATCAACTGACCGGCAATAACTGAAACCACAGCGGTAAAGTCACCATGCAACACAAGGTGGTCAGTGTCACACCGGCCGCATATAAAGCACTGTCCAGTTGATATCGCTCACAAATGACAATGCCAAACACCATCGTCGGCATTGCAGCTGACAACACCACCGTCACCATAATGTCCTGTGGTACACCTATCAAGTAACTACTCAGCCACACCATGGCTGGCACCACCAACAAGGTAATTGCAACCACAGGGGCCAACAGTGGTAAGAAACGCACGCGCAAACTTTCCCAGCGGATGCTCATTCCCAGTGCAATCAGCATCAGCGGCACAACACCACCGGCCAATGTTGCCAACGCTGAATGGATGATCGCGGGTCTGGCAACATCAGTCAGATTCAGCACAATCGCAATAGTCACGGCCCATAAGGGTGGAATTCTCAGCAATGCCCGCAGTGGATGTTCTTGAGATTCCTGTTGACCATAATGCCTGGCCATCAATATTCCCAAAGTCATCAAGATCGGGGTACAGGCAAACAAGTCATATTGCAGAATAATGGCGTTGGACCAGCTGCCGAGGACTTGATCCAACACTGGCAAGCCCAGATAGGTTGCGTTGGGGAAAGTTGCAGCCAGTAATAATGCCCCTTTTTGGGCGGATGTTGTGGTGGTGAAGCGTAGTACCAGCCACATTGCCAATGCTCCAAAAGCAAGACCGGTCATGGCGAGCAATGAAATTCTCAATGAATTGCTATCCAGCGGTGCCGCCCAGATGACATCAATCACCATGGCTGGCAGCAGAATGTAAAACACCAGATCGGTCAGTGCCCGGCGGTGTGCAATCGCTGGAATATGGCTGGGAGCGAGTCTCTGCCAGAGCGTGCCTGCGGCAATCAATAATGCCATTTGGGCCAATACAGGAAACATCATGATGCCTTCATTCACTGATAAACACAGATCGTATCAACAGCCCCCTTAAAACAAAAGCCGTTGACCGGGTCACAAGAATTGACTTGCTTGCTCATCTGGCGCCGCGTATCGTTATTGAGTATCCAGAATTTCGCATAAAAAACAAACAGCTTAGCCTGAGACTTTATGTCAGTTGTTAAGCAATTGAATCGACTCACATTAGATGGAATGCGCCATGTCTCTATCCAAACAGCTTCTTGTCCTTATCAGTCTGATTTTCTTTATTGTTTTTTCCGTCAACTTCCTGCTCAGCGTCAACAACATTCGAAGTTATCTTGAAGGTGAATCACAAATTCACGTTCAGGACACCGCCACTTCGCTCGGTCTGTCGATGAGCCCGCATATGGCCGATGAAAACGACCCTATTTTGCGCACCATGATGAGTGCGATTTTTGATATGGGGTATTACCGCGAAATGCGCTTGCTCAACGTCGATGGTGATGAACTGGTGCGTTTGACCAACACCGAACGATTACAGGGCGTGCCTGACTGGTTGATTCAGTGGCTACCTATGGAAACGGCAACAGCTGAAACGGAACTCAGTTCTGGCTGGAATATCGCCGGCACGCTGTATGTCACCAGTAATCCGGGCTACGGCTATCTCAAGCTCTATCAGCAAATCAAATCAACACTTACCTATTCGCTGGTAATTTTTGCCCTGACCGTATTGCTGCTCTATCTGGTACTGA
>NZ_APHR01000068.1 GCF_000349205.1 Methylophaga lonarensis MPL | reverse complement strand
TCAGCTATTGACTCGCATCAGTCVCAGCGCTTCCTGACCCTTGGTGGCAAAAGACAGTTGATAGGGTTCTTCCTTGAGGAAGTTCATTGCCACTTGTATGTTGTCAGGCACATCATCGACGATCAGAATGTGTGCTTGTGTAGTCATTGTCAGTCCCTTTTTTTGTTGATTGCCTCTATGCAATAAGTCCATTCACAACAATCTATAGTTCATTCAATCTAACAGTTGATTTAGTCATCTGTCCATGATTTTTGATCGCTAAAAACTCATATTAAATTCAATGGCTTATTAGTTGGTGCACACAAGATGTGTTGGGTTTTTGTATCATGCGCTTATTTAAACGCGGAGTTCATAATGGCTCTTGAGCAAGCACCAGAGTGGCAACCATGGCTGAGCGGAGAGTTTGAGTTGCCTTACATGCTGGCATTGAAACAGTTTTTGCAACAGCAAAAAGCGGCGCAGAAAATTATTTATCCGCACTCCAAAAACTGGTTTCATGCTCTGGAAGCGACGCCCTTGTCTCAAGTGAAAGTGGTCATTCTTGGGCAGGATCCTTACCATCAACCGGGACAGGCGCATGGCTTATGTTTCTCAGTGATGCCTGGCGTCAAACCGCCACCTTCTTTAGTCAACATCTACAAAGAATTGCAATCGGATCTGAATTTGCAGCCGGTGACGCATGGCTATCTGGAAAGCTGGGCCAGACAAGGGGTGTTATTGCTGAACGCAGTGCTCACTGTCGAACACGATCAGGCCAATGCACATCAGGGGCAAGGCTGGGAAGCTTTTACCGACAAAGTGATTGATGTGATAAACGAGCAAAGAGAACACGTGGTGTTTATGCTCTGGGGCAGTTATGCACAAAAGAAAGGTGCACGCATTAACAGCCGCAAACATCTGGTGCTGAAGGCGCCACATCCATCACCGTTATCTGCGCATCGCGGTTTTTTGGGCTGTCGGCACTTTAGTCAGGCCAATGCTTATTTAGTTGAACATGGCCAATCACCTGTAAATTGGCAACTACCAAATGAAGTCAACAAGTCCTGACAAGACCATCTACTGAATCAGCAATACCGCCATCACACAGGCTTGATACAATTCGCGCCATGATAAATTTCAACCAACTGTCTTTGCGGCGCGGGCCGCGTCTATTGTTCGAAGCTGCCAATTTGCTGATTCATCCGGGGCAACGCATTGGGCTTACCGGTGCGAATGGAGTGGGCAAGTCGAGCCTGTTTGCCATGCTACGCGGTGAACTCCATGCAGATACTGGTGATGTTTCGCTGCCCCCGGAATGGACGATTGCTCATGTTGCTCAGGAAACGCCTGGCGTTGATACCACTGCACTGGATTATGTGCTGGAGGGTGATCAGGAACTGACCCAGTTGCTGCGAGCACTTGCAGAGGCTGAACAGCAGGGCGATGGTCATCGTCAGAGCCAGTTACACGATGCACTCACCTTGATAGACGGTTACACAGCCAAGAGTCGAGCGGGCAAGCTGCTGCATGGACTTGGTTTTAGTTCGGCACAGGAGACTCAGCCAGTAAAAGCTTTTTCGGGGGGCTGGCGCATGCGACTGAATCTGGCACAGGCGCTGATGTGTCGCAGTGATTTATTGTTGCTGGATGAACCCACTAATCACCTTGATTTGGAAGCGGTCTACTGGCTTGAGGAATGGCTGCGCAGTTATCCCGGTACTTTGATGGTCATTTCACATGACCGTGACTTTCTTGATCGGGTGGTGACACATATCGCCCATATCGAACAGCAGCGCATCAAGCTTTACAGTGGCAATTACTCAGATTTTGAAATTGCCAGAGCCGAACATCTGGCCAATCAGCAGGCGGCGCATCAAAAGCAGCAACGGGAAATTGCCCATATTCGCAGTTTTGTCACCCGCTTTAAGGCCAAGGCCACCAAGGCGCGTCAGGCGCAGAGCCGGATTAAAGCACTGGAGCGCATGGAGCTGATAGCACCTGCCCATGTGGATTCACCGTTTCATTTTGAATTTCTGCCGCCAAGTCGATTAACCAATCCGCTGATCACGCTGGAAAAAGCCAGTGTTGG
Source organism: Methylophaga lonarensis MPL (assembly GCF_000349205.1). Classification (GTDB taxonomy): domain Bacteria; phylum Pseudomonadota; class Gammaproteobacteria; order Nitrosococcales; family Methylophagaceae; genus Methylophaga; species Methylophaga lonarensis. The sequence goes on along the minus strand of NZ_APHR01000068.1, from coordinate 22,648 downwards.
CTATCAGACACCCTTGCTGGAAAACCTCAACCTGAATCTTGCGCCCGGTGACCGAATAGGTTTGCTTGGTCCGAATGGGGCCGGTAAATCGACGCTGATCAAACTGATTGCTGGAGAGTTGCCAGCGCTGTCCGGCAAACGCAAGGAAGCTCGGGATATTCGCATTGGTTACTTTGCCCAGCATCAACTTGAACAGTTAAGTTCAGAAGACAGCGCACTGAAACATTTACAACGACTGGATCCAAAAGCGACAGAACAGGCATTGCGCAACTTTCTGGGTGGTTTTGGCTTTGATGGCGACGATGCTCTGAATCCGGTGGCGCCATTTTCAGGCGGCGAAAAAGCACGTCTGGTGTTGGCAATACTGGTTTACCAGCGCCCAGCCTTATTGCTGTTGGATGAACCGACCAACCATCTTGATCTGGAAATGCGTTTGGCGCTGACACTGGCCTTGCAGGACTTTGAGGGTGCACTGGTGGTGGTCTCTCATGATCGTCATTTACTGCGAACCGTGACCGATGATTTATGGCTGGTGTCTGATGGCAAGGCCAGCCCGTTTGATGGTGATCTGGAAGATTATCGTCAATGGCGGCTCAGCAAGGATAAAAAAGACAATCAGCCGAGTAATGGCGCTGCTGCGGCCAGCAATAACAAAAAACTGGATCGTCAGGCTGCCGCTGCCCAGCGACAGAAATTACAGCCGTTGCGCAAGCAAGTCGCCAGCGCCGAACAACAGTTGGAAAAATTGCATCAAGCCTTGTCAAAACTGGAACTTGAGTTGGCCGAGCCCGAACTGTATCAGGACGCTGGCAAGGATCAACTGAAACAACTCATCAAACAGCAGGCTGAACTTAAACAACAACTGGCAGAAGTCGAGCATAGCTGGCTTGAGGCCAGTGAAGCGCTGGAACAGGCGCAGGCCCAACAGGAGTAAACATGGCATTACTGTCATTAAAACAAGTCACCGTCAGTTTTGGCGGTCCTAATCTGCTTAATCAGGTGGATTTGCAAATCGACGCCGGTGAGCGGCTATGTCTGGTGGGGCGCAACGGTGCCGGTAAGTCGACACTGATGAAGCTGATCGCCGGTGAAATAAAGGCCGACAGCGGTGAAATCATCGGTCTGCAGGATGTTAAAGTCGCCCGGCTCGAGCAGGAAGTGCCGGTAGGCACGCATGGTTCAGTATTCGATGTAGTCGCTGGTGGCCTTGGCAATATTGCGCCGCTTTTGACGGAATACCATCACATTATTCAGCAGTTGCAGCATGACAGCAGCGATGCGCTGCTCAGCAAACTGGAAAAAGCCCAGCACAAACTGGAAGCGGTCGATGGCTGGTCATTGGAGCAGCAGGTGGAAACGGTGATTTCCCGTCTGAGTCTGGATGCTGATGCTGAGTTTGACAGTCTGTCAGGTGGTATGAAACGCCGGGTCTTGCTGGCACAGGCCCTGGTTCGTCAGCCAGATATTTTATTGCTCGACGAGCCGACCAACCATCTGGACATTGCTTCGATCACCTGGCTGGAAGGCTTTTTGAAAAGCTATGGCGGTACATTGGTCTTCATCACCCATGACCGCAGCTTTTTACAGGCGCTGGCGACACGCATCGTGCAGCTGGATCGTGGTCAGTTGACCAGTTTTCCCGGAGATTATCGAAACTATCTGCAAAAGCGTGAAGAAATGCTGGCGGTGGAAGCTGAGCAAAACGCTTTATTTGATAAAAAACTGGCACAGGAAGAAGTGTGGATTCGCCAGGGTATTAAAGCCCGGCGGACTCGTAATGAAGGACGTGTTCGTGCCTTACAGCAGCTCAGACGTGAACGCAGTCAGCGCCGTGAAGTGCAAGGCAACGTCTCGATGCAGCTTCAGGAAGCGCAACGCAGCGGCAAACTGGTGGTTGAGGCTGACAATATCGGTCAGAGTTACGATGGCCGTCAGTTGTTCAAAAATTTTTCAACCCTGATTCAAAGGGGAGACCGCATCGGCATTATCGGTCCCAATGGTTGTGGCAAGAGCACCCTGTTGTCGATTTTGCTGGGTAAGTCTGCACCAGAGCATGGTAGCGTTCGTCTGGGTACCAATCTTGAAATCGCCTACTTTGACCAGCTTCGCAGCCAGCTTGATGAGGAAGCCAGTGTTGTCGATAACGTTGGTCAAGGGCGTGATTTTGTTGAAATCAATGGCAGTCGCAAACACATTATTGGATATTTGCAGGACTTTCTGTTTACGCCAGACAGAGCACGCACCCCCGTTAAAGCCTTATCCGGTGGTGAGCGCAACCGTTTATTACTGGCGAAGTTATTCACTCAGCCAGCCAACTTATTGGTGCTGGATGAGCCGACCAATGATCTGGATGCGGAAACACTCGACTTACTGGAAGAGTTACTGGACGGATTTGGCGGCACACTGTTGTTAGTGAGCCATGATCGTAGCTTTCTCAACAACGTCGTGACCAGTTGTATTGTCTTTGATGAAGATGGTCAACTGCGTGAATATGTCGGTGGCTATGATGACTGGCTGCAACAGCGCAAAACCGCTCAGCAGGATAAACCGGCCAAAAAACTGGCTAGTAGCGCAGCTGCGACTAAGTCGCCGGCCAAAAAGAAATCAACGCTGACTTATCAGCAACAACTGGATTTAAAGGCTTTACCGGAAAAGATCGAACAACTGGAGCAGCAGCAGGCGACCTTGACCGAACAAATGAGTCAGGCGGATTTTTATCAGCAATCAGCCGATAAAATTCAACTGGCGCAGACGCAGCTGGATGAGGTCAACGCAGCGCTGGAAACCTGCTATGCACAGTGGATGGAGCTTGAGGCATTACAGGAACAGTAAGCCAGAAAGTGAACAACGGAGCCCGCGGCGCGAGCTCCGTTGCTGTGAGTTAATTACTCGTCTAATAGTGCATCGCGAGTATCTTCACGCAGGCGTGGCAAGATCCACATTTCATACATTGACACTACCCACATAAAGGCAAACGACAGTGCCATTGCCGTACCGCCGAGCATCACCAGCCAGGCGAAGTTGGGGTTGAGTCGTGTCAGCCACCAAGCGGAAATATCAATCAGCAAAAACACATAAGGCATTACGATGACGATGGCCTTGAGTTTACGGGGCACTCCAGACGCGAGACTGAAGATCAAGCCGACAAACATAAAGATAAAGGCAATACCAAACAAGTGAATGTGCGATACCCGAGCCAGTGTGTTGATGGTGGCACCAGTGTCAATTTCAGCGGCTTTTTGCAGATTGGCCAGATTGGTAAAATCAGGGATCGGCATGCCTGATGCGGCATTGTGGCAGGCAATACATTTGGTTTCGACAATTTCATCAATGCCCAAATCAAAATACAGTTCAGCATCGGCGCCTTGATGCACCCATTCGATGATTTGTTCACGCTCTTCATCACTGGCCATCGGCTTCATTGAACCATGGAGTTTGTTTTCCAGCAGTGAACCGCTGCGATTGCCATAGTAGCTGTAGACAATATCGTCAATTGACAAACCCCACTCACCATCAGCCATGCCATGGGTCAGCTGAATTTGAACCAGCGCCATCAGATAGCCAACTGCAACCACAGTCAGATAACCGGTAAACAGAGCTTTCAGCGCCAGGCCTTGACTACTGAGATTGAGGTAATGCTGCTTTGCCATGACAAACTCCTTGATTTAAGCCTACAAACTGTAGTGTTTTTACCGTAGCCTGCCCAATCTAGCAAGCATAAAGTGGTCCCACCTCTAACGATTACCAAATACCTGCTGAAGTAGCTCGGTTGTTCTCGCGGCAGGATTATCTCGTATTTTTTTCTCTTCTGCAGCGATCATCAAAAACAAGCCATCCAAGGCTTTGCCGGTAACATAATCAGGCAGGTCAACGTTGAGATTTTGTCCCACTACAGGCACAGCAGATACCTGACGATTCAGGTCGTTGTAATATCGGGTGCTACCGACACTATCGAGTGAGTCAGAGATAGTCGGGCGAAACATATCAGTAAGTTGATCTCGGGTTTTACGCTGAAAAAACTCAGTGGCGGCGTTGTCGCCTCCTTCAAGAATGCCTCTGGCATCGTCAATGGTCATATTGCGTATGGCGTCCATCATGATAGCAGTGGCTTGTGGCGCAGCTTGCTCCGCTGCGCGGTTCATGCTGTTTTCGAAATTGTCTGCCATTTGTCCTAAGCCCAGCTGTCGCATCAGTCTGCCAGCCTGTTGAACTTGATTGGGTAATGGGATGCGAATATTGGCATTGTTCAGGTAGCCGCCAGGCTGACTGACTTCGGCAACGGCTCTCTCTGTGCCGAGCTCAAGTGCTTGCTTGAGCCCCGAAATGAGTGTTGCCGTATCGGTACTGCCAGTAGACTCCTGCCCCAACAGACTCCGGGCAGATTGATTAAGGTTGTCTAACAGGCCACCCCAACCACCGGCAACGCTAGTTGCAGAAAAAAATGTCAGGCAAACAGACAGCAAAATCACGGGGGGGGTTTTTAAGTAACGGCATTTGCGTTCCCGGTTAGGAAAGGTCGTCAGTTGTATTGTGCGCTTGGAGTCACCCAAGTCAAGAGGCTTGTTGATGGCTCTGTGTGTGATTATCGAGGATTTTCGGCAACAAGATATCCTTCGCAGAGCGAAAGACATTTCACCAGCAGGTTATGATGATCAGAACCCGCTGGCTACACAAAACAAAAAAAGCCGGTTAAAGTTGTTGTCTACTTTTTAACCGGCTTTCGATAATCTCTGGATGTGGGTAAGGACTTATCAGGAAGGAACAACGTTCTCGGCCTGAGGACCTTTTTGCCCTTGTGTCACTTCCATGGTGACAGTTTGACCTTCCTTGAGTGTTCTGAATCCATCAGCTTTAATCGCACTGTGGTGTACAAATACATCGGGCCCATCAGCACGTTCGATAAATCCGAATCCTTTTGCATCATTGAACCATTTAACGGTTCCAGTCACTTGCTCTGCCATATCAACCTCAATCTTTTGGTACATTGCCGCTTGTTTTCAACCGGCCCATCGGTGCTTCATATGAAGCAGATCGCATTGTATGCGCAAAACAGGTCGATTCGTCCAGTGTTTTTTAGCAGGGTTGATGAATTTGACTGAGGCTATTGTGGAACAAAATCCGCAGGTGGCGCTGAGCCATCACCGAAAAAGAATTTTTCCAGCTCGGTTTTCAGAAACTGTTGTGACTTGGGATCAGCCAGTGACAGACGATATTCATTAATCAGCATGGTTTGCTGACCCATCCACATTTGCCAGGCTTCTTTTGAAACGGACTCATATAGCTTTTTACCCAGATCTCCAGGGTAGGGAGGAAAATCCAGACCTTCGGCTTGTTTGTCCAGTTTGATGCAGTGAATCATTCTTGCCATGAATGGCGTCCTCCGATGAATGTTTAAAGTTGGTTTACCAGTGCCTTAACGGGTGCAGGCAAGGCGAGTTCTTCAATATCTTTTATTTTAACCCAGATACGATCTGGCTTGTCCTCAATAACAGAAAAGGCATCATCAAGCGCCATTTTGAATGGCTGTATATTCAGCTTGAAATGGGTAAAAGTGTGTTGAAAGCCAGCAAGTATTTGCGCGTCAGTGACAGGTATTTCCAGACGATCACAGACAGTTTCCAGCTCAGAATCTGTGAATTCAGGGAAGCACCACAAGCCCCCCCATATACCCATTGCAGGCCTTTTCAGCAGTAGAATTTCCTGATGTTTATTTTCAACCACTAACCACTGTACTTGTTTGACCGGCACAGTTTTTTTCGGACGAGGTCGCGGATAATCTGAGACATTGTTTTGAGCATATGCCGCGCAGTGCGTTTGAAGTGGGCAATTCTGGCAGTCAGGCCGTGAGCGTGTACACAAGGTTGCGCCCAGATCCATCTGTGCCTGCGTGTATTTTGCAAAGTCCTTATCGGGCAGTAATGCTTGTGCACGAAGCCACAGTTGCTTTTCAACCTGTGGTTTTCCTGGCCAGTCTTCAACGGCATAAAACCGACTGAGTACCCGTTTGACGTTGCCATCCAAAATGGCATAACGCTGATGAAATGCCAGTGCCATGATGGCGCCAGCGGTTGAGCGGCCAATACCGGGTAGCGTTTGAAGCTGTTCAATATCCTCAGGAAGCTCGCCGCCTAGCTGGTGGTGAATGATGTTGGCGCTTTTGTGCAGATTTCTGCCTCGGGCGTAATAACCGAGACCGGCCCAGTAAGATAAAACCTCATCGAGGTTAGCTGTCGCCAGAGCAGCAATGTCCGGAAATCTCTGCATAAAACGTTGGTAGTAGGGAATCACGGTGCTGACCTGCGTTTGCTGCAGCATGATTTCTGATACCCAAACGCGATAGGGGGTAACCGACTGCTGCCATGGCAGATCCTTTCGGCCATGCTTTTCATACCAGCCGAGCAGGGCATCACTGAAATTAAATATTGTCATCATAAAAATAGCCTGCACTCCAGAGAGCGCAGGCTATGCTTGTTTCTCAGTGAATTAAAACAGACGACGCAAACGGTTTTGCAGCTCATCTTTGAGTTGATCTTCAGGAGATTTTGCAGGCTCCGCCTCTTTCTCCTCAGTTGCTGAGTCTGCTTCAGGCGCTTCTTCAGCAGGAGCGGCATCATTGGATTTGGGTGCCAATGCGCCACCCAGCAGACCACCCAGCCCTTCGCCGACTTTATCGCCTAGACGATCCTGAATTTGTTCTGCTGCGCGACCACGCAGTTCTTCTGTGGCTCTATCGCGAAGCAAGCCAGCGAGATCCACCGACGGTCTCGGGTTATCAAAACTGCCGGTGATTCTGACTGGAATGGTCAGTCCACGCAGATCAGTAATTTCACGACCACCCTGTCCTTCAAGTGAACCAACCACTGCGACTCGGAGTGCGTAGTCTATGCTTTCTTGAGGCAAGTCCACATTACCGGCACCGCTGACGCGTAATAGTGGCGACATCAAGCTGAAATCCTGATTGTCGATGACACCATTACGAGCGGTGAAACTGCCGCCGAGGCTACTGAAGTCAGTCTGAACCGGTTCATCAGATTCCGGCAAAGACTGGCCGCTGATGGCTGCTCTGGCACGACGAATAGCATCGGCAAGGTTAACGCCTTTGAGTGCACCTTCACTGAATGAGAAGTCACCCGACCCATTCAGGGTTTGCTTGATCGCGTCAGGGTTATTGCCACTTGCAGTGAGTTTGGCACTGGCATTGACGGTGCCGCTTATTTTGCTGTCTCCGGTGAGATCATCAAGCAAAGGGCCGGCCTGTACGCCTTGCAGTTTTTCATCCATGCTCAGCTTCATCACATCATTGCGAGCATCTATCACCACATTGCCCTGATATTGACCCTGATACATTTCGGCTCTCAGGGGAGATAACTTTACCAGTCCATCCTCTGCGTCCAGTGTCAGCAGGATATTTTGGCTGTGTACTCCGCTGATTTTCAGCTTGCCGATCTCGATTTTGCCTTTGGCGTTGAGTTCACGAATCGCATCAAGTGGCAGGTCCTCTGGTTCGGCCGAGGATGCAGCTGAGCCGCTTGAAGTCTTCGGTTTTTCATCTTCTGATGGCGGTGGCAAATAACGATCTGCATCAATTTCATCCAGTTTCAGATCAAATCTGAGTGCAGGCTTGTCAAAATTACGCACAGAAAACTGTCCGGCAAGTGTGCTTTGGTCAAGTTTGATGTTGAGATCTGTCAAGGCAATGTGCTCATTGGAACCGCTGACTTTGGTGCGCAGTTCGAAAAGCTCCAGCGTTGAGGTGTCAGCCATTTCTGGCAGTTCGATTTGCAGGTCGCGAGTGAGCGAACGCAGGTTGAAAGGGTTGATATGCAGATCAGCATTGAATGAGGGTGTTTCAGACAGAATATCACTGGCATTCAGTTGTGCCTGAATCAGCAAATCCTGAAGCTGTAATACCAGATCTGCCACATTCAGCGTCTGTTTTTCCAGATCAACAGTCGCTGAAGTGGTTAAATTCAATTCTGCCTTGCCTCCCGGCATGTCCGGGTCAGTGATGGTCGCAGCGAGCTGCAGATTGTCCAGTTGAGTCTGCTGTTTGGCCGGATCAGAAGCAACCTGGGCCGAAAGCTGCGCCACAATCTTTTGTTTGTCCTTGCTGGCTTCAAGATTCAGACCAAGCTGTGGAATCGCAACAGACTGACTGGCCAGATCTGCACTGACATCACCACTGAGTTGAATTTTTGCATCGGTGAACAGTGGTTCTGGAATGCCACGACTGTTGGCACTGGCTGAGAGTTTGAACTCTGAAATACTGGCTTTTTCATTGCCGAGATCAGCCAGCAGGTGACCATTTAGACTGATTTCTGCTTCGGAAAACATCGCATCAGGGCCTTCGCCGTTCAGCTGACTTTTCAGCGCAAGGTCACGAATATTGATGATCTGTTTCTGCATGTCAGCATGGACATCACCCCGGAGGTCAAAGCCGACTTGAGCGACAGGCAGCTCTCTGGATTGAGCAACGGTTGTGAACTTCAGTTTGTTGAGCGCGTATTGCTGGTTTTCCAGATCCAACATCAGATCCGTATCCAGCGTGATATGCGCTCTTGCTTCTGGTTGAGCGCTGATAAGATCAAAAGCCGCTTTGACAGAGGTAGGTTTGCCAGGCACAAGCGGATCGGTTGTCAGATTCATGTTGCGAAGCTGGAATTGTTCGCCCTTGCTGTCATCTGACCACAAAATATTGGCATTGGTCAGTCGCACGCCGGCAATACTGATGGCTGTCAGCGCTGGTGAGCTTTCAACATCCTTTGCTACATCTGCACTGCTGGCGGCAGATTCACTTTCTTCTGCATCAGCGTCGGTACCGGTCAGATCATCCCAGTTGGTGACGCCAGCTTCGTTGGTTTCAAGGTTGAGGACCAGACCGTCCAACACAATGGTGTCGACTTCCAGTTCTTTTCTGAGCAGTGGCATCAATTTGATACGAATTTCGGCGGCTTCAACCTGTGCAAAATGATCGGCTTTGAAACCACTGGCATTGCTCAGTGATGTTGGTCCAAGTTCCAGTGCTATCCACGGAAAAACTGATAGACCAATATCGCCCTGGAGTGTCAGTGTCCGGCCAGTGACGCGTTCCACCTGCTGAGATATCTGATCTTTGTAGTCATTGGGGTCAATAATGAATGGCAATGCAACCAGGGCTGCTATAACCAATACCAGAAAGGCAACGATCAGCTTGATCAATATCCGCATGGTAATCCTGTCCTGAATTTTCCGTGAATGAAGCGATAATAAGTCAAAACGTCTGACATCTCAAAACCGTGATTTACGCCCCACTGGTGAAGAGTGCATCAGTGTCGTTGCTCACAGGCTGATCTAGTGATCCCGGGGGTGATAAGTTAGTTCAGGCTATTGCATCAGTGAAATGTGTGTTTTGCCTTGCGGCGACCAATGAACTGGTCGTAATCAAGGGTGCTGGCGACTGCTTTGGCCATGGTTATCACCTCTTGGTGATTGTCCAGGTCGATCACAGTTAAAGCTTTATCTGTCAGGTATACCCCTTTGGCAGCAAATAAGTTGGCGTTGAGTGCATCATCTTTTTCTACAACTTCTATCAAGGGCTGGTGAAGTTCATGACTGCTGACACAATATTTTGCGACTGGAGTACCAGTGATGATTTCGAGACCCAGAGAGGTTTTTCCTCCAGGCTGCGTTTGTAACCAGCGGGTGATTGCTAATTGACAAGCATCGAGTGAATTAGCGATAGCCACCAGGCTGCCGGGCTGCATTATGTCGTTCAAATCGCCATCAAAACTGATCAACATGCCGCCAGAGCCATGATTCAGAAGCTGCCATTGCTGTTCCAGAGCGCTCGGTTGCATCAGGTATTGGTGAATATCAGCAAGACCTGTTATCAAGCCGATATTTTGTGGCGGGATTTGGGTTTGCCGATGATATTTACGCTCGTAATTGCCTTCGATTCGTGGGCTTATCTGGCGTAGAAGCTGTTTGTCCACTGGGCTCATCGCCTTGTCTTCCAGAAGTGTTTTCAGACTGCTGGTCACAGTGGATGTCAAAAAATGTCTGGTATCAGGACAATGAAGTTGATCTGCACTGATGCGTGACATTGCAGTAGGTGCCTGATGACTGCTGCAATCCATGCAAAAGTGGCCTGTCAGCAAGAAGGCGTTTTTAACCGTCAGATCCTGAGAACTGAACAGTCCTGTTTCAACCTGGGCCGCGAGTGGCTCAAGCAAACGATACAATCTGAAGGCTTCAAATCGGTTGAGGCTGTATGGATCGCATATCAACAGCAGCATTAAAAGCGAATGAATACTGTGAAAGTTATTCGACTGCATATCTGCGCTGATGCGAACATCTCTGCCCAGGCAGCCCGCATATTCGAGATACAGCCAGATTTGATGGCACTGCCTTACTTTATGGGCCGGCGTTGGACGATAGTGATGACATGAGTACAGACTGCTCAAACTATTTGCTTCACAAACTCGGTTCAGGCAAAAAAGCAAGCGGCGGTCTGTTTCCGGAAAGTAACCTGCGTCAATATCTGCCTGAGCAATCAGCTGGTAGCTAAGGCTCAACTCATCAAGCAAGCCCAGCATTCGGTTAATGGTTTTGAGATGATCGCTGTTCAGCGAAAAATCTCTTCTAACTGCGGCGATATCACGCTCGAACAGGGTGTCTGTGATGGCTTGCCGATAAATTTCGTTTATCTGCAGCCGCCTGAGTGGTTTTATCAGCGTCCTGTTGGTCGCACGCAGATTACTTGATAAGGAGTTTATTTTTTGTGCTGAATCACCGCTTAGCTCTGAAGTCCAGCGTCGTAGTTTTTCCGGATCGAGTAGTGCAGAGGACTGGGTGTCAAATTGAACCGTAATATCAAAATGCAGATCCGGTCGTTTTGACTCGGGGCGAAATCGCCGAATCAGTTGTTTTGACAGTCGCATTAACCACGAGGCATCTGCAGTTTCTGTTGAATCTTCAGCAACAGAAACAGTGGCGTGACGCTGTTCAAGTTGTTGCGAAATAAAGTTGAGAATATTGGCCAGATCACTTGCGCGCAGCGGTCGTTTTAAAATGACATCAACCGCGCGGTGCGTTTTTCGTTGATGACTGAAAGCCGCTGTAAGTTGTTTGCCTCGCGCCTGCCACGCAAGCTCGGCAAGCTCATTGTCAAAATTGTAAACAGCAAAATCGAAGTGCTGGTCAGTCACCAGCTGCCATGGCTGTTCCAATTGGTCAGCCGCCAGGCGCAGTACCGATTTAAGCATAATTTCTTCGCTATCACTCAGGCCAAAAGCTCTGATGCGATAAGCTTTCACTGGAGGACCTCCTTGTCGTCAGTGGCTATTTGACGAATCCTGACCGTCTTGATGGCATTGTCAGCGGTTTGTACCACTTCGATGACATAATTTTCGATACGCAGGCTGACGCCTGGGTCGGGAATGCTTTCGAGATATTCCAGCACTAGTCCATTAATGGTTTTCGGACCCTCGGTAGGCAGACTCCAGTCGTTATTTCTGTTCAATTCACGGATGTTGGCGGTGCCGTTGACCAGATAACTGCCATCTTCCTGAGGGTGGATATCCTTGTCATCATCGATGATATTGGCGGTAAACTCACCGACAATCTCCTGAAAGATATCCTCAAGCGTTATCAGTCCCAACAGATCGCCGTATTCATCCACTACCAGACCTGTACGTCTGCGGTTGCGCTGAAACTGGATCAGTTGAGTGTTGAGTGGTGTGCCTTCAGGAACGAAGTAGGCCGATTTGACGATGTGGCGAAAGCTCTCCGGCGTCAGGTTGTCCTGAGTCATCAGATTGAGCGCTTTACGAACGTGTAGGATGCCGACGATGTTATCCATACTGTCCGCATAGATGGGCAGTCTAGTGTGGCCACAATGTGACAGCTGCTTGATGATCTCAGGAAAGGGTGAATTGATATCAATGCCTTCAATTTCGGTTCGCGGCACCATGGCATCATTCACTGTGATTTGTTCAAGGTCGAGAATGCTCATCAGCATGTCTTTGTGGCGACTGGGAATCATGCTGCCAGCCTCCATCAGTGCAACACGCAATTCCTCGGTATTGATTGCTGATGAGGCCACATCTTCCGGGGATACGCCCAACAGGCGCAGCATTCTGTTCGTGATGCTGTTAATCGACCAAACCAGTGGGTGAAGCACAATCTGTAGCGGCTTCAGTATAAAGCTGGCAGGAAATGCCACTCGTTCAGGATGCAGGGCGGCCAGTGTTTTGGGCGTGACTTCGGCAAATAGCAAAATGACGATGGTCAAGGCGAAGGTTGCAAAGACGATGCCATTTTCACCCATTAATCGGATGCCGATCACTGTGGCGATGGCTGAGGCAAAAATATTGACAAAGTTGTTGCCGAGTAGAATCAGACCAATCAGCCGATCCGGTCTGGCCAGCAGTTCACTGGCGATAATGGCGCTGCGAACTCCTTCCTGTTCCAGATGGCGCAAGCGATAGCGATTTAGAGCCATCAAAGCCGTTTCTGAACTGGAGAAAAAGGCTGATAGTAATAACAGCCCAAACAACAACAGAAACAGTGCCAGTAACGAGATATCCTCAAGCATGGTTATTGACCCAGAATAAACTCCAGTACCAGCTTGCTGCCAACAAAGGCCAGCAGCAAAAAGCTAAAACCTGCCAAGGTCCAGCGAACGGCTGTTGTACTGCGCCAACCGTGCTTGTGTCTGCCCCACATCAATGCCGCAAATACGCACCAGGCAATGATTGACAGAAGCGTTTTGTGGGCAAGTTTTTGACGGAAAATATCTTCAACAAACATCAAGCCAGTGACCAGACCCAACGACAACAATACGAAGCCTGCGGTGAGCAGCTGAAACAGTCCTGACTCCATTGTTTGCAGCGGCGGTAACTTTCGAATCAGGCCGCCTGCGTCACGTCGACGCAAATGTTTTTCCTGTATGGCCAATACAATTGCCTGAATAGCTGCCAGTGTGAAAAGACTGTATGCCGCAACAGAAAGCAAGACATGCCATTCAACAGCAGGATTTCGCAAAATGCCGTTGCCTGCGGCAGGGACTTCAACTTTGAGCATTAAAATCAGTGCTACCAGGGGATAAACGATAATGCCCGGATGCGCCGATTGCATTCTGGTGCCGATGATCGTCACAAGCAGTGCCATCAGCCAGGCAGCGATTGACAAGCTGTTCATCAAACCCAGTTGCCAGCCAGCATCAACACGGACAGAAAAGAAAATATCTGTTGCGTGAAACAACAGGGCCAGCACTGTCATGATGCCTACTGGCAAGGCCAGTCTTGCCGGTTGACTGTCCGGTCGCACAAAACCGCGAATCAGAATTGCACTGCAGCCCAGGTAAAGCAGGAACGCAAGCGCATTGGCAATTGCCATATGTAGAGGATCCTTTATCTGCTCTTTATAGTGTTTGGATTCTGCATGATAAACGAACTGGTCGGGAGCTGAACACTATATCGGTTATAATCTGCTCATGACAAAATGCTGTTCCAGCTTCCACTAACCAGAGCTTGAGTGAAAATATGTTTGAGAGTCTAAGCGACAGACTGTCCGTTACGCTAAAAAAACTGCGTGGTCAGGGCCGAATTACCGAAGATAACGTCAAAGAAACCCTGCGCGAAGTTCGCATGGCGCTTTTGGAGGCTGACGTTGCCTTGCCGGTGGTGCGTGAGTTTGTCGAGAGGGTCAGGGAAAAAGCGCTCGGCCAGGAAGTGATGCGCAGTCTCACTCCAGGGCAGGCGCTGGTCAAAATCGTCAATGACGAACTGGTCTCTATCATGGGCCAGGCAAATGCAGAGCTGGATTTAAGCGTACAACCACCCGCGGTGATATTGATGGCGGGTTTGCAAGGCGCGGGTAAAACCACCAGCGTTGGTAAGCTGGCACGCTGGCTCAAAGAACGTCAACGCAAGTCTGTCATGGTTGCCAGCACAGACGTTTATCGACCTGCCGCTATCGACCAGTTGCAAACACTGGCCAACGAAGTCGAGGCCAAATTCTTTCCAAGTCAAACCGATCAGGATCCGGTGGCGATTGCTGAAGCTGCTGTTACTCAAGCCAAGCGTGAATTTGTTGATGTGTTGATCATCGATACTGCCGGTCGACTGCATGTCGATGATGACATGATGGCGGAAATTCAACGGATCCATGCGGCCATCAATCCGGTTGAAACCCTGTTTACCGTCGATAGCATGACCGGTCAGGATGCGGCCAATACTGCAAAAGCTTTTGATACCGCATTACCCCTGACTGGCGTGATCCTGACCAAGACTGATGGTGACGCACGAGGCGGTGCTGCGCTGTCTATTCGTCATATCACCGGTAAACCCATCAAATTCCTGGGTGTTGGTGAAAAAAGCACCGCATTGGAACCGTTCCATCCTGATCGACTGGCGTCACGAATTCTCGGCATGGGTGATGTGTTGTCGCTGGTTGAAGAAGCCCAGCGGCAAATGGATGTTGACTCGGCACAAAAGCTGGCTGGCAAGCTGAAAACAGGCAAGGGTTTTGATCTGGATGATTTCCGTGATCAGCTCCGGCAAATGAGCAAGATGGGTGGTATCAGCTCCATGCTGGATAAACTTCCGGGTATGGGCAATATTCCAGATGCGGTTAAACAGCAGGCCAACGATAAGGAATTAGTGAAGCTGGAAGCGATTATTAACTCGATGACAGCCAAAGAACGTAAAAAGCCGGAAATCATCAAAGGATCGCGCAAAAAGCGTATTGCGGCAGGTTCCGGGACGCAAATTCAGGATGTTAATCGTCTGCTCAAACAGTTCACCCAAATGCAAAAAATGATGAAAAAAATGGGCCAGAAGGGTGGCATGTCTAAGATGATGCGTGCCATGGGAGGTCGATTCCCGGGTGGCGGTGGCATGCCTTTCTGAATGTTGAGTGATTTGTGTCTTTGCAAACCCTCGATATGTGCGTAGAATACGTCTGTTTTTCGATCCAGTTTTTCAGCGGACTATACTCATGGTAACAATCAGATTGACTCGCAGTGGCGCGAAAAAACGCCCTTTCTACGGTATCGTGGTAACTGACTCACGCAGCAAGCGTGATGGTCGTTACATCGAGCGTATTGGTTTCTTTAACCCGGTTGCTCGCGGCCAGGAAGAAGAATTGCGTTTGGACTTGGAGCGCGCAGCTCACTGGATTGGCCAAGGCGCACAAACAACAGAGCGTGTTGCCCAGCTGATCAAAAAAGCACAAAAAGCCGCCTAATTTTTCAAAGCGGATACCGGTGATGACCGAGGAATTCCTTCCTGTTGGCAAAATATCCGGTGCTTTTGGTGTCAAGGGCTGGGTGAAGGTTTTTTCCTTTACTGAACCTCGCACCAATATTCTCGAATACACACCCTTATTCATTAACACACAGGGTGAGTGGAAAGAAGTTGAAGTAAGTGGTGGAAAAGCCCAGGGCAAGGGCGTAATCATGGGTTTCAAAAATGTCACTGACAGAAACCAGACCTTGCCTTTAATCGGCGCTGAGCTTGCAATAAGAAAGTCGCAGCTGGCCCCGGCAGAAGATGACGAATATTACTGGACTGACTTGATTGGTCTTGAGGTCGTTGATGAGCAACAGCAGATGCTGGGGCTTGTGGACAGCCTGCTGGAGACCGGCGCTAATGATGTGTTGGTTGTTAAAACAGTCCACGGGGAAGAGATACTGATCCCCTTTGTGCTGGATGTGATTGTCAAATCGGTAGATATCGACAACAAACGCATTCTGGTGGACTGGCAAACCGATTACTAGGAGGGCAGTGAATGCACCTTGGGGTGATATCACTGTTCCCCGAAATGTACCGGGCCGTTGCTGATTACGGCGTAACCGGGCGGGCTGTCAGTCAGGGAAGATTAGTGCTGAATTTCTGGAATCCCAGAGATTTTGCACAGGATAAACATCGCACTGTCGATGACCGGCCTTATGGCGGTGGTCCCGGCATGGTGATGAAAGTTGAACCGTTGCAGGCTGCGATTAACGCGGCCAAACAACAACTGGGCAGTGACACAAAAGTTATTTACCTGTCGCCACAAGGGCAGGTGCTGGATCAGCAGTCACTGGTCACGATGTCACAGCGGCAATCAATGATTGTGATTGCGGGTCGCTATGAAGGCATCGACGAACGCTTGATAGCGTCACAGATTGATGAGGAGTGGTCGATAGGCGATTACGTTCTCAGTGGTGGTGAACTGGCCTCGATGGTGTTGATTGATGGGGTTACCAGGTTACTGCCAGGGGTTTTGGGTGATGAAGAATCTGCACAACAGGATTCGTTCATGAATGGTTTACTTGACCATCCGCACTACACCCGACCCGAGCAGTTGGACAACCAGGCGGTGCCATCAGTGCTGCTCGGTGGAGATCATGAGGCAATACGCAAGTGGCGTCTCAAACAGTCATTAGGACGAACATGGTTAAGGCGACCTGATTTGCTGGCAATGAAGACATTGTCTGACGAACAGACGGCTTTATTAGAAGAATTTATTGCCGAGCACGGGCAGGATTAGTTGGGAGTTTTGAACAATGAGCAATATTATCGAACAGCTGAATGCTGAACAATTGAGAAAGGATATCCCCGAGTTTGCTGCCGGTGATACCGTAGTAGTTAAAGTTCGCATCAAGGAAGGTGAGCGCGAGCGTGAACAGGCGTTTGAAGGGATTGTGATTGCTAAACGCAATCGTGGGCTTCACTCAGCATTTACCGTTCGTAAGATTTCAAGTGGTGTTGGCGTAGAGCGTGTATTCCAAACTCACAGCCCAGCCATTGCCAGTGTTGAAGTGAAACGTCGTGGTGATGTTCGTCGCGCCAAGCTTTACTACCTGCGTGACCTGACTGGTAAAGCTGCACGTATCAAAGAAAAATTGTAAGTGTCTCGGGCATGTTGCCCGGCATGATAAATTGGAAGGCAGTGCTGCGCGAGCGGCACTGCCTTTTTGTTTGTGATGCAGGATCATTCAAATGAGTCGTGGCGATCAATCCAGTCAGGTAGCAGACATGCCGTTTCATCTGCGGGCATTTCTGGATAGCTTGTGGCTGGAAGCAGGCTTGAGTCAGAACACAATTGAAGCCTATCAGAGAGACCTACTGGCTTTTGCCGCCTGGTTGAGTAAGAGCGATGTGGATTTGAGTGCAGCCACTGCAGACGATATTCGTCGATATCAGGCACTTCGAATGCGTGAAGGTCGAAAGGTACGCAGTGAAGCCCGTTTGTTGTCTTCGTTGCGGCGTTTTTATCGTTACCTTTGCCGTGAATCTGTCAGAGACAGTGATCCCACTGCACTTCTCGAGAGCCCCAGACTTGGTAAACAATTGCCAGACAGTTTGTCAGAAGCCGAAGTCGAGGCGCTGCTGGAACAACCGGATGATCTGGATGTGTTGGGCCTACGCGACCGTGCAATGCTCGAACTGCTCTATGCAACCGGCCTTCGTGTCAGTGAGCTGGTTGGCTTGAAGTATGAGCAACTGAATATGCGTCAGGGCGTGATTCGTTGTGTCGGCAAAGGCAATAAGGAACGACTGGTGCCCGTTGGTGAAACGGCGTTGGATTGGCTGCAACGCTATTTGTTGGAGAGTCGTCCGGTGTTGTTGTATGGTCAGGCAAATGATGATTTATTCCCGACGCGACGCGGTAAAGCGATGACTCGTCAGGCCTTTTGGTATTTAATCAAGCGTTACGCTGAGGCTGCTGATATTAAAAAAGCACTGTCACCACACACATTAAGACATGCCTTTGCCACGCATTTGCTCAATCACGGTGCCGATTTGCGCGTGGTGCAGCTGCTGCTTGGTCATGCAGATTTATCGACCACGCAGATA
The DNA here is from genome assembly GCF_000349205.1 of Methylophaga lonarensis MPL. Lineage (GTDB taxonomy): Bacteria > Pseudomonadota > Gammaproteobacteria > Nitrosococcales > Methylophagaceae > Methylophaga > Methylophaga lonarensis. Next base: position 4,823 of record NZ_APHR01000068.1, on the reverse strand, counting down.
TATACCCATATTGCTCGAGCCCGGCTTAAGGAAATGCATGGACAGCATCATCCACGTGGCTGACAAGGGGCAGCCCGGAGATGAGGAACAACATACAAAAATGATGAGGAGAGCACATGCCTGCTTTTGATATTGTGTCTGAAATTGATAAACACGAGTTAAGTAATGCGGTGGATCAAACCAATCGAGAGTTGGCCAATCGCTTTGATTTTCGCGGAACTGATGCCAAAGTCACACAGTCTGACAAGGTGCTGACGCTGGTCGCAGACAGTGATTTCCAGTTGGAACAGCTTCAGGACATTTTGAGGATGAAAATGGCCAAACGCGGCATCGATACCAGTTGCCTGGAAGTTAAAGATTCGATTGGTCATGGCAAGATGCGCAAGCAAGACATCATCGCCAGAGAAGGTATCGACAAGGATTTGTCACGCAAGATTGTCAAATTGATTAAAGAAAGCAAAATAAAGGTTCAGGCAGCTGTTCAGGGTGAAAGTGTCAGAGTGACCGGTAAAAAGCGTGACGATCTTCAGGCTGTTATGGCTTTGCTACGGGGCAATGACTCGCTCGAAATGCCACTACAATTCAATAACTTCAGAGATTAGGATCTACATGTTCAAATTATTTATGGCGGCCGTACTGGCATCGGTCAGCATGGCATCGGTGTATGCCTCTGATGCTGAAAAAATCGAAGCACGCTTACTGCAAATTATTCCTGATCTCAAAATTGACGGCCTGCAGCAACTGGGAGATAGCGGACTCTATGAGGGCGTTATCAATGGCCAAATCATCTATGTCACCCGCGATGGCCGATATTTGATGGAAGGCAAAGTCATTGATCTGGAAAGTCGTACCGATGTGACTGAACTGCGCAGAGCTGAAGTTCGCAGAGACACACTGGCCGCTGTGGATGAGGCTTCCATGATAAGTTTCTTGCCAGAAAAACAGGCTGATTACACGCTGACCGTGTTTACCGATATCGACTGTGGTTATTGTCGAATTCTGCATGGCCAGATGGACCAATATCATGCACAGGGTATCGCCATTCGTTACATGGCTTATCCACGCGGCGGTGTCGGTTCAGATGCTTATCAGAAACTGGTTAATGTCTGGTGTGCCAAAGATCAGCATCAGGCCATGACCGATGCCAAGGCTGAGTTGGAGTTGCCTGAATTACAATGTACAAACTCCGTAGCGACCCACTTTGCCATAGGCAACCAGCTGGGCGTTGGCGGTACACCGGCCATGTTTCTGGAAAATGGTCGAATGTTGCCAGGCTACGTTCCGCCACAACGTTTGAGGGCGGTACTGGATGAAATGTCAAAGGCTGGACAAATCTAGATCGGTTTGCTCATCCGGTAAGCGACTGTCGACCAGCTGAAACTGGTCATCATCAACGCAGAGATAACTTGGACTGTCATGCCAGTCACCGAGCACAATCCGATATTTTTCTGGGTTGGTGTCAGCAACAGAATGAATGGCCGGACGATGTGTATGGCCGTGAATCAGAACCTGCACGCCATGCTGTTGCATGACCGAAGCTACTTCTGTCGGGTTTACGTCCATAATCATTGCCGATTTGAATGTTTTTTGCTCACGGCTACGGGCTTTGATCTTATCCGAAATCGACTGTCGCCAGCTAAGTGGCAAATGCAGAAAACACCATTGCAGAAAGCCGTTACGGACCACTTTTCGGTAGCGTTGGTACTGCACATCATCAATGCACAAACTGTCTCCATGCATTAGCAATATGCGATGACGACCAAACTCGACGAGGGTCGGATCAGGTAACAGCTCAGCACCGACCATTTCAGCAAATCGCTCACCCAGCATAAAGTCACGATTACCTACCATCAGGTAAATGTGAACATCGCTTTGATTGAGTTGGCGCAGCGCATTGATGAATGGCTCATAGGCAGCTTCAATCAAATCATCACCCAGCCAGGTGTTAAACAGATCACCCAAAATATAAAGCGCATCGGCATCGTGATGATGCGCCAAAAAATCTGTTGCCAGGCGGATCAGTTCCGGCTGTGATGGATTGAGGTGCAGATCAGAAATAAATAATGTTTTCATAGTTGGCTGTTGTTGATCTGTCATAGCCGCCAGTAGTGGCAGCTATGAATAGATCAACAGGCAATGGCTTTAAGGAAGCATCACGGCCTTTTGAATGACTACGTTTTCGGCAGGTACATCCTGGTGGGGCCCACGCATGGTGGTCGCAACCGCACGAATAGCATCAACTACCTCCATACCTTCAATCACCTGACCAAACACGGCATAACCCCATTCACTGGCGACTTCACCGCGGAAATTCAAAAAACTGTTGTCGGTGACATTGATAAAAAACTGTGCAGTAGCAGAGTGTGGATCGCCAGTGCGAGCCATGGCAATGCTGCCACGATTGTTGGCTAGACCGTTATTGGCCTCGTTACGAATCGGCGCACCGGTTTTCTTCTGTTCAAATTCTTCAGTAAAACCACCACCTTGAATCATGAAGTTAGGAATAACTCGGTGGAAGATAGTGCCATCATAAAAGCCTGATTCGACGTAGCTGATGAAATTAGCGACCGTTTCGGGGGCTTTATCGCGATTCAGTTCAATGACGATATCGCCATGTGAGGTTTCCAGCTTGACCTTGGGTAATTCGGCACCACCCTCTGCTTGTGCAGACAGTGAGAAAGAAGCCAGTAACAGTGGCGCAAGATGTCGGTACAAATGTTTCATGATTGTGCGGTTCCGTCAGTCAAAAACAAAGCCAACATCATAGTGGAAATATCCAGTCAGGTGGAGTTTTTACGCTACTTTTCGGTGCTGAACACCCGTCACATAACGCTCCACAACTCTGGAGTCGGCTGGCCTGTCGAGCCTGGTAGATGCGCATAGACTAAGCTGATTGGCTGACAGGCCGGATTTATCAAAACGAGCCTCACGGGAGACCGTCGAGCGCGTATAATGCGCGTTTACTCTTAACTACACTACTGTCATTCGCTATGTCGGAATCTGCTGTTAATCACAATTTTATCCGCCCAATTATTCAGGAAGACATGGCCGCTGGCCGGGTCGAGAAAGTGGTCACTCGCTTTCCTCCTGAGCCTAATGGTTATTTGCATATCGGCCATGCCAAATCGATTTGTCTGAATTTTGGCCTGGCCAGAGAGTTTGGTGGTGAATGTAATTTACGTTTCGACGACACCAACCCCGCCAAAGAAGAACAGGAATACATTGAAGCCATCAAGCAGGATGTACAGTGGCTGGGCTTCCAGTGGGCCGGTGAAGTGCGTTATGCATCCAGTTATTTTGATCAGTTTTACCAATGGGCAATCCATCTGATCGAGCAGGGTAAAGCTTATGTGTGTGACCTGACTGCTGAACAAGCCAGTGAGTATCGCGGTTGGGCCACTAAGCCAGGAAAGGAATCGCCATTTCGCAACCGAAGCGTGGCAGAAAATCTGGCGCTGTTTGAAAAGATGAAACAAGGTGAGTTTGACGATGGTTTTTGTGTATTGCGCGCAAAAATCGACATGGCTTCACCGAATATGAACCTGCGCGACCCGATTCTGTATCGCATTCGCAAACAATCACATCATCAAACCGGTGATAAATGGTGTATCTATCCCAGCTATGATTTTGCCCATGGGCAAGGCGATGCCATCGAAGGCGTGACGCATAGTATCTGTACGCTGGAATTTCAGGACCATCGTCCTTTATACGAGTGGTTTATTGAAAATTTGCCCGTGCCTTCAACGCCAAGACAGTATGAGTTTGGTCGTCTCAATATCAACTACACGGTCACCAGCAAACGTAATTTGAAACAACTGGTGGATGATCAGATTGTGGCCGGTTGGGATGATCCGAGAATGCCCACCATTTCAGGCATGAGAAGACGCGGTGTGACGGCTGCAGCTTTACGCAGTTTTTGTGACGGACTTGCCGTCGCCAAAACAGATGGTGTGGTGGATATTGCGCAATTGGAATTTGAGATACGCAAGGATTTGAATGAAAACGCAACACGTGCCATGTGTGTGTTAAATCCATTGAAAGTCAGCATCACTAATGCGCCTGACGCAGTCGAATGGCTGGACGTTGCCAATCATCCTCAGCAAGAGTCGATGGGGCAACGCTCTGTGCCTTTCACCAAAGAGATTTTCATTGATGTGGCCGATTTTACTGAAGACACCAGTCTGAGCCGGAAAAAGTTTAAGCGTCTGGTGATGGGTGATTATGTGCGTCTGCGCGGTGCTTATGTCATCAAGGCTGACGATGTCGTCAAGAATGACCAAGGTGAAGTCATTGAGGTCATTGCTTCACTGGTTGAAGACACCGTGGGCAAAAATCCGCCACCTGAGATTAAGCCCCGAGGTGTTATTCACTGGGTGTCTGCGACACAGGGCAAGCAAGTCGAGTTGCGCATGTATGATAGATTATTTAAAGCGCAAGCTCCGGGCAAAGCAACGGGTAACTATCTTGATGACGTGAACCCGGACTCTTTAAAAATCATCACAGCCATTGCCGAACCTGCGACTGTTGATTGTGAACCTGAAACCGCCTATCAGTTTGAACGGGAAGGATACTTTGTCAGTGATCGTTACGATCACAGTGCCAATGCTCCGGTATTCAACCTGACCATTAGTCTAAAAGAGACTTTAGATAAATAACGATGTTAAAACTCTACAACACCTTAACCAAGCAGAAAGACGTCTTTAAACCCATTGAGCCAGGCAAAGTCAAAATGTATGTCTGCGGCATGACGGTTTACGATCTGTGTCACGTTGGCCATGCGCGGGTGATGGTGGTGTTTGAGTGTGGTGACGCGTTATCTGCGG
>NZ_APHR01000067.1 GCF_000349205.1 Methylophaga lonarensis MPL | reverse complement strand
TCAGTCGAGCAAGCCTATTGGGAGGTGCTTAATTCACTGCCTGAGCAGGTGGCGATCTCGGAAGAAGACAGGCACCTTGTTTTGGAGACCCTGGACCAAATCGATCAAATTCTCGACAGCTTGCCCGGAAGAATTCGTCAGGTTTTTATTATGTCCCAGATCGATGGGCTTCCTTACAAGACGATTGCCGAACAATTGTCAGTGTCTGAACGAACGATTAAAAGAGACATGCAACAAGCCTTTGCTCATTGTTTGAGCCTGATGTAATGGCACGCCTGCCTGCCGATTCAGAGCTGTCACCCCATATCAATGCTGCGGCGCGTTGGCTGGTGATACATCAGTCAGGTCAACTTACCGAGCGGCAACAAGCACAGTTCAGCCGTTGGCTGGCTGAAGATCATAAAAACCGTACTGCCTGGGATAACGCGCAGCGATTGGCGGGCATGTTCCATAATGTGCCTGTTGAATTAAGCCGCAATGTCTTGGGTCGAAAACAAAAATCAAAGCGCACATTCATCAAGGCGCTGGCGGGTCTCGTAGTGGTTCCAACAGCGGGTTATTGGTGGCTGAACAGCGGCCAGCAAACCGCTGCTTATCCAAGCATTGCCACGGTGCATGGCGAGCAACGCGAACTGCTCTTAAGCGATGGTTCTCGTCTGAAACTCAATACCAACAGTGAAGTTGCCATTGATTACTCTGAGCAGCAACGCAGGTTGCTATTAGTACGTGGTGAGATCATGGTGGAAACGGCTCCAGACGCGCTATACCGAGAGTTCTGGGTTTCAAGCAAACATGGCAGTGTTATGGCGCTGGGTACACGTTTCACCGTTTCCCAGACCGATCATGAAACCCGGATCGCCGTACTGGAACATGCGGTTCGCATTCACCCGGAACGGCATCACGAATACCTTGAACTGGGAGCCGGTGATACGGTGTCTTTTTCTGAACACAGCCTTGGCCAACCAGAAACAAATGCGCTGGCTGCCAGTGCCTGGACTCGTGGTCAGATTGTGGTGGAAGACCAGCGCCTTGATGAGTTTGTCAGCGAACTCGAGCGATATTACCGGGGTGTTATCCGGCTTGATCCTGTTTCAGCACAACTGCGTATCTCTGGTGTTTACCAGCTCAATAATATCGAAGCTATTTTTGATACCCTCCAGCAAACCTTGCCAGTTCAGGTGGATCGGCCACGTGCTGGCTGGGTCATGATCTCCCGTCGATAGATCAAAATGACCCCATTTCAGGATTGACTTCGGCTATGGATGCAAATGTTTCTTATTTGCAACCAGAAGGATTCTGAAATGTCACAACCCCCGTCCAATAAAAATCGTCTCAATCAGTTGATAAGGGCTGCCGTGCTCGGCAGTTCAGCGTTCAGCCTTGTGATCATGCCAACGCAGGCGATAATCGCTGAGACCCTTGCTGAACAACAGGTCATTGTTTTTGATGTTCCGGCTGGCTCTCTGACGCAATCGCTGAATCAAATCGCACTGATCGCTGGCGTCAATTTATCCTGGTCACCCGACCTGACACGTGCTCACTCAGCCGCTGCGATATCCGGCCGATACACGGTTGAAGAGGCGCTTGAATTAGTGCTGCGAGAAACAGATTTGCTGGTGCAAACTACAGGGTCGGGATATACCTTGGTCACACGTTCAAATGCTGTTCAGGATGTTGCTACACCGGCTGAACAAACAGAGCAGAGCCTGTCTTTGGGCCGAATGGAAGTCAGCTCAATGGGACTGGGTGCCATGACCGAAGGCACCGGCTCATACACAACAGGCAGGGTCAACTCGTCAACACGTCTGGGCTTGTCTTTGCGAGAGACGCCACAAACCATTACCGTCATCACCAGCCAGCAGATTAAGGATTTTGGCTATGACACGATGGATGACGTACTTAAGGCAACCAGCGGCACCTATGTATACAACCGTGGCGCGAACGGCGGCGCTTATTTTTCACGTGGCTTTGCCATGCAGAGCCAATATGATGGTATTGCCAATCCCTGGGGCATCAGTGAACAAAATCGAAATCCTTCTCCTGACAGTGCCATTCTTGATCATGTTGAGGTGGTGCAAGGCGCTTCGGGACTGTTAACCGGTGCTGGCGATCCCGGTGGCACTGTCAACATGGTCAGAAAGATGCCAACGTCTACCCCTCAGGCGGCGTTTGAAGTTTCATTGGGCTCCTGGAATTATCGTCGGGCGATGGCCGATGTATCTGGCCCCTTGATAGAGTCTGGCCGTATTCGTGGCCGGGCAGTGGCCGCGGTTCAGAGAGAAAAATCTTTTGTTGATCACGAATTCAGTAATCGTCGGGTGTTTTATGGTGTGCTGGAAACCGATCTGACCGACACCACGCTGGTGTCTGCCAACGTGCAGATTCAGCATAATCGTTACAACGATGATTTTGGTGTGCAGCTGGGACCGTCTGGTGAAGATTTGGGATTTGGCCGATCATCATTCTTTGGCGCCGATTGGGGGCGTTTGGAAAAAGAAAATCGATTGTACACCGTGAGGCTGGATCAGCAGTTACCTCATGATTGGCAGTTGCGTGCCGCTTTTAATCGTAGTGAAACCGACGTGAACAATAAAATGGCTTTCCCGATGGGCAGTGTTGATGTCGACACTGGGTCAGGAATGACGATTCGGCGTAACCGTCTGCAACGGGAATTCTTCTCCAATGCCTTTGATGTTTATGCTTCGGGTCCGCTAATGCTGCTTGGCCGGGAGCATGAACTAGTGCTGGGTGGCAACAGTGCGATTCAGACAGATCGCAGTCGAAACAACTTCAGCAATGTGCCAATTGATAATTTGTATCAGTTTGATCCACGGGCGGTGCCATATCTGGATGATGATACTTTGACAGAGTGGCCGAGCTTTAGCAGAACCCGTCAGCGAGGCGTTTATTCAGCAGCACGTATCAATATTGCCGACCCACTGAAATTGATTGTCGGAGGACGACTCAGCTGGTTTGAAAGTGGTACCGCCAGAGAAAACCGGGTCTGGTCGCCCTATGCAGGTCTTATTTACGACTTGAACGACTGGGCATCAGCCTATGCCAGTTACTCAGATATTTTTAATCCACAAAGTAATAAAAATGCCAGTGGTAACAACCTTGACCCGGTTGTCGGTAAAAACTATGAAGTCGGCCTTAAAGGTGAGTTTTTTGAAGGTCGATTGAATACCGGTCTGGCACTGTTCCGACTTGAGCAGACCAACTTGGCCAGACTAGATGAATCCGTGCCATTTGATCAGAACAATGCGTGTGAAGGCTGGTGCTACACCGCCTCAGATAAAGTGCTGAGCCGTGGTGTTGACTTCAGCGTTGCCGGAGCAGTCACAGAAGACTGGCAGATGATGGCTGGTTACAGCTATGTTCACAGCAAATACGCTTCTGGTGATCAGTCTGGAGATGCCTACAACACCTACATGCCGCAACATATTTTCAGAATGTCGACGATATATCAGATCCCGGCAAGCCAATGGAGTGTGGGCGGCGATGTGCAGTATCACAGTCGCATTTATCAAAAAACAGACGCGTACCATATTCGGCAGGGCGGCGTGGGTCTGGTCGGTTTACTGGCAAAATATCAGCTCACCGAACAATCTGAAATCAAGCTGTCGGTGCAAAACCTGTTTGACCGAAAATATTTCGAGAGCATCAGCTCGCCAAATTATTTCAACAGCTATGGCGCGCCACGCAGTGCATACATCACATACCAACTGAACATATAGCGCCGCCACACTGAAGTTCAAAAAATTTGTCCCATTCCCTGAAGGTCTTCGGCTTGGATGTAAATGATTATTATTTACACCTAGGCCGGAGGCTTTTTTTGTGAAAAACAGCAGCAAACGATTCAAACAAAAGATCAGCAACAGCTTGAATGTGGCAACGATGGTGATGGGCCTGTCGATAAGCTCGGCCATCTCACTGCCTGTCTGGGCGTCAGATGCTGTGCATCAGTTTGAGATATCGGCGGGGCCTTTATCGCAGACATTGCATCAATTGGCGCTGACTTCTGGTATTACCTTGGCCTTTGAGCCTGAGCAGGTAGCAGGCAAAACAGCAGCAGCCCTTCAAGGTTCATTCACGCCAGAAGCTGCATTAGAGACGGTTTTGCGTGGTAGCGGTCTGCAAGTCAGGTCGGTTGCGGGTGGTTATACATTGGTGCCGGAAGGGGCAGCGGCAGATGTGGTTGAGCCAGATCCGGACACGCCAGCGGACAAAATTCTTAAGTTAGTACCCTTGGCTGTGGATTCCACAGCCTTGCCCAGTACAACCGAAGGCACCAACTCCTACACCACAGGTTCAATGAATACTGCTACAAGATTAGGTTTATCGATTCGGGAGACACCCCAGTCAGTATCCGTCATTACCCGGCAGATGATTGATGATATGCAATTGGAATCGCTGACCGATGTGGTGAATACCGTGACCGGTGTTACATCAACAGCTTTGGACAGTTCGAGAAACAGTTTTTCGGCTCGCGGCTTTGATATAAGCAGTTATCAGGTTGATGGAGTGCCAACGAGCTGGCAAGGAGGTTATGAGTCTGGTCAATCGCAAATTGATACCTTGCTATACGATCGCGTTGAGGTGGTTCGTGGTGCCAGCGGTTTGATAGCCGGTGCGGGAAATCCCTCAGCGGCAATAAATCTTGTTCGTAAAAGAGCAGATAGCAAGGAATTTATAGGACATGCCTCGATCAGTGCCGGTAGCTGGGATCGCTATCAGGGAACCGTGGATGTATCGACACCACTTAACGAAGCTGGCTCGGTGCGAGGTCGACTTGTAGGTAGCTATTTGGATGAGCGCTCCTTTGTGGATGCTGCGGAAAATGAGAAAACTCTGTTTTATGGCACTTTAGCGGCTGATCTTACGGACAGCACATTGCTAAATGTGGGGATCAGCTATCAGGATAATGATCCAAGAGGCACTACTTGGGGCGGACTACCGGCATGGTTCAGCGATGGCACGAGAACTAATTGGAGCCGGTCAAAAACCACGGCGCCTGATTGGGCCACATGGGCATCAGACAATACAAATTACTTTGCCAATATCGAACATGTGTTTGATTCCGGTGCAAGAGTTTACGCGGCATACAGCAAAAGCATTCAAAACGCAGATTTACGATTACTTTATCCCCTTGGGTTACCAGATATAAATACCGGTGAAGGGATGGGGCCATTGCTTGCATGGTATGACTATAAAAGGGAACAGGACACTATCGATATCTATGGTTCAGTGCCTTTTAGTTTTGCGGGACAGAATCATGAAGTCACCCTTGGTTTTATGCACAGCAAACAGGATTTTGTTGCGGATACGCGTGGTGCATTGAACCCCGCCGCTATAGGAAATTTTTACGATTGGAACCCCTCTGCATATCCAAAGCCGCAATGGGGTGAAAAATCACTCAACAGAAAGGAAAAAACCAAACAGGTTGGTGGCTATGCAGTTGCAAGATTGTCGCTGGCAGATTCACTGAAGCTAATTATTGGTAGCAGAGTCACAAATTGGGAGACTGACATTGAGTACGGTGATGGCTCTGGGGACCGAATCAATCATCATCAAGTGGTGACACCTTATGCCGGTTTGATCTATGACATTAATGATGTCTATTCAGCCTATGTCAGTTATACCGATATTTTTAATCCACAAAATGCACGAGATATCAGTGGTAAATATCTGGATCCGATCGAGGGTAAAAACTATGAGGCAGGCCTCAAAGCGGAATATCTGCAAGGTCGATTGAATGCCACGTTCTCAGTTTTTCGGATTGAGCAGGATAATCTGGCCCAGGCCGACGGCAATAATTTTGTAACAGGCACTAATGAGCAGGCCTATACAGCGGCTGAGGGCGCGACAAGCAAAGGTTTTGAAGTCGAAGTGTCAGGAGCCATTACCAATAATTGGAATATGCTGGTTGGCTGGTCTCAATTTCGGGTGGAAGATGCTGACGGTACTGCTGTCAACACGGATCATCCCCGCCGAACAGCGACTTTATTTACCACATACCAGTTGGATCAGCTGACGCTTGGTGGTGGGGTGAACTGGGAAAGCTCAAACTACACAATGGCGACGAACCCACTAGGACAGGCAGAAAAGCTAAAACAGGATGGTTATGCGCTTGTGAGATTGATGGCTAGATATCAAGTAACGCCAGCGCTTAGTGCGCAGTTAAATATCAATAATCTGTTTGATAAGAAGTATTACACCAATATTGGCGCATTCAGTCAGCTGGCCTACGGCGCGCCACGCAATGCCAATTTGACGCTGCGTTATGACTTCTAGCTGATAATTTCTGTCCCCTTCAAGCCGGATATCCGGCTTTGTTGTTAAAGCGAACATCTCAATGCTGGCGGCCTCGTGCCGTCAGCTGTTTTTTTCAGACGGAATTTGTTAAATGCATATGACTTTGCCTTATCCGGCAAGAATTGCCTTGCTGATCCTGGCGGCAATCATCGGTGGCTATGTTTTTACCTCGGCGGCGATGATTTTTTTCTCTGCCATCTTGCCCATGTCCAGAACTGGTGTGCTGGTGATGACAGCATTACTGAGCTTTGTGGTTTATTGCGCGGCCATTATTTGGGTTTTTGCGGTGCGTGATGTGGGGCGCGCCTGGCTTGGCTTGTTGTTACCATCAATTCCCATGCTGGTGATTGGCATTTGGTTGACGGAGACGGTTTGATGGAAAAAGTGCTTGAACAGGGTAATTTCCGCCAATCCATGTCCTGGCTGCATACCTGGGGTGGTTTGGTTGCGGGCTGGGTGTTGTTTTGTATTTTTCTGACCGGTGCGATTGGCGTCTTTGATGATGATATTACCCACTGGATGAACCCGGAACAAAAACAAACAGCGGTGGTGGATCCTGCGAGCCTGACGCAGTCTGAACGGGCCGCCATGGTTGAAATGGGCCAGAGATATTTGCAGGAAGTCATGCCGGAAGGTCATTTTTGGGCCATTGGCCTGCCCAGTGAGGATCACCCTGTGATCCGGCTGTTTTGGCAGGATATGCAGGAAAATCCAGGTGCCCAGCTACTTGATCCGCTCAAGGGCGAACCTTTGCCGGCAGAGCAGAACCGGCAGACGGAAGGGGGGCACCATTTCGTCCATATGCATTTTGAGTTGCATGCCGGGCAGGCGGGTATTTGGCTGGTTGGTTTTTTCACCATGATCATGCTGGTGGCGTTGGTCAGCGGCATTATTATTCACCGACGAATTTTCAAAGATTTCTTTACCTTGCGTTTCAGCAAAGGTCAGCGTAGCTGGTTGGATGCACATAATGTGTCTTCGGTCATTACGCTGCCTTTTCAGTTGATGATTGCCTACACCGGACTGGCCGTGTTTGTTGCGGTTTACATGCCCGCGGCGATGTATGTGAATTATCAAAACCCTGAGGACTTTTTCTCGGAGTTGTTTGAGGAACCGCCGCATCAGGCAGAAACAGGCATCAAGGCCGAGGTGGTTTCCTTGACGAATATCCTGTTGCAAGGTGAACAGTTACTGGGCCGGCCCGCAAGTTTTGTCACGGTGGAGCACCCCGGAGATAGCAGCGCCAGAGCGCGGGTCTTTGGGCTGTTTGACCCAGATGAAGCCTTTGGCAAGCTGGTATCTCAAGGTTCTGGTCGGGCTATGTTTAATGCGACTAACGGCCAGCTGATGCATCATCGGATGCCCGGTCAAGTCATTGATAACCCTGCCTATTCGGCACAGCAAATCATGCGTCGCCTGCATTTTGCTAATTACGGTGGTTACACCGTGCGATGGCTGTACTTTTTGTTGGGCCTGGCCGGAGCGGTGATGATCGCCAGTGGTTCGATCCTGTTTATGGTCAAACGTCGTCAAAAATCATTAAATGAGTTTGGCCGACAAACCGCCCGCGTCTATCGTGGAATTGAAGCACTCAATATTGCCGCAATCACCGGCCTTGCTATCGCCTGTATTGGTTTTTTCTGGATCAATCGCCTACTGCCACTGGATGTGGATATACGGGCCGTGCGAGAAATTCAGCTGTTTTTCCTGCTTTGGTTTGGCACTTTTTTGCATGCTGTTCTGCGCCCGGCCTTATCGGCCTGGCGTGAACAGTTATTGCTGTTTGCCAGTTTGTGCCTGTTACTACCGATACTGAACTGGATAACCACCGGCGATCAGCTGATTTCATACATCGTAAATAGTGATTGGCGTGCTGCCGGTGTTGAACTGGCGGCATTGTTGTTAGGTCTGCTGGCCTTGTATTCAGTTCGACATTTACGTCAAAGACAAGCTCGACAACAAGCTGACTGTCCCACACGGGCGACTATTCAGGCGCAGCGGGGGATAAGCTGATGCCGGTATTCATGGTGATGTTGTCAGGTTTGTTAATTCATTATCTGGCGATGGGCTTGTTGAGCCTGGCAATGCCAAAACATTTTGCTCAGTTGAATCTGGATCCGCTGGTTGTTTCCGAGCAACGCTTACTCAGAGCATCCGGCTGGGTGCTGTTGTTGGCAGGGTTTTATCCGATCATCCAGTTATGGGGCGCGGCCACTGGCACTGTATTTGGTTTGGGTTTGCTCTCACTGGCAGGCTTGTTATGGATCGTTTTATTCAGCCTGCGACCATTGATCGCTATGGTTTCACTGGCTGTTGCCGCTTGTTTGGGGCTGGCGCTGGTGTTGATTGATCTGTTTGCGATCGGTGTTTAGCGGCGCTGCGGTCAGGTTTGATTAATCGGCGCCAGGTTTCCAGCTCTGGCACTGTGCAACATATGCAAGGTGATTTTACGAACTTCAGCCTTGCTGGCTTCAATATGCGTTTTCAGCAGTAATTGCGCCTGATCGCTATGCCGTTTGATGATTTGCCGCAAAATTTCGGCATGTTCTTCGTAGGTGGCGGCGATTCGATAGCTTTTAGTGAAATCCAGGTGACGAATAATGCGAATTTTTTCCGTCACGTTTTTATGAATTTCCGCCATTTCGGCATTGCCTGTCGCTTCCACCAGCATCATGTGGAAGCGTTCATCCAGCACGGACAAGGTTGGCCCGTCAGTCAGACGCTGTTCGGGTGATACCCACCAGATGCGTTTGAGATCTTCCAGTTGTGATGGCACGCCCTCCTGTTCACACAGGCGTTTGATAGCGGCTGTTTCCAGAATCACCCGGACATCGTAGAGTTCTTCGAAGTACTGAAAATCAAACGGTCTTACCTGCCAGCCACTGCGAAACTGAACCTGAACATAGCCATCACGTTGCAGACGGTACAGTGCTTCACGCACCGGCGTTCGGCTGGCGGCTGTCTGCTCGGCAATTTCCTGTTCGGTAAAGCGATCACCCGGCAACAGCCGAAAGCTGAAGATATCATCCTTGAGCTGTAGATAGATCCGCTCTGCCAGGTTCTCGCCACGCTTTTTGGTGTTTGCTGTTTGCCTGCGCTCCAGCATGTTGAGTGTCCTTAGTGGGGATTAATAACCATCAGGGCTTCACCGGGGTTGACCGGTTTACCCGGCAAACACAGCGTCGTTTGGATAATACCGGACACCGGAGCGGTGATGCAAAACTCCATCTTCATCGCTTCAACAATCAGCAAATCATCGCCTTCGTTGATGACATCGCCCTCACTGACCAACAGTTTCCAGACGTTGCCACTGATATGGGCTTCCACCACATGACCATCGTGTTCGGTTGCCAGTGTTGAGCGGGTGACCGGATTATCTTCCTGTCCTGAGGTATCGGCTTCACTCCACAGGGCGACTTCAGCTTCAAAGGCATGTTGTTGGCGTGCCTTGAACTCGCCGATGCTGTCAGCATTGTGTTCAAGAAACTGTGCATGCTCCTGCCAACTGAAGGTCGTCTCTTCGATATGGACTTTGAGACGGCCATGGCGAAAATCTTCGCGCAGCTGGACTAACTCCTGTTCAGGCACCGGATAAAAACGAACCTGATCAAAAAAGCGCAACAGCCATGGCTCGCCGTTAACAAACTGGGCATTTTCCAGAAACTTGTTCCAGATCGGCAATGTTCGGCCGACCAGCTGATAGCCTCCGGGTGAGTCCATGCCGTAGATGCACATATAAACACCGCCAATGCCAACGGTGCCTTCAGCGGTGTAGGTTCGGGCCGGATTGTATTTCGAGGTGAGTAATCGATGCCGTGGATCAATGGGCACTGCACAAGGTGCACCCAGATAGACATCACCCAGTCCCAGCACCATATAGCTGGCTTCAAAAATAATGTCTCTGACACGTTCCCGATGTTCAAGGCCGTTAATGCGTTGAATGAAGTCGACATTATTTGGCAGCCAGGGCGCTTTGTCCTTGACCGACTGTCGGTAGCGGGAAACGGCATCCAGCGTGGCAGAGTCTTCGAAGGCCATCGGCAAATAAATGACCCGAGAAGCGACTTGCATTTGCTCGGGATCAGCCAGTGCGTGTTCGATGTCGAGTAGTGCTTCAATCAAATCCTGTTGATGTAATTGACGGCTGTCGTAGCGTATCTGCAGAGAGCGCACACCGGGAGACAGTTCTTCAATGCCTTCAATCGGCTGAGCTTTAAGGTGTTCCATCAGGGCATGAATTCGCAGACGGAAGCGTAAATCCAGCACCACCGGGCCATACTCAAGCAAGATGTAGTTATCGCCTGCCTGACGATAAGTCACTTGTGGACGGACACCATGGGCGGCGATTTCTGCCAGAATCGGGCGATGTTGATCCATCTCGTTGGCCGGAATAAATTCCAAGACCGGAAGGGGATTGTCATGCAGATTAGCGATGGCGCTATCTTTACTGAGCTGCAGGTTCAGCGCTTGCTGGAAATCGACTGCTCTGAAGCGAATGCGGTCGCCCGGTTTAAGCTGGCCGACCTTCCACAGCTCAGCCTTGATAATGGTGGCCGGACAGACAAAACCTCCAAGACTCGGACCATCATGAGTCAGAATGACCGGCATATCGCCGGTAAAGTTAATGCTGCCGATGGCATATTCACAGTCATGGATGTTGGAGGGGTGTAAGCCGGCTTCGCCACCATCACTTCTGGCCCAGGTGGGTTTGGGACCATTCAGTCGAATCCCCAACCGGTTCGAGTTGTAGTGCACCTCCCAGTCGGTGCTGAAAAACATCTCAATGGCATCCTGAGTGAAAAAGTCAGGCGCACCATGAGGCCCGTATAAAACAGCAATTTCCCAAGTCACAGGCCCTGTTTCATTGCGATAGACATAGTCGGGAATCAGGCTCACTGGACAATCTGCCGGGGCACTCACGGGGTGTTCGGTGTTGTGGCTGAATTCGGGGCGTCCCAGCGGTAACATGTCGCCAGTTCTGAGTGGACGTCCACCATGTCCGCCAAATTGACCAAGGGCAAAAGTCGAGCGACTCCCCAGATAAACGGGCACATCCAGACCACCACGAATGGCCAGATAAATTCGGCAACCCTGGCTGGCAGTGCCCAGTGACAATTGCTGACCGGCGCTGACCGTGATGGCTTTCCAGAAAGGCACGGCTTCACCATCCAGGGTGGCCGGACTGGGCGCGCCGGTGAGTGCAATCACGGCATCCTGATGAAATTTCAGTGTTGGACCGATAATCGTGCATTCAAGACCGGCGGCAGATTCCGGATTACCAACAATTCGGTTGGCAATTCGAAAGGCATGATCGTCCATCGGCCCGGACGGAGGTACACCAATATCCCAAAAGCCGGTTCGCCCCGGATAGTCTTGTACAGTGGTGTAAGTGCCGGGATTGATAACTTCCAGCGCAAACGGCTCATAGACAAAACTGTTCAGCGCCTGAGTGGATACCTTGCCAGAGGTAAATATTTCATCACCGACCACTTGTCTCAGGTAATCAAGGTTGGTGGCGATACCACTCAGTCGAGTATCAGCCAGTGCCTGCTGCATTTTGGCAATCGCCTGCTCGCGGTTTTCGGCATAGACAATCAGCTTGGCCAACATGGGATCATAAAAAGCGGACACTTCACTCCCGCTCTGGATCCAGCCATCGAGTCGAATATCCTCAGGAAACGATACTTCGGTGAGCGTTCCCGGTGAGGGCTGAAAGTTTTTAGAGGCATCTTCAGCATAGATGCGAACCTCAATCGCGGCCCCTTTGGGCTGAATATTCATCGCACTGAAATCGGGTGATTCGCCGGCGGCGATTTTGACCATCCACTCCACCAGATCCAGTCCGGTGGTCATTTCTGTAATGGGATGTTCGACCTGTAAGCGAGTGTTTACTTCCAGAAAATAGAAGGTCTCGCGAGGGACATCGTAAATAAACTCCAATGTGCCGGCCGATTGGTAATTGACACTTTTGCCCAGTTTTACCGCAGCATCAAATAGCGCCTGACGCATGGAGTCACTGATGCCGGGTGCCGGTGTTTCTTCAACCACTTTTTGATTACGGCGCTGCAAGGAGCAGTCGCGTTCACCCAGGGCGATGACGTTCCCTTGGCCGTCACCAAAGATTTGCACTTCGATATGGCGAGCATGATCAACAAAGCGCTCCAGAAAAATTCCGCTATTGCCAAAGAAACTGTCGGCCTGGCGCTGTACGGATTCAAAGGCATTGATAAGTTCTTGCTCATCCGCGCAGCGGGTCATGCCAATGCCGCCACCGCCAGCGGTACTTTTCAGCATCAGCGGATAACCGATGTCTCTGCCAGCGATAATGGCTTCATCGAGACTTTGCAGTAAGCCAGTGCCGGGAGTCAGTGGCACACCGGCTTTGTCGGCAAGTTCTCTGGAGGTGTGTTTCAGTCCAAAGTCACGAATCTGCTCAGGTGTGGGGCCGATAAATACCACACCGGCTTTGGCGCAGGCCTCGGCAAATTCGGCATTTTCTGACAAAAAGCCATAACCCGGAATCACCGCTTCGGCGCCGGTTTCTTGGGCGATCTGCAGAATTCTGTCGCCTCGCAAATAGCTTTTGGAGGGTTCACTTTCGCCGATATGAAAGGCTTCGTCAGCCAGACTGACATGTGGACTGTTGCGATCGGCATCTGAGTAGACCGCCACACTGCTGATGCCCATTTTTTTCAGCGTGCGGATGATGCGGATGGCTATTTCACCACGGTTGGCAATGAGGATTTTCTTAAACATGGTGCTGTTCCCTTACGATGGAGTTGAACCAGCGTTGGTTAAATAATTTCGCCAGCCACCGAAATGGCTGATATTCGTTGCAGCGCCCACAGCAAAGCCTTCACAAATAAAGCCCTTAATTTCGCTGTCGTCATCAAGGCGCAGGGTGCCGATGCCCAGAGGCGATGGAATCAAACTGACAAAGCTGCCGAATTCACTGATCGGCATTTCCCAGATTTCCAGTGCGATAGCGGTACCGCTGCCTTGCTTGACTCGAACCATGCCGGGTTTGGCCGGTACGCTGTCGGCCAGAGCGTAAAATTGATAATCAGCAGCGCTTTGGCGGTGTTCGACAAAGCGAGCTTTTCGCTCGGTGAGTTGGTAATTGAGGGGCATGCCTTCGAGGTGAGCACCCACTACTGCAAAGCGTATCCAGTCTGCGGGGCAGGGAGGTGTTGCTGCTGGTGTGGCGGGCAGTGATGTACCAAGTGCGCCACGTGACCACGGTTGGAATTTTTGCCAGCGCAGACCGAATTCAGCCAGTGCAAAGTCATGCCAGGTCGGGCCGATTAATGTAAATCCGGCGGGCAGTCCGTCATTTCGCATGCCTCCGGGCAGCGCCAGTGCAGACCAATCAGCAAAATTGACGAAGTTGGTATAACTGCCCAAATGACTGTTGAGCATCAGCGGTGATTGTTGCACCTGTTCGATACGATAGATGGTGGGGGTGGTGGGCACACATAAGGCGTCAACCATGCTCATTAGATGTTGTGCATCACGAAGCAATGATTGCTTGCGATAGCTGGCATTGAAGTAATCAACCGCGGAAAAATTGTCGGCCTGCTCAATAATGTGTCGAACAACCGGGTGAATGGCATCAGGGCGGGTTTGATAGATTTCACTCAATGCCGCACGTCGCTCTGCGACCCAGGGTCCTTCATAGAGCAGTGCGGCCAGTTCATGCAGCGGTTGAAAATCCAGCTTTTTGATCTGCACACCCATTGCGGTGAGTTGCCGCAAGGTGTTTTCAAAGGCTTGTTCTGCCTCGCTATCGCCATACCAGTTAATGGCTTCTGGGATACCGAAAACCGGTTTTTTGGGCAATGTGCGTGGTGCCTGGCTATCGAACTCTCTGGAAAAGGGATCATTGCTGTCATGCTGTAAACACAGCTCAAATACCTTCTGAGCATCTTCAACATTAAGGGCAAATACTGAAATGCAGTCCAGCGTCCGGCAGGCGGGTATTAAACCGGCACTGCTTAAGGCGCCTCGACTGGGTTTGAGGCCGACGATGTTGTTAAAGCCTGCCGGGACGCGACCACTACCCGCAGTGTCGGTGCCCAGTGCAAATGCAACCAGACCTCGCGCGACCACCGAGGCTGAGCCCGAGCTGGATCCTCCCGAGATGTAGTCAGCATCAAAGCTGTTGGGCACGACACCATAAGGGGAGCGTGTGCCGACCAAGCCTGTGGCAAATTGGTCCAGGTTGGTTTTACCCATCACAATGGCGCCTGCTTGTCTGAGCAGTTTGACTACGCTTGCATCTTGTTCAGGTAGATAACTGAATTCCGGGCAGGCCGCGGTTGTCGGCAGGCCAACGGCATCAATGTTGTCTTTGATGGCAAAGGGCACCCCATATAAGGGGAATTGGCTGAAATCTTCACCAGATTCTTTGAAACGAATTGCCAAAGCATCAAGCTGGACATCGAGTTGTTGGGCGTTGACCAGCGAGATCCAGGCGGGGTCGTCCGGGGAGCAGCAGGACAATAGTTCGTTAAGCGCCTGCTTTGGCGATAAGGTGCCTTGCTGATAGGCATTGAGCCATTCATCGATGGTCAGTCCGAGAAGCTTTTGCATGACAGGTGTCCTTGGTACACATTCTTGTATTCAAGATGGTGTAAAGCAAGGCACATGCCATAAAGCCTGTAAACAAAATGACGATTTTTAATTTATTAAAATCAGTAGGTTAGTGTTTTGTGTGTGAAGCATGGACGCCCGGAGAGGGCGTCCATTTTGCACCAGTGCAGTGCTTGCCGTTTAGCTTTGGTGCATCTTGCTTGAATGAATGGCTTGTCTGCTAACCGAATGGGGCAGGGAGCTTAGCCAAGTTGTTGGCGAGCGAAACTTATCGCCTCACGAACCTGTGCCGGTGCTGTGCCACCCAAATGGTTGCGGGCGGCGACAGAGCCTTCCAGTGTTAACACAGCAAAGACATCTTCGTTAATCTGATCCGAAAACTGACGCAGTTCTTCCAGGCTGAGTTCTGACAGATCCTTGTTTTGACGAATGCCATAAGCAACCGATAACCCGACCACTTCATGGGCATCACGAAATGGCAGGCCCTTGCGAACCAGATAATCAGCCAGATCGGTGGCGGTGGCATAGCCTTTGAGTGCGGCTTGGCGCATATTGTTTTTCTTGACCTTGATAACGCCCATCATGTCAGCATACACACGCAGTGAACCCAGCAAGGTGTCGATGGTATCGAACAAAGGCTCTTTGTCTTCCTGGTTATCCTTGTTGTAGGCCAGAGGCTGGTTTTTCATCAGGGTCAGCAGGTTAAACAGATTGCCATAGACGCGGCTGGTTTTGCCTCGCACCAGTTCCGGAACATCGGGGTTTTTCTTCTGCGGCATGATCGATGAGCCGGTACAGAAAGCATCGCCTAGATCGACAAAATCAAACTGTGCCGAAGACCAGATGATCAGCTCTTCGGAAAAACGCGACAGGTGCATCATCAACAGCGCTGCAAAACTGTTGAACTCGATGGCGAAGTCCCGATCACTGACCGCATCCAGCGAGTTGCGACAAATGCGTTCGAAGCCCAGCAGTTCCGCCGTATAGCTGCGGTCAATCGGAAAAGTGGTGCCTGCCAGTGCCGCAGCACCCAGTGGCAGGCTGTTGGTGCGTTTGCTGCAATCATCCAGGCGTTCGATGTCGCGTTGCAGCATTTCAAACCAGGCCATCATATGATGACCAAAAGTGACAGGTTGTGCGGTTTGCAAGTGGGTGAAACCAGGCATGATGGTATCCGCCTCGCGTTCAGCAACGTCCAACAGCGCCAGTTGCAGTCTTCTCAGTTCACTGCGGATCGGCACAATCATGTCGCGTAGATAAAGTCGCACATCCGTGGCCACCTGATCGTTGCGAGAGCGACCAGTATGCAGTTTCTTTCCGACCTCACCGATCAACTGAATCAGCCGCGCTTCGATGTTCATGTGAACATCTTCCTGAGCAATCGACCATTCAAATTCACCGCGCTCGATTTCCTGCATGATTTGTTGCAGGCCACTGATGATTTGCTCGCGCTCTTTTTCTGACAGCACACCCACCTTGGCCAGCATGGTGGCGTGAGCAATCGAGCCCTGAATATCCTGCCGGTACATGCGTTGATCAAACATCACCGAAGCGGTGAATTCTTCAACAAACTTGTCGGTGGGCTGTGTCAGTCGGGCTGAAGACAGTTTTTTATCAGATGTGCTCATGTAGTTGGCCTGTAATGCGGGCGGAAGGAATTGCCGGCAATTATAGCGTGACTGTTCGGTAAGCCCCAGTGAAAATGCTAGAATCAGGCTGTTGTTCCCATCCATGGCTAATTAAAGATTCATCTTTCATGAAAAAAACCGTTCGTATTGCGACCCGTCGAAGTCCACTTGCTTTGTGGCAGGCTGAATTTATTCGAGACTCCTTGCTGGCGCTTCAGCCTGAGTTAAACATCGAGCTGGTGCTTATCAAAACCCAGGGCGACATCATCCTGGACACGCCCCTGGCCAAGGTGGGTGGCAAAGGCTTGTTTGTCAAAGAGCTGGAAGTCAGCATGCTTAACGGTGAGGCAGATATTGCGGTGCATTCAATGAAAGATGTGCCGGTTGAGTTTCCTGAAGGACTGCATTTGCCGGTTATTTGTGAGCGCCATGATCCACATGATGCGTTTGTGTCCAACCACTTTGCTTCGATAGATGATCTACCTCCGGGCGCTAAGGTGGGTACTTCCAGCCTGCGACGCGAGTGTCAGCTTAGACACTACCGGCCTGATTTGCAGATACTGCCGCTGAGAGGCAATGTGAATACTCGGCTTGCCAAGCTGGATGCGGGCCAGTTTGACGCCATTATTCTCGCCAAGGCCGGTCTCGAAAGGCTGGCTTTTCATGACAGAATTCGCAGTGCTCTGACGCCTGAACAAAGCTTGCCAGCGATTGGGCAGGGTGCATTAGGCATCGAAACCCGTATTGAAGATGCGGAAATGAACGCACTGATTGCGCCACTCAATTGCCCGCACACCTCGATTACTGTGCGTGCAGAACGCGCATTGAACCGACGCTTGCAGGGAGGTTGTCAGGTGCCGATTGGCGGCTATGCCATGCTTGAAAATGACCAGCTCTGGTTGCGGGGTCTGGTGGGACGCCCCGATGGTACCCAGATGCTGATGGATGAAATACGCGGTAAAGCAACAGAGGCAGAAAAACTGGGTTTGCAGTTGGGAGAACAATTGCTGGCTGCCGGAGCGGACAGCATTTTGGCAGAGGTTTATGGCGACAGATAATCTGTTTGCAGGTCGCAAGGTGTTGGTTACCCGACCTGAAAGTCAGGCACAGACACTGGCTGCCATGGTTGCTGACAGAGGCGGTGAAGCCATCATTTTTCCGGCGCTGGCCATCGCGTTTATTCCAGCGACACAGTGGCCGCAGATTGATTGGCCGCAGATTGATTGGCTGATTTTTGTCAGCCCCAATGCAGTAGCGGCATTTGTTGCGGGTTATCAACAGCCCTTACCGGCAAATGTCAAATGTGTTGCGGTGGGCGGGGGCACTGTCAAAGCTATGCAGCAACACGGTCTGGCCGTTGATTTGCAGCCGCCGGAGTCCAAAGGAAGTGAAAGCTTGCTGACCGTGGAACAGTTTCAGACGCTGCAAGGTCAACAGATTGTCATTGTTCGGGCACCGGGTGGACGGGAATTATTGGCAGAAACGCTTCGGTTGCGAGGCGCTTCGGTGAGTTATCTCAATGCATACCAGCGCGTGCGACCGCATCCATCAGAGACAGCCTGCCAACAGGCCGCGCAAGTTGATTACCTGACGGCAACCAGTGTCGCCTCTCTGGATAATTTGTGTGCATTGCTGAAACCCTATCTGAGTCACATCAGGGAGCTGCCACTGGTTGTGCTCAGCGATCGAATTCAGCAACATGCTCTATCATCAGGCTTTAAAAAGGTGACAGTGACAACTGATGCCAGTGATAATGCCATCATGCAGCGATTGACAGAAATGGAACAGAATCATGGAAAACGCCAGCAAGACTGAATCAACGCAAGAAGATATCAGGGACGCAGAAATCATCCGTGAGACCTCGGCCAGCTCCAGTGGTAATAAAGGACTGAAGATCTTCATTATTGTGGTGTTACTCCTGCTGTTATTGCATGCGGTCAGTTTTGTTTTTTGGTGGCAGCAAGGCCAGCAAATACGCAATATTGAATCCCAGCTACCGGCGATCGAAACACTCAATGACCGTGCAGAGCGTCTGTCGGATCAACTGGAGAGTCAACAGACGTCAATGCAAGCTCAGCAAAAGCAACTCGACAGTGTTCAGGAACAACTGACAGAGCTGGCGGCGCAACAATCGTTGACCAATGCCGATATTCGGCTGCGTTGGGCTTTGGCTGAAATGGAATATCTGCTCAACATGGCTAATCAACGAGCACTGCTGTCGCAGGATGTTCGCGGAGCGCGGACTGCGCTTGATTTGGTCGACAAGATTCTTGAACAAACTCCCGATTACCGGTTGCTGCCGCTGCGTGAGCTGATTGCCGAAGAAGAATTGGCAATGGCGGCGGTGAGAGAAGTTGATATCGCCGGCATCGCCGTAGAACTGCAAAGTGCCATCGACCGGGTTGAAAAACTGCGTGTTGTCAGTGGTCCACAAGTTATCAGCACATCGGTGCAACTGCTGGATCCTGAGATGGAAAAAACCAGTGATTGGCGTCATGCGGCAACAGAGATTTGGCAACAACTTCGCTCGCTGGTGGTGATTCGTCATCAGCAGGATGGCGAGTCAGCAGTTCTGGTGCCAGAGCAGCGCTACTTTTTGTATCAAAACCTGAAGCTCCAGTTACAGACCGCGCGCTTTGCATTGCTCAGCGGCCAGGCGGATGTATTCAGCGACAGTATCAAAACAGCTCAGCAATGGTTGGAACGTTATTTTGTCGGCGATGAGCGGGATGCGGTTCTGGATTTGCTGACAGAGCTTGAAGCTGAATATCGGGTAGCTGAAATCCCGGATATCTCCGCTTCATTGCGTTGGATCCAGGGATTCAAGCCATGAAAATGCTGTTTATTGTCGCCATTGGTCTGTTAATCGGTGCGCTGTTGATCTGGGCTGCGGATTTTCAGCCGGGCTTTGTATTGCTGCAATATGGAAGCTGGAGTCTGGAAACCTCATTAGTGCTGTTTGGCTTGATCGTGGTGGTGCTGTGGTCAGTGTTTTACGGATTGATGCGTGGCCTCGGCGAACTCAAACAGTTGCCGGCTAATTTGTCGGTCTGGCATAAACACAAACAGCAGACCCGTGCCAGTCGCGCCCTGACTCGTGGACTTATCACGCTGGAAGAAGGCCGTTGGGCTGAGGCCGAGCAAATGCTGGTCAAACATGCCGGTAATAGTGACACACCACTGTTGCATTACCTTGCCGCTGCCAGAGCCGCACAAAAACAAAATGCCTCGGACCGGCGTGATAATTATCTCAAGCTGGCTCACGAAACCACCGAAGGTGCAGATATTGCCGTCGGTGTTGTGCAAGCAGAACTGCAATTGTCCGCCGGACAAAAAGAACAGGCGCTGGCCACACTGCAACACCTGCGCGAGATGGCGCCCAAGCACCCATACGTTTTGCAGTTATTGCAGCAACTGTATCGTGATACCGAACAGTGGCAAGCTGTTCAGACCGTGTTGCCCGATTTACGCAAGCGGCAGGTTCTTGATGCTGAAGCGGCTAAAAATCTGTCAGCGACGGCTTTGGTGGGCCAGTTGCAACAAGCGCTGGAGCGACAGGACTGGAACCGCATGGCACAGGTATGGGCTGAAGTGCCTGGTCGGCTTCGTCAGACAGAAATGTTTTTGGAACCGCATATTCATGGTCTGGTGGCACAGGGTGAACTGGACGAGGCGATTTCACTGATTGAGCAGTTTTTACGCAAAGACTGGAGCGATGCACTGGTCTATCAGTACGGCTTGATCTCGTCGGCAGATATGCTGAGACGATTGGCTATCGCGGAAAAATGGCTGGTCGATCACCCTCACAATCCCTGGTTGTTGTTGACAGTGGGTCGTCTGGCCAGAAGCTGTGAGTTATGGGCCAAGTCCGAGCAATACCTGCGAACCAGTATCGATCACGGACCCAGAGGTGAGACCTATCAGGAGCTTGCCGAAGTATTACGCGCCGAGGGCAACAATGAGGCCGCTGCCGAAGTTTGCAAACAGGGGCTTCAGGTCATGCTTGAGGGCAATACTCAGCCCGTCTCACATCAGAGTCGCATTGGCATCACGACATATTGACGTGTGAACTTTGACTCGAAAGGCGTAATCAGACAGCTACTGTTTTCATCGGTAAATGTCATGCGTACTTTGCTGTCCGGCATCGCATTCAGCAAGTCCAGTAAATAGGCATTGTTGAAGGCAATTTCCAGCGGCTGTGAAGTGTACTCAACCGCAATTTCCTCTTCAGCTGTTTCCTGTTCCTGATTGGTCACCGTGGCTTTGAGTTGATTGTTGTCCAGATTGAGTTTGACGCTGCGGTGCTTGTCATTGGCGAGAATCGAGGCACGTGACAGTGCCTGTTTCAGTTCATCACGCTGAGCAATCACTTCCTTGTCTCCACCTATCGGCAGCACTCTCTCATAGTTGGGAAACTGACCATCGATCAGTTTGGACGTGAAGTGAAGATCCGGCAATTCGACTTTGAGTTGCTGCTGGCTGAAGGAAATGCTCACTTCGTCATCAATATCGGCCAACAGTTTTTCCAGTTCCAGAATTGCTTTGCGCGGCACAATCACAGCACTTTTCTCGGCGACTGCGCTGGCGGTTTCGACACTGCCCAGAGCCAATCGATGTCCATCAGTTGCGACCGCTTTCAGTGTGTTTTGCTCGCGTTCCAATAGCAGGCCGTTCAAGTAGTAACGCACATCCTGACTGGCCATGGCAAAGCTGGTTTCATCAAGTAGCGCCTTGAGCGCGGATTGAGGCAGTTTGATCTGATCCTGATAGTTGGCGCCTTCACTGTCAGGAAAATCAGTGCCGGGCAAGGTGGCTAGCGAGAAACGACTCTTGCCTGCCTTGACCAGTGCTTTATTATCACTAGCGCTGAAGTTGATGGTGGCAGTGCCAGGCAGGGCACGACAAATATCCAGAAACTTGCGTGCCGAAACAGTGGTTGTTCCTTCCTGTTCGACAGCTACCGGCAGTGTTGCAATCATTTCAAGTTCCATGTCGGTACTGGTCATGGACAACTGCTGGCCGTGAGCTCGGAGCAAGATATTGGACAAAATCGGCAAGGTGGCCCGGCGTTCAACAATGCTGCAAACCAACTGTAACGGACGGGCGATGATTCTTGGCTGACGGTGAATTGCATGGATTCGCTCTC
>NZ_APHR01000066.1 GCF_000349205.1 Methylophaga lonarensis MPL | reverse complement strand
AGCCATACAGAATTCCGCGACAAGGCGAGTCTGATTCAGCAGCAGTTTGGTGAGCCGGGCTACCGACTGGTCAATCTTTCTGTCGACACCGGCCATTATTTTCCTCAACCAGCCATGGAACGCGGCATGCTGATGTCGGCAGATATGGCGGTAAAATCCTCTGCACCTGTAGCTTTGGAAGCCGGCAGCAACACTGTCAGTGTGACGGTACGAGGCAGTATTCAACTGGTGTCGGATCCAAGTCAGCTCAGCCCTTGAGCTGACTTGGCTTAGCGCAGAAAAAGATCATAGGCACGATTGTCAGTTTCATCCTGATAGCTGTAGCCAAGCCCATCCAGAAAAAGCTGAAACTCATCGTCAAAGGCTGCAGGGACCTGAATGCCCACCAGCACTCGGCCGTAGGCGGCACCATGATTACGGTAATGGAACAGGCTGATGTTCCAGCGTTTACCAATACGAGTCAAAAATCTGAGCAAAGCGCCTGGCCGCTCTGGAAACTCGAAGCGAAACAGGCGCTCGTCGCTGGCACCTGCGGCATGGCCACCGACCATGTACCTGACATGCAGCTTTGCCATTTCGTTATCAGTAAAGTCCACCCACTGATAACCCGCATTATCCAGTGAATTGAATAAGGCCTGTCGCTCTTCATCACTGCCGTCAAGTTTGACACCGACAAACACGCGCGCCTCTGTTTCATCGGCATAGCGATAATTAAATTCAGTAATGCCTCGGTCACCGAGCACCTTGCAAAACTGCTGAAAACTGCCGGGGCGCTCATCAATCGTCGCGGCAAACAGCACCTCACGTCGCTCACCAATTTCAGCGCGCTCGGCAACATGTCGCAGCCTGTCGAAATTAATATTGGCTCCGCTGTCTATCACCACCAAATCGGCGCCGACACAGCCATGTTCGGCGATATATTTCTTGGCGCCCGCCACTGCCAGCGCCCCGGAAGGTTCGGCGATTGAACGGGTATCGTCAAAAATATCCATGATAGCCGCGCAAATTTCATCACTATCGACCAGAATCACCTCATCCACCGTTTCTCTGGCAATGCGAAACGGTTCGACGCCGACTTGTCGAACAGCAGTGCCATCAGCAAACAAGCCTACCTGGTCCAGCGTCACTCGTTCTTGAGCATCCAGCGCTGCTTTTAAGCTGGCCGCATCGGCAGGTTCAACAGCGATGATTTTGATTTGTGGCCAGAAAGCCTTGATATAAGCCGCGATTCCCGCCAGCAACCCGCCACCACCGACCGGAACAAAAATCGCCTCCACTGGTTGCGGGTGTTGCCGCATGATTTCCATGGCGATGGTGCCCTGACCTGCAATCACTTCAGGGTCATCGTAGGGATGGATAAAGGTACGCTTTTGCTGTTCGACGATTTTCTGCGCGTAGGCAAACGCATCGTCATAGCTGTTGCCATGCAACACAATCTCGGCGCCAAGACTGCGCACGGCTTCCACCTTGATTGGCGGTGTTGTTTTGGGCATGACAATCAATGCAGAGAGCCCCATACGACTGGCCGCCAGCGCAACGCCTTGGGCATGATTGCCGGCGGAAGCCGCGACCACACCTTGCAGTTTTTCTGATTCGCTCAAGTGTGTCATGCGATTGTAGGCACCGCGCAGCTTGAACGAGAACACCGGTTGCAAGTCTTCACGCTTGAGCAAAATGTTATTTTGCAGCCGCTTCGAAAGGCGAGGCATGATATCCAGCGGTGTTTCGATGGCAACATCGTAAACCCGGGCCTTGAGGATGCGTTCTACATAGCCGGTCAACATGGTGTTTTGATATCTGTCTTTTGGCGGTTAAGGACAGGCTACATTACCATTGACGCTGATTTATCTCTATAATTGCGTCATTTATTCAGTCACTTTTTAGCGAATTTTAAGGAATCCACGATGAATGCAGATGAAATGAAAAAACAAGCCGCATGGGCAGCCCTCGAATACATCACCACTGACGGCGTTGTTGGCGTAGGTACGGGCTCAACCGTTAATCATTTCATCGACGCACTGGCGACTATCAAACATCGCATCGAAGGTGCCGTATCCAGTTCAAATGCCTCAACACAACGCCTGAAAGACTACGGTATCGAAGTCTTCGATCTGAATCAGGTTAACGAAGTCGCTGTTTATGTAGATGGTGCAGACGAATCAAACCATGCCCTGCAACTGATCAAAGGCGGCGGCGGTGCTCTGACCCGCGAAAAAATCATAGCAGCTGTTGCTGACAAATTTGTCTGTATCGCAGACAGTTCCAAGCTGGTAGACGTGCTGGGTAAATTCCCACTGCCAGTCGAAGTCATTCCTATGTCACGTAGCTATGTTGCCCGCGAAATCGTCAAGTTGGGCGGACAACCGGTGTATCGCGAAGGTGTGATCACCGACAATGGCAACGTCATTCTCGACGTGCATGGCCTCGACATCATGGAGCCTATCAAGCTGGAAAAAACACTGAACGATATCGTCGGTGTAGTGACTAATGGCCTGTTCGC
Organism: Methylophaga lonarensis MPL; assembly: GCF_000349205.1. GTDB lineage: Bacteria > Pseudomonadota > Gammaproteobacteria > Nitrosococcales > Methylophagaceae > Methylophaga > Methylophaga lonarensis. Next base: position 12,703 of record NZ_APHR01000066.1, on the reverse strand, counting down.
TATGCGTCCAGCCGATGTTCTGCTGCTGGGCAGCGAAAACGGTACACAAACAGTTTTAGCCAGCAAGTAAACCTACCGTCAGGCATATCCGCCTGACCAACTGAGTCGAGTTTATGTTCAGACCTCTTAGCGTCTATATCGGTGCCCGCTATACGCGGGCCAAACGTCGTAATCATTTCATTTCATTTATCTCACTCACCTCAATGCTGGGAGTGGCACTGGGTGTCACCGCACTGATTACAGTGTTATCGGTGATGAATGGTTTCGAAAAAGAATTACGGGAACGCATTCTGGGCATGACTTCGCACGCGATTGTCACTGGTTCGGATTCAACACTCACCGACTGGCAATCACTGCAAGCTCGCATTCAGGGCTTCCCCAATCTGGTTGATTCGGCACCTTTTGTTGAGGGGCAGGCGATGCTCAGCCAAGGTAGTCGGGTTCGTGGCACCATGCTGCGCGGGGTTGACCCCGCGCTCGAGCCCCGCGTTTCAACCATCGGCGAAAAGATGATTCAGGGACATCTGGATAATCTGCAGCCGGGCAGTTACGGCATTATTCTCGGTAAGGATCTGGCCATTGCGATGGGCGTTGCCACCGGTGACAAAATCACTCTGATTACCCCTCATGTCTCTCCGACCCCTGCTGGCGTCATCCCCAGGTTGAAACGTCTGGATGTTGTCGGTGTATTTGAAATCGGCATGTATGAGTACGACAGCAGCATGGCGATCATGAACATCGAGGATGCTGCTGTATTGTTTCGTATTCCGGGTAAAGTCAGTGGCCTGCGACTGGAATTAAGTGACGTCTATGCTGCACCAAGATTGACGCGGGAGTTAATGCAAACACTGCCGCCTGAATACCGTGCCGCTGACTGGACATTTCAGCATGCCAATTTTTTCCGCGCCCTGAAAACCGAAAAAACCGTCATGTTTGTCATTCTGATGCTGATTGTCGCAGTAGCAGCTTTCAACATTGTTTCGACCCTGGTGATGATGGTCACCGACAAACAATCCGATATTGCGATTCTCAGAACGCTGGGCATGCCGCCAAGTGGCATCATGCAAATCTTTATTATTCAGGGAATTGTGATTGGGCTTATCGGCACGATACTCGGGGTGATTGGCGGCGTCGCACTGGCTCTGAACATCGAACACCTGATTGCCAGCATCGAGCAAATGCTCGGTTATCAATTCCTGCCCGCCGATGTTTATTACATCAGCACGCTGCCCTCTGATTTGCGCTGGGATGATGTCACAACCGTCGCCATAGCTGCATTCATCCTGTCTGTTATTTCAACCCTATATCCATCCTGGCGTGCAGCACAGGTAAGACCAGCCGAGGCACTTCGTTATGACTAATCAGACTGTCTTATCCTGCCAGTCACTGAGCAAATCCTTTGTTGATGGTGGCTTACAGACTGAAGTGCTCAAAGGCATTGATCTATCTATTCAGGCATCAGATCGACTGGCTATCGTTGGCAGTTCCGGTTCAGGTAAAAGCACCCTGTTGCACCTGCTTGGCGGCTTGGACACTCCAAGCGAGGGTGAAATATTCATTCAGGGACAGGCCATCAGCAAATTATCGGTCAATGCGCTCAGTCGGCTGCGCAATCAAGCCCTTGGCTTTGTTTATCAATTTCATCATCTACTGCCTGAATTTACGGCGGTTGAAAATGTAGCCATTCCACTGGTGATCGCAGGGCAGAAACCCTCTGTTGCCAAAAAAGAAGCGGCTGAGCTGCTGAGTCGTGTTGGCTTGTCACATCGACTGACACACAAGCCGGGTGAATTGTCCGGCGGCGAACGGCAACGAGCGGCGCTGGCACGAGCGCTGATCACCAAACCTGCCTGCTTATTAGCTGATGAACCAACCGGCAATCTGGATCACCGAACCGCTGAGGGAATTTTTGACTTGATGATGGAGCTCAATGCCCAATCAGGCACGGCACTAGTCATTGTGACTCACGACAATGGTCTGGCCAAACGCATGGACAAAACACTGACGCTGATGGATGGTGAATTGGCTACTTCAAACTAGGGCTTTTGAATTTTCGGGGTGATGACTCTCAAGCAACAACAGCGCTCAGGATTTATCACCACGACGATTGCGGTGCAGTCGTTGCAACCAGCTGCGAATCACCACCAGCCGCCAGACCAGCCTGACAAATATAATCCCTGCCAGCGCTGCCAAAAGGCCGTTGATAAAACTGCCCAGCAATAAGGCTTCCAGATCAGCAAAAATTCACCGGTAAACCATTCCAGTGACAAGTTGAACCGATAAGAGCCCGGCGGAATTTCCAGAATCCAGGCGCCCAACCGATAAGACGTGTAAAAAATCGGTACAAACGTAAATGGATTGGAAATCCACACAGCCATCACCGCAATGGGCAAATTGACGCGCAGCCAGATACACAATGCAGCTGCAATCACCATCTGACCAATCATCGGCATGACCCCGAGGAACAGGCCAATCGCCAAACCTCCCGCCACAGAGCGACGATTAAGATGCCACAGTCTGGGCTCTGTCAGTCGGGCACCAAAACGCTGCAAATGCGGATGCTCGCGCATTTTTGCGTGATCTGGCATGATGCGTTTCAGGAATTTGCGAGGCATGATGTCTCAGCATGGATGGTTAATCGGCCGCCATTATAGGGATATATGATTAAAAGCGCCATTGCCTTTGTTGCTGGCTGTGTAGCTGTTTTACAGCTGGCGGTTTTGCCTGATTCGATCTGGCTTTTGCCAGCAATCATCATACTATTGCTGAGCCTGTGGCTCAGACAAACCCTCTTGTTTTGTTTCACCTTTGCTGTCCTTTGGACTAGTTTACACAGTCAACTGCGTCTGACGGATCAGCTTGCCAGTCACCTGCAAGGCCAGGATCTGCAGATCACTGGCGTGATTGCATCCGTCCCTCAACGCGAAGGACGACGTCTTCGATTTGAATTCAAACCAGACCAGCAAATACCCGTCTCAAAAATCCGCTTGAACTGGTATCAGATACCCGATGTTGTGCCTGCCGCAGGTGAGCGCTGGCAATTAACTGTACGCCTCAGACAGCCATTTGGCATGCAAAACCCCGGCGCCTTCGACTATGAAGGCTGGCTGTTTCGGGAAGGCATCGCTGCCACGGGTTACGTCAGACCAGACCCCGCCAATAGCCGGCTGGAAACCGCCGCCAGATATTCTGTTAATCACCTGCGCATGCAGATTGCCGAGCGACTGCAACAGCTGGGCAACTCTGAACTAACGCCCTTGCTGCAAGGTTTATCTGTTGGCCTACGTGATCAAATGACCACAGAACAGTGGCAAATACTGCAAAAAACTGGCACCAGTCATCTGCTGGCGATTTCCGGATTGCATATCGGCCTCGCGGCAGGCATCGGATTTTTTATCGGCCGCTGGTTGTGGTCGTTAAGCAGCCGACGCTTGCTCAGCGTACCGGCCATGCATGCTGGCGCGGTTTCAGCAGTGCTGTTTGCACTGGTTTATGCATTGCTAGCCGGACTGTCAATCCCTACTCAGCGTGCCCTTATCATGATCTCGGTGATGATGTTATCGCTATTACTTGGCAGAGCGGCATTCAACCTGCAGACGCTTGCACTAAGCATGATTATCGTGACCTTGATTGACCCGTTTTCAGTGCTGTCCGCAGGATTCTGGCTTTCTTATGCAGCCGTGTTCATCATCATCTTTGTAGCACGCAATCACACACCTGCCCTGAAAAAACAATGGTTGAAAATTCACCTCTGGGTTGCACTCGGCCTGTCACCCTTGTTAATGCTGTTTTTTCAACAAACATCGTTGATTGCGCCGCTGGCTAATCTGCTGGCAGTGCCGCTGGTCAGTTTGCTGGTGGTGCCACTGCTGTTATTGACGGTTGCAATGTTCGCTGTATCCGAGAGTCTTGCTGTACTGTTGCTAAAACTGGTGTTATGGCTGATGGATTACTTGTGGCGATGGCTGGACTGGCTGGCGGCCAGTCCAATAGCGACCTGGGAAGTGCCCCATCTGCCCCTCAGCATAATATTGCTGTTATGTGCTGCAAGCTTGCTGGTGCTGGCTCCCAGAGGATTAGCTGCACGCTGGCTTGGTCTGACAGCCTTGCTACCTTTGTTGTTTTGGCAAGCTGAACGTCCAGCAGATGATGAATTCTGGTTGACCATGCTGGATGTCGGCCAAGGTCTGTCGGTAGTCATTCATACCGCTAACCACAGTCTGGTTTTCGATACCGGGCCACGTTTTGGCAGCACTTTCAATACTGGTGATGCTGCGGTGTTGCCCTATCTTGACTTCAGAGGCACACGCAAACTGGACCTGCTGATGATTAGCCACGGTGATAATGATCACATTGGCGGAGCCGAAGCCGTACTCAGACAAATTCCGGTGAAACGCATTCTCACCGGTACAGAGGAATCACTGGCCAACGCCGAACGATGCCATGCAGGTCAACATTGGCAATGGGATGAAGTGTTATTTGAGGTGCTGCACCCACCAAAAAATTGGCAGGCAAAATCCAACGAAATGTCCTGTGTACTCAAAGTCAGCAATCGGCACGGCAGCGTTTTGCTGACCGGCGATATTGAAGCACGGGCTGAGACACTACTACTGCAAACTCAGTCAGACAGGCTAAATGCCACAGTATTGCAGGTGCCACACCATGGCAGCAGAAGCTCATCCAGTGAAGCATTTATTGCGGCAGTGGCTCCCGAAGCCGCCTGGATTGCCAGCGCTTATCGCAACCGCTGGCAATTTCCGCATGAAATCGTCAGGCAACGCTACCAGGATCACGGCGTTGAGCTGTTCAACACAGCAGACAGCGGAGCATTATTGATGCGATTTGACAGACAGCAGCAGCCACCTGTTCGCTGGAGACTTCATGCCAGACGCTTGTGGACAGCTGACGCTACTGAATGACACGAAATTCACGTATCATGAGCGCATTATTCTGATTGCAGGACTGAAACACTATGCTGGAGCTATTCAAGGCAGGTGGCTGGTTAATGCTGCCATTGTTTGCCTGTTCGGTCATCGCTATTGCTATCATCGCAGAGCGCTTCTGGAGTTTGCAGCAAAAGCGCATCGCCCCACCCGGACTGATCACCCAGATCTGGCAATGGTTACGATACAACCAGGTGGATCAAGCAAGAATCGTCTCGCTACAGCAAAACTCACCATTGGGCCAGATACTGGCTGCTGGATTAATCAACCGAAACAGTCCCCGAGAAATTACCAAGGAAAGTATTGAAGATACTGGCCGGCATGTCACCGTCGAATTGGAAAGAAATCTCAATACGCTTGGCACTATCGCAGCCATTGCACCACTGATAGGTTTGCTTGGAACCGTCATTGGCATGATCAAGGTCTTTGCGGTCATCACCACTGAAGGTGTTGGTAATCCTGAAGTATTGGCTGGCGGCATTTCCGAAGCCTTAATCACCACGGCCACAGGCCTGGTCGTGGCCATTCCCGCCGTCATTTTTTATCGCTACTTTCGCGGCAAGGTCAATCGACTGGTGGTCAGCATGGAAGAGCAAGCCATGAAACTGATTGAAATGCTGCACGGTGACCGAGACTTCGATCCAGACGCAGGCAACAATCAGTGAAGTTACTGCCCAACAAACCTGAGGAACCGGATGTCAATCTGACCCCGATGATTGATGTGGTTTTTCTGCTGTTACTGTTCTTTATGGTTTCCACCAGCTTTGTGCGCGAAAGCTCACTCAAAGTTGACTTGCCTGAAGCCAGTGGCGAACGGCTTGAAACCGCAGAATCTCCCGTTGATATTGTGATACAGGCTAACGGCCAGTTCCTGATTAACGATGAAGAGCTGAGCGAATTCTCCCGTGAACGATTACGGCAAGTGCTCAAAGACGTTGTCGGCGACCAGGCAGATCCGCACATTGTGATCAGCGCCGATGCCAGTGCTGAATATCAGCATATTGTCACCGCCATGGATGTCGCCCAAATGCTAGGCTACACACGATTAACTCTGGCAACTCGCCAAACCATCAACGAAACCCCATGAAACAATCTGCAATAGAAATGAGCGCTTTGGAACTTTACCGGCGCTTGCTCAAATACGTTAAACCCTACTGGCCGGCATTTGCCGCGGTCGTCGCAGCAATGGTGGTCTATGCCGGTACTCAGACCGGCATGGCAGCAATGATGAAACCGCTGATGGATGGCAGTTTTGTCGAACAGGATCCCACCATTATCAAACTGGTGCCGATTGCGCTGATTGGCATCTTCATTATCCGCGGTATTTCAGACTTTCTAACTAACTATGGCCTTGGCTGGATCGCCCGCAATGTCATTAAATCACTGCGCGAAGACATGTTTGATCGATTGATCACCCTGCCCGCCAGCTTTTATGACAAAAGCTCATCGGGCCAGTTGATGTCCAAACTGCTCTACGATGTTGAACAAGTGGCCAGCGCCGCGACAGATGCCATTCTGAGCATCATTCGCGACTCAATGATCATCATCGGTTTACTGGCCTGGATGATTTATCTCAACGGCTTTCTGTCATTGATTATCCTGCTGACCACGCCGCTGATTGGTTTGATGGTGTATCAAGTCAGCAGCCGCTTTCGCCGTCTGAGTAAAAGCATCCAGGACTCAATGGGCGAAGTCAGTCATGTCTCCAGTGAAATCATTGATGGACATCGTGAGGTCAAAACTTTTGGCAGCCAACCATATGAGATCAAACGCTTCGATAAGGTGAATCAGCTGAATCGTCGCCAACGCATGAAAAAAATCGCCACCGATGCCATCAGCCAGCCACTGATTTCTTTCATCGCTGTGCTCGGACTTGCCGTGGTGATTTATCTGGCAACACTGCCGCAAATGCTGGAAAGCATCACCGTTGGCACTTTTATCTCTTTCATCACCGCCATGTTCATGATTCTGTCACCATTGAAGAGCCTGACCAAGGTCAACTCCAAGTTGCAAGCGGGTATTGCCGCTGCAGAAAGTATTTTTGCACTGATTGACGAACAGCCAGAGCAGGAAACGGGCCGCAGAACACTTGGCCGGGTCGAGGGGCGTATTGAATATCAAAACGTTGGCTTCAGTTACGATCGCGGCAAAGGCAATGTACTCAATAATATTTCCTTTAAAGTGGCACCTGGGCAAACCATCGCTTTTGTGGGTCATTCAGGCAGCGGTAAAACCACACTGGTAAGTCTGTTGGCGCGTTTTTACAACCCCACGGAAGGACGTATTCTGATCGATGATATCGATTGCCAGGAAGTATTACTGGCCGATCTGCGCAAACAAATTTCACTAGTGAACCAGCAGGTTATTCTGTTCAATGACAGCATCGCCAACAACATCTGCTACGGTCAATCTGAGCCAGTGGCTGAAGATCGCATTATTGAAGTGGCTAAAGCCGCTCATGCCTGGGACTTCATCAGCAAGCTGCCGGACGGCCTGAATACACAAGTTGGCGAAAATGGTGTGCTGCTCTCCGGTGGACAGCGGCAACGCCTCGCCATCGCCCGCGCCTTGTTGAGAGACTCACCGATACTGATTCTGGATGAAGCGACGGCCTCACTCGACACTGAAGCTGAAAGACACATTCAAGCGGCACTGGAAAACCTGATGCAATCGAGAACCACTCTGGTGATTGCACATCGGCTGTCGACCATTGAGAAAGCCGACCAGATTATCGTGATGCATGATGGTGAAATTATCGAAACCGGCACGCATCAGCAACTGCTGGCACTTAATCAGCATTACGCGCAATTGCACCGCCTGCAATTTCAGGATCGATAATCACCATGCAGTGGCTCAGCGAACGCTGGTATCATCGCTCACTGCTTACAATGCTGTTGTGGCCACTCAGCCAGCTCTATCGGGGCATTGTTCTCTTGCGTCGCATGGGCTATCAAACAGGGCTGATGCAGCAAAAATCGCTGCCGGTTCCAGTCGTTATCGTTGGTAATATCAATGTAGGCGGCACCGGCAAAAGCCCTTTTGTGATCTGGCTGGCCAGACAACTTCACATGTCGGGCTACAGCCCCGGGATTATCAGTCGCGGCTATGGCGGTGCGGGGCCTTTTCCATTCGCAGTGCAAACCACTAGTCAACCTGAGCAATGTGGTGACGAGCCGCTAATGATTCATCAACAGACCGGTTATCCTGTAGTGGTGGATCCTGATCGCTTTCGAGCCGGACAATACCTGCTGGCCAATCAGCCTTGCGATGTCATCATTGCTGATGATGGCCTGCAACATTATCGACTCGCCAGAGATATCGAAATTGTCGTAATTGATGGCAAACGCATGTTTGGCAATAATTTTTTACTGCCCGCCGGCCCATTGCGCGAGCCTGTCGATAGACTGAGAACCGTTGATTTTCTGGTATGCAACAGTGGCAATTATCCATCGGCGTTTCGAATGGATCTGAAAGCTAGCACAGCCATTAATCTGCTCAGCGGAGCGCATAAACCACTGAGTTCATTTGCTGAACAACCCTTGCATGCCGTGGCTGGCATTGGACATCCACAACGGTTTTTTCAGATGCTTAAAGAGGCAGGTCTGTCATTTGACGAACATAGCTTTGCCGATCATCATGCCTACCAGCCGGCTGATCTCACTTTCTCCGACTCAAGTCCAATACTGATGACCGAGAAAGATGCGGTAAAATGCCGCTCGTTTGCAACCGCTGACATGTGGTATCTGCCAATCGAGGCGGATCTGCCCGCCCTGCTCAAAGACAATATCTGCGAAAAACTGAGGAATCTGAACCATGGATAATCGCCTGCTCGACATTCTGGCTTGCCCTGTTTGCAAAGGCAGTCTGAACTATCACAAAACCGAACAGGAACTGGTGTGTCCGGCATGCCGACTGGCCTATCCGGTCAGAGATGATATTCCGGTGATGCTGCCCGAAGAAGCTCGAGAACTCTCAGCGGAAGAATCTGCCTGATGTCGACATTTTTCCGAATAGTCATACCGGCAAGGTATGCATCCAGCCGTCTGCCCGGTAAACCGTTGAGGGATATTGCCGGCAAACCCATGATTCAGCACGTCTATGAACGGGCGATGGAAAGCGAAGCACAGGCGGTGATTATCGCCACAGATGATCAACGTATTGCCGATGCCGCAACTGCATTTGGAGCTGATGTGTGCATGACATCGCCAAATCACACCTCAGGAACCGATCGTTTGGCAGAAGTTGCGCGTCTCAGAGGTTTTGCCGATCAGGATATTGTGATCAATGTTCAGGGTGACGAACCCTGCCTGCCAGCACAGCTGATTAACCAGGTTGCCGAAGATTTATCGCTCCATCACGAAGCAGCGATTGCTACTTTGTATGCGTCAATTACTGATCCACAAGAAATTTTTGACCCGAATGTGGTCAAGGTCGTCACAGATGCACAGGGTTATGCACGCTATTTCAGCCGGGCCCCGATACCGTGGTTGAGAAATTATTTTGCAACTGATGAAGTACTGCCAGACCAGCTGCCACACAAGCGTCACATAGGTCTTTACGGGTATCGATGCCGATTTTTGCACCAGTACAGCAGTCTGGAACCTTGCATGCCTGAACAGGCGGAATCATTGGAGCAGCTTAGAGCGTTATTCTACGGCTATCACATTCACCTGACCGAGGCAGCGGTTGCCGCAGGTCATGGCGTGGATACCGAACGGGATTTAGCGATTGTCAGACAGTTGCTCGGAGAGTAATTGCTCAAGCCCAGCAGCCTGGACATCGGCATGTAACTCGCCATCACTGTCAAACACCTGAAGGGTATAAGTGACCGGAACCGGCCGGTGCCCTTCACCATACTGAGTAGGCTGAATGCTGGAGCCCGGTTCCAGTACCTGAAGCACTAGTTCACAACCATCCAGTAGTTCAATAATCTCGCATCGATGTTTATGGTAAGTGACCTGCGCGCCAATCAAAGCGCGCAGGTGCTCACATGAAAATTTATTTTTCGCTTGCATCGGCTTGTCGGCTCTCTTCACTCGCAACATTTTTTTCTTTTTGTTGTGAGCTATTATCTGCCGCTGCCGGATTTTTTTCTACCTCTGTGTCTGAAGCTGCTTCATTAGAACGGCTGGTTGAGCCTCGGCGACGCCGATTTGTTCCGCTAGCTGAGCCGTTTGAACGTGGACGACGAGGCTTGGCTTCCTTGACAGTATTGCCGTCTACCTCGCTCACTTGCTCGGCAGGCACGTAGTTGCCATCAACTTCTGGCGCTGGTGCCGGGATGGCATTGCCGTCAACTTCCGGCGCTGGTGCAGGCATGACATTGCCTTTTTCAACCGGATTATTTTCTTTGACTGCGCTGTCCTCGCCCTCAGAACGACCTCCACGACGACGACGCCCTCCACGACGGGAGCGACGGCCATTTGCACGGCCTTTGCCATCCTCATCAGCGTCTGGTTTTGCTGGAGCAGGTGTCACTGGTTTTTTGCTGTCTGACTCTGGCTTTTCCGAGACCGGAGTTGACACGTTGTCACCTGTGTCAGCTTCATTGCGACGCGGACGAGAACCTCTCCGATTACTGCCACGCGAACGAGAACGTCTAGGTCTTGAAGCAGACTCATCACTGCTGTCAGCCTGTTTTGGCTGACTGTCAGTCGTATCCTGGTTCTGGGTATTTTGCCCAGTCAGTACACCGAGCAAACGCTTGAGCAGGTTTGGTTTTCTGTCTTGAACCGGCTCTACGACTTTTTCGACCACCGGCGCAGGAGCGGCAGGCGATATGCCAGTAACAGCAGGCACTTCCAGCACAGGTTTGTCTTTAAGGCTGGCAGGAACTTCGGCCTCAGGCGACGTGAGTAACTGATGGCTGCGACTTGGTTTATCAGCGCCGTCTTTGACTCTTTCGATCTCGTAATGCGGCGTTTCCATGTGCGGGTTAGGAATCAGCAACAATTTGACTTCCTGACGACGCTCGATTATTTCAAGCTGGGCACGTTTTTCATTGAGCATGAAAGTTGCGACGGCAACTGGCAACTGCACCACCAGTTGAGTCACTTTGTCCTTGCTGGCTTCTTCTTCAAGTAAACGCAGTACTGCAAGACCCAAAGATTCAACCCCACGGACATGGCCAAGCCCGGCGCAGCGTGGGCAAATTTCCTGATGAGCCTCACCCAGTGCAGGTCGCAACCGCTGACGAGACATTTCCAGCAAGCCGAAGCGTGAAATACGACCGACTTGTACTCTGGCTCTGTCGGCTTTCAGGTGTTCACGCAAGCGGTTTTCAACTTCTCGCTGATGTCTGCTTGGGCCCATATCAATGAAGTCGATGACCACCAGACCACCCAGATCACGCAAGCGCAGTTGTCTGGCAATTTCTTCGGCCGCTTCCAGGTTGGTATTCAAGGCGGTTTCTTCGATATCGCCGCCTTTATTGGCGCGAGCCGAGTTAACGTCGATGGAAATCAAAGCTTCGGTAGGGTCAATCACTAAAGCCCCGCCTGATGGCAGACGGACCTCATGACGAAATGCACTCTCTATCTGGCTTTCAACCTGATAACGAGTAAACAGTGGCACTTTGTCTTGATAGAGCTTGAACTTGCTCAGTTCATGCGGCATGACCATGCGCATGAAGTCATAGCCGGTTTGATAGACCTCGGGAGAATCGACCAGGATTTCACCAATATCCTTACGCAGGTAATCGCGCAGAGCACGGATGATAATGTTGCTTTCCTGATACACCAGGAATGGCGCATGACGGTCTTTGGCAGCAACATCAATCGCAGTCCACAGCTGAATCAGATACTCAAGATCCCATTGGAGTTCTTCGGGTTGTTTACCCACACCTGCGGTGCGAACAATCATGCCCATGCCATCAGGCACTTCCAGTGAGCGCAGCGCTTCCTGAAGTTCGGCGCGGTCATCACCTTCAATACGACGGGAGATGCCGCCCGCACGTGGGCTGTTGGGCATCAGCACCAGATAGCGACCAGCCAGACTGATAAATGTAGTCAGCGCAGCGCCTTTATTACCGCGCTCTTCTTTTTCTATCTGAATCAGCAGTTCCTGACCGACTGAAAGCACGTCCTGGACATTAATCCGACCGCTGTTGTCGTCACCGCTGCGTTCACGAAAGTAGGCTTTGTCGATTTCCTTGAGTGGCAGAAAACCCTGACGCTCAGAACCATAATCGACGAATACCGCTTCAAGACTCGGTTCAACCCGAGTGATTTTTCCTTTGTAGATGTTGCCTTTTTTCTGTTCTCTGGAGGGGGTGTCAATGTCCAGATCAAATAATCGCTGACCATCGACCATCGCCACACGCAATTCTTCTTCGTGCGTGGCGTTGATTAAAATTCGTTTCATGCAGTAACCTCAAATTGAGGTTCACACATCCGGAGAAATCGAAGGTACGCCGCATCGGCAGCCGCCTTACGCAGGCAGAACGAGTGAGAATGTAATTAAAAGTGTTGTGTATCTTGATGTTGATACCTTTGCCCAGCCCCATAGCCGGGTCATCGCTTTAAGTTTCCGGCAGCTTCGCGCGATACCGGCTTATCCGGCGCTCAAAACAATGGTTGCGCCGATAGTGTCATTCATTAATTACCTACTGCTCTGCCGGGTAGAACTTTGTTCGTTATTCGATTGTCTCCCGGAGGTGGAACCGTTGTTCTCACCAGGACTCTTTGTCGAGCCCGTCATCTGCTGAACCCCTGTTCAGCCTTAAAATCTTTTCCCGCCGCCGCATCAACCTGTTAAATCGA
>NZ_APHR01000065.1 GCF_000349205.1 Methylophaga lonarensis MPL | reverse complement strand
TCAGACCATGCCAGTCTATGACGCCGAAGAACTTTCTGAATTGATAAGCACTGCGGTTACACCACCAGCTCAGGCGTCGCTTGAGTCGGAGCCGGAAGTAGAAATTGATTTCAAAGTAGTGATAGAGCCCGAGGACAGTGCTGAGCGACCAACGTCGCTCAAACTCAGAACTTTGCGCGTTCACTTCTGAACCGACAGATTCCCAGCCCACCAACGCCACAACCAGCTTCTTGAGAGTCGCACTGTATGCTGGTTTATCTGGACAATTCATTTAATGCTGGATTGTTTTTATCTATCTGTTTTGTATTGATAATTTTCCGATATGGGGGCGTGACTAAATTGAGGAATGGGTCTCAAAACATAATCCCCATAGAAAATGTATGTATTTAAATGCTTATATGGATTGTTGCAAACTCATGAAAAATATTCTAAGAATTAATTAGAAACAACAAAGTTGCGTCAAGACAACTAGAGGCTTAGAGATTTTTCAACAGCAAGGAGACATAGCAATGGACTTAGCTTCGATCAAAAATGGAATCGTCAACTTTCTGCGGGATGAAGAAGGTGCCAGCGGTATTGAATATGCCTTGGTTGCAGCCATGGTAGCAGTAGCTCTGGTCCTGTTTGTTCCTGGGATCAATTCTGCAATCCAGGATATCTTTCAGGGAATTCAGGAAGCACTGACTGGCGAATAAGGCCGGCTGCAGATCATGCTGGAGCTGAGTTCACTGAATTCAGCTACTGGAGAGCATATCCCTGACATCTACCCCTGGCTGATTGGGGGCTGGGCGATTGCGTGTGGTTACGTTGATCTCACGCAACGCCGAATCCCCAACAGCCTTACGCTTGGTGCCGTTGTGCTGGCAGTTTTAATATTGCTGCTGCATGGACACAATGCATTGGGCTTTCCGGTGATGTCCGCAATAACCGCTTTTCTGGTAGCACTTACATTAACATTACCTGCCTATGTCGTCAGATGGATAGGGGCCGGTGATGTGAAAATGCTGGCCGCTATGGCATTGCTGGTTGGATTTCAGTTGCTTTTGCTCAGTTATCTTTTCGCGGTTGTACTTGCTTTGCTGATTTTGATCGCCTGCAGATCAGTGAAACACCACTTGCCTTACCTGAACAATCACCTGCAAGCCTGTGGTCTAGAGCCCTTTATGTATGCTGGTACTGGCAAAAGGTTTATACCGTTTGGCAGTTGTTTGGCTGTCGGTCTTCTGCTCAGCCTTCTGATTTTCAGTCTGCAACCTGCATTGCTGAGTTGACAGGTACTGGCGATGCAGAGACTGACCAATCATCTAAATCGCAATGACCCTCCGGTCAGTCTCAAGTACCAGCGAGGCGCTGCAGCAATTGAAGCAGCTCTGCTGTTTGTTATTTTCTTTTCCCTGTTTTACGCCATTGTCAGTTATTCCTTGCCGATGCTGCTGATGCAGTCCTTCAATCATGCTGCGGCCAGCGGTGCTCGTGCGGCAGTCGCAGTCGACCCCAACGCGTTTTCGGATACCAATGACTATATTTCATCAGGTGTTGAGCCCAGGGTTCGTGCCGTGGTTGCTGACACGTTGAGCTGGTTGCCGGCGGCGGCACGTGCCCAGGTGCTGGGTAATGATAATCAAAATATTGCCATCAATTTTAATCCCGGCAATGGCATGTTGACGGTGACGGTTGCCTATAACGGCTATCGCAATAATCCGTTGGTACCTGTACTTCGATTACCCGCAATTGGTGATGTGCCGAGGTTGCCTGATGACCTATCGGCCAGCGCTATGATTGCTCTGTGATGGGGAGATGCAAAACATTATGTCTGAACAGGAGTTGACCTAATGATGAATGTAACCGGAGTCACTGATGAGTAGTTCTGTGTTAAGAGTTTTGGCGTTGCTGCTGGCAGTTGCTGCGGCAGTGGTGGGTTATCTTGCTATCAGGTCGGCCAGGGTGGGGCAAATGGGCTGGTAACTGAAGCAACAGATGTTGAACCGGTGGTCGTTGAGGCCGAGCGTTATCCGATCACGATTGCGGCGCGTGATATCGAGACTGGTCGGCCCATTACCGATAGCGATGTCACTACAATTTTTGTTGATCGCCCGTTTAGTGATGCATTTACCGAGAGTCAGTCGGTGATTGGCCGGGTGCCGCGTATGGATATTGCTGTGGGCGATATGTTGCTGCCGGGGCATTTTCCGGTTTACAGCACGCTCACTCAGAGCATCCGCTCGGGGGAACGAGCCATGGCAATTCGAGTTGATGAAGTGGTTGGTGCGGGTGGTTTTATCGAGCCGGGTGATTATGTTGATGTATTACTGTTTTTGCAGGCGGGTCAGGAGACCGGGCGTAACAGTTCTGCCCAATTGTTGTTGAGCAATATTCGCGTGTTGGCATTTGGTGATGCGCTGGAGTCATTTGATCGACAGCAGATCAGAACGGCTTCCCGAGCTTATGCCAGTGAGCCAGCACCTGACACCTCAGTTGAGGCAACGGCAAATGACGATGCTTCCGGCAAGCAAAGCAAAACAGCCGTTTTGGCCATTGATCAGGCGGATGTTTCTGCATTGCTGTTGGCGGAATCGACCGGCCGTATTCGTCTGGCACTGGTCGGCGCAGAAGCTGGGCATGAACAATCACTGATACAGGAGCAGGATGATAGTGCAACACCTCGACAGTTTATTACGACTAAATCCTTCTCTCCTGCTGCCCCTGCGGCAGAGGCAGCCCCTGTTCTGGCAACGCCAGTAGCTCCCGTTCGACGCGCTGTTGCCTCGCCACCCACGCCGAGCAAGATCGTCGTGCACAGAGGCAGCCAGGAAACCACCGTCACTTTAGATCAGGAGAATTGACATGCCTCGTCGGACAATGTGCAAACGGATTTGCACGCTTACAGGGTTTTTCAATCAGTCGCTCATAGTCATGTTTTGTCTGCTTGCGTTGTCTGTCCAATCGGTGAGGGCCTATGACAATGTTTTGAAACTGGCGATGGGTCAACAGCACAGCTACCAGTTTGGTCAGCCAATAAAGCGTATTGCAATTGGTGATCCTCAAATTGCCGATGTCACCGTTATAGACGAACAGCAGGTGTTGATCACACCTAAAGCTGCGGGGGTGACCAGTCTGATGTTGTGGTCAGAGGCCGCCCACGATGAGCCTTATCAACTGGCGTTGCTGGTAAGCCGCAATCACATGCCCGGACAGGTTTTACTGGAACAGTCAGGCCATACCGAGTTACAGACTGACAGTGCTGGTGGCAGTCTTGTCTTGTCAGGTGAACTGACCTCACTTGAACAGCATCAGCAGATCCGGCAGATGCTGGATCTGGAGAATTCTGCACAGGTCGATGCCAGCCAGCTGGCATTTGATTCACAGGTGCAAATTGATATCAAAATTGTTGAAATCAGCCGCAACCGTTTGCAGACGGCAGGCTTTTTTCTCGGTAAGAATAACGCCAGCAGAACATTGGCCTTGTCCTCTCCGGGTAATCTGACTGGAGTTCAGTCCGGTCCGGGCGGTAATTTTTCGCTACTCAGCAATGGTTTTTTGCCAGATAGCGGTGCCTTTAACTTTGTTTACGGTCGAGCCGGGCGGGGATTGTTGGGGGTTATTTCAGCGCTGGAAAGCAATGGCTTTGCCTACACACTGGCTGAACCTTCACTGATGGCAATGAGCGGGCAAAGCGCCAATTTTCTTGCGGGCGGCGAGTTTCCGGTCCCGGTGCGTGCGGGCGGTTCCGTCGATAGTGGTATCACCATCGAATACAAGGAGTTTGGTGTACGGCTGTCACTGACACCAACAGTACTTGATCAAAACAGGATTGCCCTGAAAGTAGCACCGGAAGTCAGTGAGCTTGATTTTACCGCAGGCATTCAGAGTGGTGGCGTTGCTGTGCCAGCCTTGCGTATTCGTCGAACGGATACCAGCATTGCGCTGGGCGATGGTGAGAGCTTTGTTATCAGTGGTCTGGTCAGCCAGAGCACCATGTCCAACATCGACAAGTTGCCCGGTCTGGGTGATATCCCGGTGCTGGGCGCCTTTTTCCGTTCCAGTCAGCTTGATCGAAATGACAAAGAGTTATTGATGGTGGTGACACCACATCTTGTCAGACCGATAGCCCGCGATGCTGAATTACCGGAGCTGCCAGGCGAACATTATCGAAATTATCAACCGGATTATTTTGAGTTCTTGCTGCTGGAACGTGGCAATTTTGTTAACCGCACCACGGTGCCTTCTGGTTTTTCCAACTGATGAATATGAACAAGCAACAGAAAAATGCCTTTGTGATAGTGCCAGAAGGAGAAACCCAGGCACGTTGGTTGCAGGATGTGCTTGAGCAGGAAGGAGAGGTAGTCAAGGCTGATGCCAACTCTATAGACAGAGTCAGACAGCTTCTGGATCTGACTGGATCGCAGGTGGTGTTTGTAGGTCTGTCCAGCCAGAACCTGCGGCAGAATATTGCATTTATCGAGGATCTGGTCACGTTTAAAACCATGCTGTTGGTGATTGCGGTGGCTGACCATGCAGATAATGAGTTGCTGCTTGGGGCAATGCGTGCCGGTGCACGTGAATTTATTACCAGCGACACAAAAAGCAGTGAAGTCCTGCGTTTGCTGCATCGACTGCAATTACGTGCACCGGTCGCTTCGCATACTACCGACAAACGAGGACGTATCACTTCGCTGGTCAGTGCTCGACCTGGTGCTGACTCACCGATGCTGGCTTTGCATCTGGCACTTGCTGCGCAAGCTCAGTCAGCCAATGAGAAAACCTTGTTATTGGATTTGGGCACACCTGCGGCCGACACTCTGACTTATCTGGGAATAAATGCGCCTTATGATTTCACAGATGCTGTTCGCAGCTTGCGCCGTCTTGATGAGGTTTTGATTGATACCGCGTTTGCCAAACATGAGAGTGGCCTGAAATTACTGGCACTTCCTGAAAACCACAATGGCATCGGTGAAGTAACTTCGGCGGATGTCTATGTTCTCTTGAATGTTTTGCAGCGATACTTCAGCAATATTGTTATCAATCTTGGTGGCGTACCTTATTCAGATTTTCTCAATCTGATAGTCAATAACTCTGACACAACACTGGTGGTACTGGAGCAAAGCGTACCCAGCTGCAAACAAAATATGCAGCTGATTCGCAAACTGACTCAAGGGTCGACGGATACCTCGTCGATCAAACTGGTGGTTGACCACTACCTGCCCAGCCTGCCGCCAGATGCGGATAATCTGGCGCGAGGCCTGAATCTCGAGTTGCTGATGACTCTGCCATCATCAGGCATGGCACGCCTGAAAATGATGAATTCAGGGGAGAGTTTATTCAAGTGTGCACCGAGAGATCCCTACACGCTGGCAGTTCGCAAAATGGCAAAAAGACTCTATTCCAAGCAGGTGACTGGCACCTCTGAAACCGCCAATAACAGCTTGATCGGCAGAGTAAAAGCCTGGATGCGTATTGGATAGGATGACTTGATTATGGCCTTTGAATATCCACACTACGATTTTAGCCTGAAACATACCCAGAGTTATCAGGACATCAAATATGCCTTGCATCGTTATCTGATTGCGCGAGTCGAGGAAGATAAAGTACCCGTGGCCGACTGGCCAGAATCGCAGTTATTGGAGTACGTGTATAACCATGTCACCGACTATGCCAATCAGCGACATTTTGCAGTCAGTAGTCAGGATCTGGATGAACTGACAGAAGAAATGGTCAATGAGCTGGTCGGCTACGGCCCGTTGCATGCACTGCTGGAAGACGATGCCATCAGCGATATCATGGTCAATGGCGCCTATCATGTGTTCTACGAAAAAAATGGTCGGGTGCAGGAATCCAGCTTGCGATTTATTGATAACGAACACGTACTGCGTGTGCTCCGCCGCATTATTGCGCCGATGGGCCGTCGTCTTGATGAATCCAGTCCGATGGTTGATGCCCGGTTGCCGGATGGTAGTAGGGTCAATGCCATCATTCCACCATTGGCCATTGATGGGCCTTGTGTTTCCATTCGTAAGTTCCGTCGGGAAATGCTGCGCGAAAGTGATTTGCTGGTTTATGGATCATTGAGTCAGGACATGCTCGATTTGCTGACACGTGCAGTACGTGCTCGCTGCAATATTGTTGTCAGTGGCGGCACGGGTACCGGTAAAACCACCATGTTAAACGTGCTGAGCCGCTTTATTGACCCGGCACAACGCATTGTCACGATTGAAGATGCTGCCGAGTTGCAGCTTGGCCACAGTCATGTGGTACGGCTTGAGACCCGTCCTCCCAATGTTGAAGGCACTGGTGAAGTTCGCGCTCGAGATCTGGTACGCAATGCATTAAGAATGCGCCCGGATCGCATTATTGTGGGTGAAGTGCGTGGCGAGGAAGTGCTTGATGTATTGCAGGCGATGAACACCGGCCATGATGGTTCCATGAGCACTGTGCATGCCAATAACACCCGTGACGCCCTGGTGAGATTGGAAATGCTGTCATCGCTGGCCAATTTTCGCGGTGGGACGGATGTGTTGCGGGAAATGATCGCCTCGGCCGTTGATTTGGTGCTGCATGTCACCCGATTTGCCGATGGAACCCGTCGCATCACCTCAATTGCTGAAATCACCGGTTATCGGGATGGACAGTTCATGCTTAACGAGCTGTTTAATTACGACGTGCAGAGCAATAGCTTTGCCTGTAACAGCATGCAAGCCAGCAATATCAAGTTTCAGCACAATGGTCAGGCTGAGAGGGGAAAGCAGTTTGATTGATGCGATGCACTTCTTGCTGGTGATGGCTGTACTGTTGCTATTGATAGCAGGCTGGATTGTACTCAAGAGCAATAGTCAGGAACTCAGCGAAAAGACAAATCGCCGTTTTGCTGACACCGCCGGTATTAATATCGACGGCAAGAAAGTTAAACAGAAGGTCAACAGGGTCAATCCAGTGGAAAAACTGTTCTGGCGAGCCGGCGTTAACCTCAATCAATCACAGCTTGTCGGATTGATCGGTCTGGTCATTTTGCTGGCGTTTATTGCAGCGATTTACCAGGGCATTGTGTTGGCACTGCTGATTGCACTGTTTGCTGTTCTGATGATGTATCTGTGGTTGTGGCAGCGGGCACGTAGCCGAATCAAGGCAATATTGGTGCAGTTGCCGTTATTTCTGGATCAAGTGCTGCGGGCACTGAGCACGGGTCGCAGCATGGAGAGCGCGCTGGCACTCGCAGTCAGTGAAACGCCAAACCCCTTGCAGGAAATCTTTGCCAGGGTGTTACGTGCCAACCGGCTTGGCGAGGATCTTGGTGAAGCCATTCAAGAAGCGGCTGACTTATACCGGGTTCAGGAGTTGTACCTGGTGTCACTGGCCGTTCGAGTTAATCGAACTTACGGCAGCAGTGTGCGGGACATGCTCGGTAACATCGTGAAAATGATTCATGATCGGGAAGCTGCCCGCCGGGAGTTGCGAACTATGACAGGCGAAACCCGAGTGACAGCCTGGGTATTGGGTTTGCTTCCGGTGCTGATGGCTGTTTACATCATGCTGATGAATCCCTCCTACATGCTGGGAATGTGGCAAGACAGCTCGGGACAAGTGCTGTTGATCGCGGCGCTTGTGTTTCAAAGCATCGGTGCGCTGGCCTTGTGGCGCATGATCAAGAGCATATAGGGGGAGAGGGTGTCAGTCTGGATGACGATGTTGTTGATAACGGTACTCCTGCTGTCAGTCATATTGCTGCTCGCGGCAGAGTGGCGTTCGCGTAGTGCCGATATTGCGTCACAGCGACGTTTCTATGAGTTACTTGAACAGAAATCCTTGGATACGGAAGAAGACAAAAGTTGGGCGCGCATGGTGGTTCGCCGAATGGGCCACAGCAAGATCGGACGTAGCCTGCCCAAATTGGAAGATCAGGAAGCCATTTTGTTATTGAAGCAGGCGGGATGGTACAGCCTGACTGGTCGAACCGTTTATATGCTGGCTGGACGAATGTTACCGCTGATATTTACAGCGATATTGCTGTTTATTCTGTTGTTCTCACAAGCCACTCTAGTCATGGAAGACTGGGCAAAGCTGTTTATCGCCGCGGGCATTGGCTATTTGCTGCCCAAGCAGGTTTTACGTCGCAAAGCTCGGCTGAGACGCAGCCAGCTAGCCAGAGAAATGCCCACGGCAATTCATTTGTTGCGCATGTTGTTTGAAGCCGGTCTGTCAACCGAGCATGCCCTGCGTGTGCTGTATCAGGAAGGCACGGTGTTAACGCCAGAGTTATCCAGAGAGTTGAATATGGTACTTCGGCAGATCGACGCAGGTCTCGAGCCTGCCAATGCCCTGGCCGAAATGGCTGCGCCACTTGAAGTCAATGAATTGTCTGATACGGTCGCCATTCTCAAACAAGTCAGTCTGCATGGTGGCAATATTCGCGACACCCTGATCAAGTTTGGTCAACTGATTGAAGAGCGTCAGCTTTCTGCGCTACGTGAGTACGTTAATACCCTGTCCGGCAAAATGTCGGTGGTAATGATGGTGTTTTTATTCCCGGCCTTGCTGATTTTTCTGGCTGGACCGGGATTTATGGCTTTGGCCAAGGGATTGATGGGCGTGTCATGAAATATCTTATATCGATTGCATTTGTGCTGGCGCTCATGGGTTGTGCCCAGACCGGTGAGCAACGCTCAGCCATGAGCAGCAAGCAATATTGTGAGGGTCGGATAGATGCAGACACGGCAATGAAGCTGGATTTGATCGAGCAATTGATGGCGGGGGGGCGTTTACACGCGGCGCTGGCACACCTGGATAACCTGGATAGCCAAACCTTGCATGCCCGCTATCTGCGTGCCGAAATTTTGCGACAAACCGGGCGAACCGATAACGCCGAACAGCTCTATGAAACACTGCTGGATACCTGTATGCAAGGTCAGGGACATCATGGTCTTGGCCTAATTGCCGGACGTCAGCAGCAACTGGATAAAGCCAGTCAACAGTTGGCACAGGCGGCACGTCTGCTACCGGTGGATGCGCGAGTGCGTAATGATTACGGCTATGTGTTGTTGCTAAAAGGCGAGTTGCCTGCGGCACGTGCAGAGTTTTTAACTGCGATGGAGCTGGATGATCAGGCTGGCCTCGCCGCGACCAATATGCTGTTGCTGTTACTGCTTAACAATCAACAAGCAGAAGCTGAATCACTGTCCAGACGCATGCAGCTGGATGCAAAGGCACTGGCTGACTTGACCTCGCAGGCCGAACAAATCCGTAACAGCAGTGAATATCGATAAACATGCTTCATCGTAAAGAGGTTCAGTGTATGAGATATTTCAAACTCAATTTTATGACAGCAGCTCTGCTGCTGAGCAATGCCATGGTAATAGTGCATGCTGATCAGCCAATAGTAATTCACAATCCACCAGATATGGTGATTATCAATCAGCCGCCTGTCACGGGACAACAAACAAATCAGTGGCTGGAACTGCAGCGAAGCGGGGATCAGGCATCAACCCAGCGACAACCTTTGTCAGGACCCATCGCGGATCGTGTTTATCAACGTTATTCAGACAGTTTCAGTCATCCGATACCGGAATATTACACGGCCGATGACAGTGGCCAGATAAGCAGTGGCCGTTGAAACTTGCTGCGTTCGGTGTGGCTAATGCTCGCTTTAAAGGCAGTCTGATGTCGGGCAGTCATCCACAATATCAGAGAGGTGCCATCGGATTGTTGGGCATCCTGACTCTGTTGCTGGCGGTATTATTTGCCGCACTGGTGATTGATACTGGCCGATTGATGCTAGAGCAAAGACGTTTGCAAATGGTGGCTGATATGGCCGTGCTGGATGCTTCATCAGGTGCTGGACACTGTGGTGATGGCAGTCTGCAATCCGCACAGTTACTGGCTCAGCAAAGCGCAGCAAACCATCACCACATGACTCAGCCCAGCGACACACTGGATGTTCGCTTGGGAACGCTGAGTACAGGTGCGGGTGGTTTACGACAATTTGTCGACAGCAATGCGTCAATGGCTTCGGCGGTCCGGGTCACCGCAGGGCGCTCGGTGCCAGCAAGTTTTTTTGCCGGGGGCTTACTGGGCAATGATGTCACCTTGTCTGCGACAGCAGTGGCTGAGCGACGAGCCATTGCCGGTTTTTCGGCTGGCAGCATGTTGCTTGGTCTTTCGGACAGTGATGCGGCTTTGTTAAACCTTTTGTTGACCGGCATTCTTGGTTCGCCGGTCAACCTGAGCCTGCTGAGTTATCAGGGGATCGCCTCAACCCAGATCAGTCTTGCCGATTTGGTCTCTGCTTCCGCAACCGCTGGCAGTGTTGAACAACTTCTGAATACCAATATGAATGTTGCTGAGCTGTTGCATTTGTATGCCGATGCAGTTGGACAGGGCGCCGCAGATGTGGCGGTGATTGCTGCTATGCAGTCCCTGGCTGCGGCATCAGTTGATACGCTTAACCTGACAATTGGTGATTTGCTTGATGTGACTACAGACTCACCAGAGCAGGCTGCAGAAGCTGATATTAATCTACTAGATCTGTTAACAACGACCGCGCTGGTTGCCAATGGCGGTCAGGCATTATTGCTGCCACTCGATCTGACGCTCCCCGGAATAGCCAGTATCTCTTCGCAACTGACGGTTACTGAACCACCACAAATCGCTATAGGTCCACCGCTACGTGACAGTAATGGTGAGTGGCGGACCCGAGTGCAAACAGCGCAGATTGAAATGCAAACCCTGATCCAAGGTGATATCAATCTGAATGTTGCTGGCTTGATTGGGGCTCGAGCAACCGTCGATTTGGCATTGCAACTGGCAGTGGCTCAAGGCAGTGCCTGGTTGCAGCAAATACAGTGCAGCAGTCTGCAAACCAACCATGCTGTGGTGACAATCGGCACACAACCCGGCATCGCAGATTTACGAATGACACGTGCCAGTGATAGTGGAGCCACTATGGGACGTATCGATGTCTCGGCTCAGGTGTTGTTGTTGGGTCAGATACCTGTCGCTCGAGTCGATGTTGGTCTCGGACTGCCTTTGCATCATTCAGGCGGCGTAGCATTGGTTTATGGCGTTGATCTCAGAGATGCAGATGCCTTGCCAATGGTGCAGACAGCATCAACAGATGTCGGTGCCAGTCTGGAAAACCTGTCCGGCAGTTTGACAACAGATGTGACCTTGCTGGGTGTGCTGCCTGTACCATTACTGGACCAGTTGATTGTGGATGCACTGTTATCACAACTGCTTGCCCCGATACTGGTCGCTCTGGCTCAGACCACTGTCGACCCCTTGCTATCGGTGTTGGGCATAGATGGCGGAGCAATTTCTGTACAACTGTTTTCAGTTGAAATGGACCGACCCGATCTGATGATGTGATCAGCTATCGTTGGCGTCAGTCAATGTACTGTGATGCCAGTGCACTTGGTTTCGGCCAGCAGTTTTAACCTGATACAAGGCGTCATCAGCCAGTCTGACCATTGTTTCTGGTGAAGTGGCGGGATCAGCAAACACAGTCACGCCGCCCAGGCTGATGGTGACTTGTCCCAGCGCCGTATCCTCATTAACTATTTTCAGATCTTCAACCCGTTTACGCATTTGTTCTGCCAGCTGATAGGCATCATTGCGCGGGGTCTGGTTGAGTACGATCACAAATTCTTCACCACCATACCGGGCAACAAAGTCTGTGGGACGGCGTGCTGATTCAGCCAGTGCCTGAGCAACGATAGCCAGACAGCGATCGCCTTCCTGATGACCATAGTGGTCGTTGAATTTCTTGAAATGATCGATATCCACCATAATCAGTGATATGGGCAATCCGGAGCGGCTGGCTCGGGACCATTCCTCGTTGAGTACCTGGTCAAAACGGCGGCGATTAGCGACGTGGGTTAATTTATCCTCACCTGCATCCGATTCCAGACCAAAACGGGAAATCAGATCGTCCATCAGATCCTGACGTCGTTGTGCAGCCGAATAGTACAGCAGGCAAATGGTCAGCAGCAGCGCGGGTATCAGTTGCCAGTCAGGATCTCCGCTCATGAACAACAGCATGACAATTGTCGGCAATAGCGTACCCAGCATGAAACCGAGATAAATCGAGGGGAAGGCACTGTGACGGAAGATTCCAGCTGCCGCTGCTGCAGTCAGTATCAGTACGATGACAATTCTGGTGTGAGCGTCGAGCTGTGGAAACAGTAACGCAGTCAGACCGAGGCTGAGACCTGCTCCAAGGGCAGCCAGACTGACAGAGGAGATTTGGTGGTTTTGAATGTCTGTACCGGTGCGTCGCTGGTATCGCTGACTGATCAGCCACTGCCAGATAGCCCCCGTCATTGCAATTATCAGCCAGCTCAAGAATAGTCCGGTAGTCAATTGAGTGACAAGATAGCCAGCCAGCAAGGCAACAAAAGCCAAGTGTTGCAACAGGGCAGCGATAGGATGTCTATGCAGTTCTTTGAATAGAAAGGCCGATAGTTGGTGCGGATTTATCACACTGTTTTCCCAAGTCGCCTGATTCAAGATGACAGCGTCTGCATTTCTATACCGCGTCATGTCCTTATATGAAGGCATTTTGTCAGCACTGCCACCACATGGCAATATTGACAATCTGCAGACTTCGGGCACAGTGGTGCTGGAACCATCCTGCAAAACAGGGTGTCCAGTGCTGGTGCCAAAAATTTAGCTGACGGCAGGCAATAAATACAGGTCTGAGTGGCGCGCTGTCATCAGCTGATGTGCTTGAACATAACAACAACGGAATAACAAAATGAGTCGATTAGGTGGCTGGCTGGCTTTTGCCTTACTGGTTGTGCTGATGGTGCTGTTGATGGTGCAAATTGATCGACAGTGGGCCCGCATGAATGACATGACACGAATCATGCAGGAACAGGCGGAAGACATACGCAGAACTCGCAGTTTGCTGAGACAGCTTGAACATAATCTGCGTAATGCGCAGTTTGAATCACCAACTACCAGAGTTGTCGCCAGTGAGCGACAAAAACCTGATGCCTTCGAGCGAGTGCGTGAGGCTGCCGAGCAAACTGACTATGCTGCGGGAGACTGGCTGATGCTGGCGTTTGGTTCCGGTATTCGTACTTTGACACCGCTTGTGTCATCGGATGCTTATTCATCCGAAGTGCAGAACTATGTGCTTGAGTCATTGCTGGTTCGTGACCCGGATACGCTGGATTGGAGCGGTCTTCTTGCGGAAGACTGGGTGATTTCATCTGATGGACTCACCATTACGTTCACGCTTAGACGTGATGTCAATTTTTCCGATGGCGTTCCACTGACAGCCCATGACGTGCAGTTTACTTTTGATTTCATCATGAACGAAATCATTGCTGCGCCTCGACATAGAGCCTATCTGGCTCGCATCGAACGTGTCACGGCACTTGACGACTACCATGTTGAGTTTGTATTCAACGAACCCTATTTCAACAGTCTGCAGCTGGCTGGCTCCATGTCGATACTGCCGCAGCATTTTTACAGCAAATACATCGACGACCCACGTACATTTAACGAGAGCAGGGGATTGCTGCTCGGCTCAGGTCCATACAGAATGTTGGACCCTGAAAACTGGACTCCCGACCAGGGCAGGATTGAGCTGGAGAGAAACCCGCGCTACTGGGGGCCGGTTGATCCTTCATTCGACCGAATTGTATGGCGAGTGATTGAAAACGACAGTGCACGTCTGACCACTTTCAGGAATGGCGATATCGATGTTTACGGTGCCAGACCGCGTGAGTATCAACGCCTGCTCGATGACTCTTCATTGATGGAGCGCTCCTCCCATTTCGAATATATGAGTCCGACTGCTGGATATAACTACATCGGATGGAATCAGGAGCGAGCCGGAGAACAGACTCGTTTTGCCGACATTCGGGTGCGCAGGGCGATGTCGATGCTGACTGATGTAAATCGAATCATTGACGAGATTTTTATTGGTTATGCTGAGCCCGCTGTCAGTCCTTTTAGCCCGCGTTCACCACAGCATGATCCTGCCAATCAGCCAATACCTTTTGATCTGACTCGTGCTCGTGAGTTGCTTACAGAAGCCGGTTACGCGGATAGGAATGGTGATGGTGTGCTTCAGGACGCTGACGGAAATAATTTCGAATTTGAAATGACTTTCTTTCAGGACAATGAAGATACCCGACGTATGGTTTTGTTCCTGAGAGATCTCTACGCCAGAGCAGGTATTCTGATGAGACCACGACCTACAGAATGGTCAGTGATGATTGATGAATATCAGCAAAAGGATTTGGATGCCTCACACTGGGCTGGACCTCGGGTATCGAGATAGATA
>NZ_APHR01000064.1 GCF_000349205.1 Methylophaga lonarensis MPL | reverse complement strand
GTCTGGACACCAGACGCCCGACGGTTATCTACAAGTCGTTGTCTGATGAAGGTGATGGCTTTGTATTTTCCGATCAGAAACCGGCACAGGCACAGTTTGAAATTATCCGCTACGACTGCTTCGCCTGTGATCCTGGCTCAAGTGTCGACTGGCACTCTGTCGCACTTAATACCCAAGCCTATGCTGATATCGTGGTCAGTATGGCAACCCGCTATCAGATCGACCCGGCACTGGTGCGTGCGGTCATTCATGCAGAATCCGCCTTCAACGCCAGAGCCCTGTCCAGCAAAGGCGCACAAGGCCTAATGCAACTGATGCCTGGCACCGCCAAAGATCTGGGTGTCGAAAATGCCTTTGATGTGCGTCAAAACATCGAAGGCGGTGTGAAATATCTGGCGCAAATGTTACGCCAGTTCAATGGAGATGTTCGCCTGGCGACAGCCGCCTATAACGCCGGTCCCAATGCGGTTCGTCGCTTTAACGGCATTCCGCCCTATGCCGAAACCGAAGTCTATGTTGAACGCGTTGGCATTTTGCACCAACGCTACCGGCAGGCAGGTTAGCCGGCAAGGCCAGCAAGCAGCAGCACAACACCAACTGAAGCACTGATCGCCAGCACCGGAATAATGCCTAACCGCAGCTTGATCAGGGCCAGCAGACTGAACAGCATGATCAGCGCCGAAGGCCAATCAATTGCAGCTTGCTCCGGCCAAAGCACATGCTCGGCAAAAAACAGTCCCAGACTGAATACCACACCAACAACCGCCGCACTGATCCCGCTCAAAGGGGCATCCAGCGCCGCTGTCTGATAACTGGACTCAATCATCGGTCCACCAAGCAATACCAGGACAAACGACGGTAGAAAGGTAAACCAGCTGACCAGGATCGCCGCCATGACACCGGCGGTCAGTGACGCATCAGGGCCCCAGAACGCTTCCGTGTAACCGGCGATAAAACCGACAAATGCGACGATCATGATCAAAGGTCCGGGTGTGGACTCCCCAAGTGCCAGACCATCCATCATCTGTACCGGCGTTATCCAGCCGTAGATACTGACCGCCCCCTGATAAACATAAGGCAAAACCGCATAGGCGCCGCCAAAGGTCAAAAAGGCTGCCTTGGTAAAAAACCAGCCCATCTGCGTCAGGCTGTGATCCCAGCCCAGTGTCAGATACAACGACAGCATCGGCAGTAACCACAACGCGAGGCCAACCAACAGCACTGTAGCACTATGCCGCCAACTGAACCGTGTATGGCCCATTGCTGTTGGTTCGGCCTTGGTCACTGACACCGCTTTAGCAGCAGAAGGCTGACTTTTTCCGACAATAAAACCAAGCAGCGCGGCACTGAGAATGATAAGTGGAAAGGCAATGTGCAACAGATACAAGGCCACAAACGCCAGCAGCGCTATCACCATGAAGGGTGGTGTTTTGATGGTCTTTTTGGCAATGCGGTAAGCAGCAAAAAATATGATAGCCACTACGGCAGGCTTGATGCCGTACAACACCGCGGCGACCGCCGGCAAGTCACTATAAGCCAGATACAACCAGGCCAACAGGATCAGCAACAACAATGACGGCAGAATAAACAGCAATCCGGCAACAATAGCGCCGCGGGTTTTGTGCAGCAGCCAGCCGACATAGGTGGCCAACTGCATTGCCTCCGGCCCTGGCAGCAACATGCAGAAATTCAGCGCATGCAGAAAGCGTTTTTCACTGATCCAGCGGCGTTTATCGACCAGTTCGGTGTGCATGATGGCGATCTGGCCTACCGGGCCGCCAAAGCTGATAAAGCCGAGTTTTAGCCAGAACCAGAAGGCTTCACGAAAACTGACTGGCTGCGACTGCTCAAGCACTTCTTTGTGGTTGTTGATTTCCATCCGACTCTCAATTGTGGATTTTAGTCGCTATGCTCAGAGGCTCAGCGAGCTGGCAAATTATATATACAGAGTGATATGAGGTCAGCTTTATGCCTGAACAAATTGGCAAGACCAGCCTCAATGATTTAATGGTGACTACCGATTGAAATTCACCGCGATACTGGCTTTGCCCAAAGTCATCAAATTTTCCATGTCAGTAATTAAACGTATTCAAGCTTTTTTTGCGCAGCGAACTGTCGACCAAGGCCTGGGCTTCGCTGCAAGCGATTCCAGCGGCCCAGATAGCTAATATCTTCGCCAGGCAACGGTGCCAGTGCTTCCAGCAAAGCATCGGTGAATTCTTTCACCAGGGGCCACGAGCCATGACCTGAATCAACGTTGATATGTCCAAGCCTGCCTGCATTGTAAAAAGCCAGATTCCAGACTCGTGCCCAATATCTGGCCGAATCGATGTCCATCCATGGATCATTTTCGCTGCCAATCATCAAACCCAGACCCGGCAATGCCTGTTGCGGTAAGAGTTGGCTGATATCACGCCCATACTCGGTATTGCTTCCAAAGAAGCCTTGTTGTCCGAAACGTTTTGGCGAAGCCGGTGCCACCAGAATCAAACCGGCTATCCTGGCTGGATGTCGAACAGCGGCCAGAGTAGCAGCCAGACAGCCAAAGCTGTGCGCAACCAGTATCACCGGCTGTTTAGACTCAACGATCTGCCGTTCAATGGCCTGAGCCCAAACCAGCAAGTGTGGCTGTTCCCAGTCAATACCAGTGACTCGTTCGGCCAGGACATATTGCTGTTCCAACCAGCTCTGCCAGTGATGTTCACAACTACCGTGATAGCCGGGAACTGTCAGCAATTTTGAAGACATGGCTGCAAACTACACTTTACTAAAACTGGCCAGTGCGACCTCTGTTGATTTGAACAGCGCAATAACCTCTGATCCGGGCTTGAGCTTCAAATCATCCAGTGAAGAGGTAGTAATCACCGAGGTGATAATACCCGCACCGGTGTTGACCTCGACTTCAGAAACCACGTCACCTCGCTTGATTTGCTTGATAACGCCTTTGAACTGGTTTCGACTGTTGATGGCAATGATACTCATCGTTGTGCTCCTTGTTTGCTGTCAGTGATAGTGAGCACATGATAGGTCGCTGGCTTTATCAACAGAACCAAGAAAAAACGCTTTGCTTTGCAGGAAAATTGCTAAGCGAGGCAGACCAGTTGATACAAAAAACCCGCACAGCAGCAATGCAGGCGGGTTTGTTGTCAGCCTTAGTCTGGTTAATACTCAGATCGCTACTTCTCTGCGCATTTGCTCGATATCCAGCTCAGGCGCACAGAGATTGATAAGGTCATAGGCAAACTGCCGCAAATAGTGGCCCCGCCTGACCGCAATCTTGGTCTGATTGGCATCAAATAAGTGAGCCGTGTCAATGCGTTGTAACTGATTGTCACGCTCAGCGTTAAAAGCCATGGCGGCGACAATGCCGATCCCCAACCCCAGCTCGACGTATGACTTGATCACATCAGCATCCAGCGCTGACATCACCACATCAGGCTCTATCCCGGCATGGGTAAAAGCGCGATCAATGCTGGCCCTGCCGGTAAAGCCCTCGTGATAGGTGACTATCGGCCAGGCAGCCAGATCCGCCAGCGTCAATTTATCCAGTTTAGACAAGGGGTGATCGACAGGTACGATCACCGCATGGTGCCAACTGTAATAAGGAAAACTGGCCAGCTCCGGAATATCGCCCAAAGCCTCGGTCGCAATGCCGATATCGGCCCGACCATCCACCAGCATTTCTACAATTTCATCGGGACTGCCTTGATGCAGTTTCAGATGTACTTTGGGGTATCGTAATTTAAACGGCGTAATCACCTGTGGCAGCACATACCGAGCCTGCGTGTGCGTGGTGGCCAGCGTCAGAGTACCGGTATCCCGCTGACTGTAATGCTCAGCCAGTCGCTTAACGTTACCGGCATCAAGCAACATCCGTTCAACAATCGGTAACATCTCCTTGCCAGGCTCGGTGAGCCCGGTCAGGCGTTTGCCTTTTCGGATGTAAAGTTCAACACCCAATTCATCTTCGAGATCCTTGATGTGCTTGGACACACCTGACTGAGAGGTGTAGAGATGATTTGCGACTTCGGTCAAATTGAAGTCATGTTTTACCGTTTCCCGAATAATTCTCAGTTGTTGGAAATTCACGTTGTCTTATCCCCTGCTACCACTGCACTGCTATCACGTTCAAAAACCTTGAGCCTTGACGGAACCAGACGGACGCGTTGGCCAATTTGCAGTGCAAGCCCTTTGATGGACTCCGGTGGCAATGCCACCTGAAAATGTTGCGGCTGCCCTATCTCATTGACACCTTCGAGTTCAACTCGGGGTTGCGGCCCATAAGCCAGCACCTGCGTTACTGTTGCCAAAATACCATTAGTCGCATCAACATCGGTGATAATTTCCAGCTCATTTGGTCTGGCAAAAGCAAATACATCGGTACCATGGATCAGCGCTTCATCACGGTGTTCAATGGCGTCTGCCCCCACCACAATCTGATGTTGTTCAAAACGGCCGTGAAACAGGTTGACCGAACCGAGAAAGCCATAGACAAACGGAGTCGCTGGCTGCTCATAAACTTCATCCGGCGTACCTTCCTGCTCGATTCTGCCCTGATTCATCACCACAATACGGTCTGAAACTTCTAATGCTTCTTCCTGATCATGAGTCACGAACACGCTGGTCACATGAATTTCATCATGCAACTTACGCAGCCAGCGACGCAGCTCGGCTCGAACCTTGGCATCCAGTGCACCAAACGGCTCATCCAGCAATAACACCTTGGGCTCAACGGCAAGCGCTCTGGCCAGCGCAATACGTTGTCGCTGACCACCCGATAACTGGTTAGGATAACGATTAGCGGTCCAGTCCAGTTGAACCAGTTCCAGCAGACTCATGACCTTTTTGTGGATCTCGGCCTTGCTCGGGCGTTCCTTGCGCGGTTTGACAGTCAAACCATACGCAACATTTTCATACACTGTCATGTGTTTGAATAAAGCATAGTGCTGAAACACAAAGCCCACGCCACGCTCACTGACATGCTGATCAGTCTGGTCCTTGCCATAAAAAGCAATGCTGCCGGAATCAGGTTGTTCCAACCCGGCGATGATACGAAGTAACGTGGTCTTTCCCGAACCCGAAGGTCCCAACAGTGCAGTCAACTGACCCTCAGGCAATTCCAGACTGATATTGTCCAGCGCCACAAAGTCACCAAACTTTTTATTGATATTTTCTACTCGAATACTCATGTCAAAATCTCTTGATAATGGGTTGATTGTCAGGCAGTAACGCGATTACGGTTCTCATGCCACTCAATAAAGCTCTTGATGGCGATGGTCACCAGTGCCAGTCCGGTCAATAGCGACGACACGGCAAACGCTGCGGTAAACATGTACTCGTTGTAGAGCACCTCGATATGCAGAGGCATGGTGTTGGTCTCGCCGCGAATACGGCCAGACACCACGGCCACCGCTCCGAACTCCCCCATCGCCCGGGCATTACACAGAATCACGCCATATAACAGTCCCCACTTGATATTGGGCAGGGTCACATACCAGAAGGTTTTCCAGCCACTGGCACCTAAAGTCAGTGAAGCTTCCTCTTCCTGTTTACCCTGTTGCTGCATCAGCGGAATCAGCTCTCTGGCAATAAACGGCAAGGTGCCAAAGGCAATGACAATAATGATGCCGGGAACGGCATAGATAATGCGCAGATCATGAGCACTGAGCCAGTTGCCCAGCCATCCCTGGGAGCCAAACAAAATGACAAAGATCAAACCGACCACCACCGGCGAAATGGCGAACGGCATATCAATCATTGAAATCAAAATGGTCTTGCCACGAAACTCAAATTTGGCGATAGCCCAGGCAACAGCCACTCCGAACACGACATTAATAGGCACCACGATGGCCACCACTAATAAAGTCAGTCGAATCGATGCGGCAGCATCCGGTTCATTGATAGCAGCAAACCAGACTTTCAAACCCTGTTCAAAAGCGCCATACAACACTACGACCAAGGGCAAAATTAAAAACATGGACAGAAAAACCAACGTCGTGCCTATTAATGTTCGTCTGACCCATTGCGGTTCTTCAGTGGCACGGCGCCACAAACCTGATCGGTCCAGCGGCAACGCCGAAGCATTGGTTACAGTCGACATAACTGCATTCCCCTTTAATGTGAAAAGCGGCGGCTGGACCACCACTGCAGAAAGTTAATGACCAACAACAGCACAAAGGCTGCCACCAGCATCACGGTGCCAATCGCTGCCGCGCCGTTGTAATCATATTGCTCGGCTTTGGCGACAATCAGTAACGGCGTGATTTCAGTGGCATAAGGCAGATTACCGGAAATAAATACCACTGAACCGTATTCACCCAGGGCCCGGGCAAAAGCAAGCGCAAAGCCTGTTAGCAAAGCCGGTAATAACGCTGGCAAGATGACCTTAATCACCGTGGTCAGGCGTGAAGCACCCAAGGCAGCCGAAGCCTCTTCAAGTTCTGCTTCAAAATCCTCCAGCACTGGCTGTACGGTACGCACCACAAACGGTAAGCCGATGTAAGTCAATGCGATGACCACACCGATTTGCGTGTAAGCAATGCGAATATCAAACAACTCAAAATACTGTCCCACCCAGCCAGTACTGGCATACAGGGTCACCAGGGCAATCCCCGCCACAGCCGTCGGCAAGGCGAAGGGCAGATCAATCAAGGCATCAATAATGCGCTTGAACGGGAACTGGTAACGCACCAGCACCCACGCGGCAAGAAAGCCAAACACCAGATTGATCGACGCCCCAATAAATGAAGCGGTGAACGACAATTTGTATGACGCAACCACCTGTGGATGACTGACTGCTCGCCAGAATTCATCCCAGCTCATCAATGAGGTGTACAACAACAGCCCTCCAACCGGGATCAGAAAAATAAAAGTCAAATACAGCAGCGAAAATCCCATGGTGATATTAAAACCGGGGATAACGCTTTTAGCCTGTGCAGTGCTGAACATTCAGCTTCTCCTTTACAACACAATGTTGTCCCCTCGCAGGGACAACATCTTCAAAGTGTGTGGTTCAATGTTTACGTTCAGCGTTTTTGAGCCAGCTCTTCCAGAATCCGATCAAATGCTCCGCCATCGTTGAAATGCGTTTGCTGTGCGTTATCCCAGCCGGCAAATACTTCATCAATGGTGAACAGATTCACCTCAGGAAACTGCGCTTGATATTGCGCTGCAATGTCTGGGTTTGAAGGACGGTAGTAGTGCTTGGCCGCCAGGTGCTGAGCGTCGTCCGTGTACAGCCCTTGCAGATAAGCTTCTGCCAGTTCACGGGTACCTTTGCGATCAACATTGGCATCCACCACCGTGACCGGCGGTTCCGCAAGAATGCTGACCGAAGGGACGACGATTTCATATTGACCACGTCCCAACTGCTCTACCGACAGGAAAGCTTCGTTTTCCCAGGCAATGAATACATCGCCAATGCGGCGCTGGACAAAGGTATTGGTCGCGCCACGTGCGGCTGGATCCAGTACCGGAACATTGCCATAGACCTTCTTGACGAAGTCGTAAGCAGCTTCCTTGCTGCCATATTTCTGCTCGGCATAACCCCATGCCGCCAGATAGTTCCAGCGTGCCCCGCCTGAAGTCTTGGGATTGGGTGTGATGACCTGCACATCATCACGAATCAAGTCATCCCAGTCTTTGATGTTTTTCGGATTACCGGCTCTGACCAGCAATACAATGGTTGAAGTGTATGGTGAGCTGTTGCCAGGCAGACGTTCCTGCCAGTTCTCGGGGATCAGATTGCCGCGAGCATGCAAGGCATGAACATCATAAGCCAGTGCCAGTGTTGCCACATCGGCATCCAGACCATCAATAATGGCCCGGGCCTGTGAGCCAGAACCGCCGTGTGACTGACGCACGTTCAGTGACTTGCCGGTTTCGCTTTTCCATTTTTCCGCGAACCATGCGTTATATTCACGATAGAGTTCACGGGTCGGATCGTAGGACACGTTCAGCAAGTTGTCGCTGCCGTGGGCAATACCCGAAAAACTCACTGCGCTCAGTGCCAGTGGCAGGGCAATAATCAATTGTTTTAATTTCATGGTGGTTATTCCTTAAAGTTAGATTTTCAAAAGGGTTTAAAAATGAATTTGGCCACGCAGGGCAAAAATGCTCGGCTTTTCGCCATCTGCAGCGTTACCCGGACGGTCGACATCGAGCACCTTGATGTAGTTGGCTGAGAAGCGGATGTTGTCGGTGGCATACCAGTTGACGCCAAGCGTCAGGTTGTCCTGATCACCGCCGATGAAGCTGCCATCATTAAGATCAGCACGGCTATATCGAATGCCTGCTTCCCAGGCACCAATACCACCCTGACCAACAGTTGAATTCGGCCGTACAGCACCAAAAGCACCGCTCTTGGCGTTATAGCCACGTGACTCGCCGGTCAGGAAGTAACTGGCATAGACATACCAGGCATTAAAGTTGAGGTTTTTATCGCCACTACCCCGTTGCACACGTGTGTTGATATATTCACTTTGCAATGAGAATGGGCCCAGTACCGTTGCCGCTTCGAGACCGTATTGCTGATAGTCATCAACATTGCCGATGGTGCCGGTATCAATGAAACGCACCCCGGTGACATTGGCTTCAGGTCGCTCGCGAAAGCGCAAGTCCCCCTCTTCTGGATTCCGGTGCAAAACGGCTGCACCCAGATGCACCAGACGATCTTTTTCAATGATTGGGTTAAAAGTACCGCGCGCGACAAGCCCCCAACCTTCGTTACCTTCATCAGCCGGATCAACCTCGGCTTTTTCGCCGAAAGCGCCGCCCGACAGACTCCAGTTGCTGCCACCATGGCTCAGCCCCAGACCGATCGCCCGATCCGGATTGAACACATTGGTCAACGCGCGTTCATTAAAGGTGGTGTTGAGACTGCTGGTCAGGTGCTCGAGGCCAAACGGCTGCTTGAACTGCCCCACAGTAATATCTGGAGTGAAGCCGGTGTATTGAACGTAGGCATCGCGGATACCGCGCTGTGAGTTGTCACTGCCACCGGGTCTGGCAAAGTCGTATTGGAAACGATAGTTCCAGTCACGATAGACAGTACCGCGGATATCCAGAAATGCCCGTCGGAACCGGCTGCCATCACCGAGCTTGATATCATCTTCGTTGTGATAAACGGCATCGGCTTGAAGGCGCCCGCCGACAGTAAAGCTGAAATCGCCATCGGCATCCTTAAAGGTCAAACTGCGACCGTTGGTGCTGGCAATGACATTGCCCTTGGTCGCGGCCTTGGTCTCGCTGATGTCCTGCTGTTGTTGATTGAGTTGTGATTCCTGGGCCGACAGTCGCTCCAGCAACAGATTGACCTGTTGCTCAAGTTTCTGGATACGCTCG
Source organism: Methylophaga lonarensis MPL (assembly GCF_000349205.1). Taxonomy (GTDB): domain Bacteria; phylum Pseudomonadota; class Gammaproteobacteria; order Nitrosococcales; family Methylophagaceae; genus Methylophaga; species Methylophaga lonarensis. The sequence continues at coordinate 12,707 of NZ_APHR01000064.1, read as the reverse complement.
GCATCACTGCCGGCATAAGCCCATGACGTTGCAGGCAGCAAAGCGACAAGCCCTGCCAGCAACAAGTGTTTTCTAAGTGGTTTGAGTTTTGTGTTCACCCTGTTATCTCCTGTATTCGCTGAGTGCAAGCGAATACTAGGAAATCGGTTGATCAAACCAAACCAAGAAAAACTGGATTCTTTATCCTATCTGTTCATAATGAGTGTTGGTGCGGGTTTGCAAGGGATATTGTTAGGTTCTGATGTACAAAATTTATTATCAGTGTGTCATCAATACTGAGATTTTCAGCATCAAATGCGTCAGAAAACCATCGGCAAATGCCATAAAACATAGATAGTCTTAGTGCCTCAGCGCGTTATGTTAGCTATTCCGGCACTCGCAAGGTCAGCGTGCCGTCACGCTGGATGATCTCCAGATCCCGCATGAAACTCATGCCAAGTAATACCGTGTTGTCCGGCATGTGAGGATTGATATGGCCTCGAACATCACGCATGCGTATTGGCCCCAACTGTAACTCTTCAATTTGGGTTTGATAGACATGCACCACGCCGCTGGCCGTAGACACCAGGCCTCGCCTGCCTTCCTCCAAACCCGCGGCTTTGGCCACTGACTCCGGAACGCTGATACTGGTGGCACCGGTATCAACCAGAAACTGCACTTGATGACCATTAATAAAGCCAGGCGCAAGATAATGGCCTCGTTGATTACGTTGAAGTACCAGTTCGTTACCTTCGCTGATATCAAACGCCGCCAGGTGACGATTCGGATTATTGCGCCGATCCAGATAGTCTCCAAAGATTTGAGCAAGCCCGATCAGTAACAGAATCCAGAAAGCGATGGTAAAAGCCGTTCCCATTGGGCGTTTGTTACGTGTCGGCTCAGTCATTTTTGGGCAGTGATCCTTTTGAAAGACTCATCACAGTATAGACAAGCCCAATGAATAAATGGCGTCACCAACAAGGATATTTTGCATTGCAGCCACTTGGTTTACAGATTTTTCTGTGGCGACAGGTACACTAGACGAAGTTTGCTTATCCTGAACATGAACTCGCGAACTTTCCACAACTAACAGTTAACGACGGACACAAAATACCGATGACCCGCAGCTCAAGCTCCATCATCACCTTGCTATGCCTGCTTATGACAACCCTGCCACAGACAGTTTCCGCAGACTGGCTGGGACTGACGCCATCGGAACAACTACATATCTGTACATCAGTCATGGAAGACTGCCCTGTTGTGCCCGCTGCTGCCTGGTATTTTCAGGACGAAATCATTGCACTTGCAACAGTGCCTGTTGATCAGAACAGCGCGGTCAGACCTGACTGGCTGACAAGCGTTCCTGAAATTCCGCTAAAACCGACGCCCATCTGGCTGGCATCATCTCTGCAATTGAAAAATGTCCGCTTAATTGCCGATGGCGCTCAACTTCGTCTGTCCACTGGCAAAAGAATTCCATTGACACTGACCGAACAAATTCCTGCTAATCAGGCTTTTTGGAACCAGGACACCACTGAGTTTTTTAATAAACGTTCACTCAATATCCGCGGCGAAGCGGATGGCAAAGGCGGGTTTATCGCCAGAACCGTTTGGCCCAATGACTTTCGATTGAATCTTAGCCAACCATTGAAAAGTCTCGAGCGGGGGGAATCTGTTGAGCAGCTGGTCAGAGACGCTGATCAAACGCATCAATCCAGACTGATCTGGCAGCGTAGCGCAGGGTTTCGTTCTTCGACACCCGAGGCCGTTATAGGACTGATGCTCAATGGCGCTCAAGGTGATGATGACGAAGCAATGGCTGGGCACTTTGCAGTAGTGACCGGTCGATTCATGGCTGATGGCAGCTACCGTCACTGGTTAGTGAATAACTTCTACAACCTCGACAGTTATAACGAAAAGGCTATTATCGCCGCACCGACGCCCATGGATAACTATCTGGCTGATCTCAACAGCGGTCAGAACTATTATCGTCCGTCCTACATGCTGGTAGCGGTGATGTCAGACAGTCGACTGGCGGAGGCCTATCAATTCTCGGTCAATGAAGTTTTTAATCACTTTTATCAACATGACTTTGTCTACAACCACGCAGCGTTTAACTGTGCTGGCGTCAGCATGGATATCTTTCGTGCGCTGGGTTGGTCAATCCCCATGCGGGGACGTGAGGGCAGGCTCAAAGCAGTGGCTGCCTATTTTCTGGCTTTGACCAGTGAGCGAAGCTTGACTGAGGCTCGCAAAGCCTACGACTACATGATGACGGAACGAACTCGGCTGTACCCTGCTCAGGCGTTCGATAGCGCTGCCCGTGATTTGCTGGCTATTCTCACTGACCCGGAAAACCGCCAGCTCAGCACGTTTGAGCTACAGTTGGTCAACGATATCGAGCAGCTGTGGTTTGTCAGTATTCCGCAAATCCCTTCCAGCAGAGCCGCTGGCAGTGCACCGGCTTATGATATTTGGGAATACATTGAACGCACGCCTGACAATCGCAACGATTGGCAAACGGTTGAATCACCGCCAAGGGCTTTTCCGGAACATTTAAAACAGCGGCAGCCGGTCAATGCCAGCAGCGGGTTCATGCCGCCCGCGTCGGTAGTGCTGATAGTGCTGATGTTGTTGATATTGAGCGTGCTGCTGTATCGGCGTTATCGGAAATAATAACCAATATTGGCCATCACACCTGATGCGCCAAAAGGAACCAACTCAAGATTAACGTCGTGGACCTCTACACCCACCGCCGGCAGGATGACAGGGGCGACCCCGAGATTGTTGAGCGGAATCTTATGACGGTATTTGCCACGATAGCCATGTAGCAGACCCGCTGTCAGTTTGACGTAGGCCCGAGTGTTTTCTGTCATGGGGAAATGGTAGCGTCCGCCAGCATAGACGTAGGTGCTGCGCTGACTGAATGAATTTCTGAAGTTGGCCGCGCCAACCATCCAACGCACATCATTACGCCAACTGTCCGGATCATCTGCCTGCAACCATTCCGGCTCCATGTAAGTCGGCAGATACCATTCAAGGTTGATCATTTTCTGATGTTCGTTGTGATCCGGGTCACTTTTGTAGTGCGTGGTCCAGAGCGAAGTCTGCAATAACAGCTCATCACCCGGTTTAAAAACACCGTCAGCCGAGACCACCGCTGGCCCCATTAAAAGTGCAAATAACGTCCGTTTAAATAATTTCATGATTTGTTTTTTTTATTAATTTGCAGATAAGTGTCTGCTTGAATGGGACTTTTTGAAAAACCAACAGTTCCCGATAGTTTTGAAGTCGATGCGCTATTAAGCCGCACGAAATACCTCAAAGGCAAACAAGGCGGCACGCCCATCTTTGCCAGAGAGCGGTTTAAGCAATCTAAGAAGATAGTAACTGAACCACATGGTCTTGACCATTTTCCGGGTGGCAAGCCAGACGTTTTGTGGACATTGACTGCGATACTGCGCAATCACTTCGTCAAGTAACTGCGGTTCGCTGATAGCGAGATTTCGATACAGGTTATGGACAAACAGAAATGCATCACGAGCCATGCATTGTTCTGGCGTCATCAAGGCCGCTGGATCCTCTTCAAAGTCAAGAAAACTGATCTGTGCGCCATCATAGGCCATGTCACGCAGTGCCGGACGACCATGCCAGAAGCCGAGCTGGTGAAGTTGTGCCATGGCTTCAGCAGTCTTAAGCACAATAGTTCGCTTCAGAGCAGCCGGACTATCAGGTCGGCGTAACCATTTATGAACGGCAGGCCCAACATTACTCAGTAATATCCATTGCCGGGTCTGTTTTAACACTATCGGTACTGAAATACCGGCCTCAGCCAGCATCCTCAGTCGAGCAGCCTCTTTCTCAAGTGCCTGCTCCCCTCCCAACCCCAGTGCTGAAACAAACATTTTGTTACCGGTCAGCTTTGCCATCACTCGGCCTAACTGCTGCCAGCGAAGATTGCGTGGCTGCTCGGCTTGTTTGAGCCAAACGACCTGTTCCTGAAAACTGAGCTTGAGGGTTCTCTCCTGTGGTTCAGAAAGCTTGGCCTGCAAGATTATCTGTTCAAGTTCAGCAGTATTCTGGTCTGACCAATCCATCATCTAAAAGCTTTTATGAGTCACAGGAGTTTGTGCATGAGATTGAATATCTGTGAATAACCATCACAGCACGATTACGCATGTTTGATGCGACCTTAAATCTATCAATAATCGACGCCGGAGGCATCATACGTGACAGGCCAAAAATCAGCCAGTTTCACAGCTATTTAACCGCCCAGCGGCGCAGCAAATATTTCTCTGTTTCGATTACCAGAAACACCACAAAGCCGATACCGACCGGGATCAACCAATGTCTAAGCTCCAGCGTTGCCGTGCCAAACCAGAGCTGCATGAATGGCGCATGCACAAACAGCAGTTGCAGCACGATCAGAACACTGACCGCAATCCAGACGGCACGATTACTAAACAGCAACGGTAATCTCAAGGCCGATTCACGCAAGAAACGGCTGTTGAAAAGATAGAAAAGCTGTCCAAATACCAGCGTGTTGACGGCCATGGTTCTTGCCACATCCAATGGCATACCCATGGCAATTTCATACTGAAACACCATCAATGTGGCGCCACCGATTAATAGAGACACAAAAGCTATGCGCCAGAGAAAACCGGCATCAATAATCGATGCAGCCGGATCTCGCGGCGGTCGTTGCATAACTTCCGGTTCGGCAGGTTCAAAGGCGAGTGCCAATGCCAGGGTGACCGCCACCACCATGTTCACCCAGAGAATTTGTACCGGTGTGAGTGGCAATACCAGTCCGAACACCACTGCCGCCAGCATGACTAATCCTTGTGCACCATTGGTCGGCAGAATAAACAGAATGGCTTTTTTCAGGTTGTCATAAATGGTTCTGCCTTCTTCAACTGCCTTTTCGATGGAGCTGAAGTTGTCATCAGCCAGCACAATATCAGCAGCTTCCTTGGTCGCCTCCGTGCCCTTGATGCCCATGGCGACACCGACATCGGCGCGCTTCAACGCCGGTGCATCATTGACACCATCACCGGTCATCGCCACCACTTCGCCGCGTGCCTGCAAAGCTTTGACCAGTCGTAATTTATGTTCTGGACTGGTTCGGGCAAAGATATCGTTGTCGTGTGCCAGCGCTTGTAACTGCTCATCGGTTGCAGTTTCTATTTCAGCGCCGGTAGTGGCATGCTGACCATCGCCAATGCCCATTTCGCGGCCAATGGCCATCGCTGTACCGGCATGATCACCGGTAATCATTTTCACTCTGATACCTGCCTGATGACAGGCTTTAATCGCGGCAATCGCTTCTGGGCGTGGCGGGTCGATAATGCCAATCAGTCCCAGAAACACCATATCCTTATCAAGATCGGTCAATTTAAGATCATCATGCTCTGACTCAAGCTCTCGGGCTGCAGCCGCAAGCACACGCAATCCTTCTGCGCCCAGTGCATCTATTTCCATCTCCCAGAATGCTTTGTCGAGTGGCTCCGTTGTGCCGTTAGCGCTGCGCTGATATTGGCAACGGTCCAATAAGCGATCCGGTGCACCTTTGAGCAGAATGCGGCGCTGGCCTTGCTTGGTTTCACTGAGCGTTGCCATGAATTTGTTTTCAGATTCAAATGGGATATTGGCGAGACGCTGATAGTCGTCTGAGCAAAAACCTGCTTTCAAGGCCAGTGTGCACAGCGCCCCCTCGGTCGGTTCACCTGTTAAAGTCCAGATACCCTCGTGCCTGGCAACATGACTGTCATTGGCGACACTGGCGACTTCAACAAGCGCATGCAAATCGTCATGTGCTGACAGCTCAGCAATGTGCCCGTCGAGACTGATTTCACCCTCCGGCGCATAGCCGGTTCCACTGACATCATAACGAGCAGCACGCGTCACCACATGACGCACCGTCATCTCATTCTTGGTCAGGGTGCCGGTTTTATCAGAGCAAATCACAGTGACAGATCCCAGGGTTTCCACTGCATTGAGTCTGCGGGTGATGGCATTACGAATCGCCATACGCTGCACACCGAGGGCCAGGGTAATGGTTAAAATGGCAGGCAAGCCCTCGGGGATAGCGGCCACCGCAAAGCCTATTGCCGCCAGAAACAGCTCGTTAACACTGAAGTCATGTAACAACCAGCCGATTAAAAACATGGCAAAGGCCAGGCCAACAATCACCACTGAGAGCACCTTGCCAAACTCATTCATCTGCCGGGTCAGTGGTGTCGCCAACGTTTGCACTTCACCAATCATTTGGTTGATTTGACCGATTTGTGTCGAAGCACCGGTTGCCGTCACTACGCCGAGACCACGCCCGGCGGCGACCAAGGTACCGGAATAGGCCATGCCATGACGGTCTCCTACTCCGGCATCCGCCTCAACGGCCTCGGTAGTTTTGTCGGCGGGTACAGACTCACCGGTTAATGCCGACTCTTCAATTCGAAGGTCGGTGACATTGATGAGCCGCAGGTCAGCCGGTACGCGATCACCGGACTTCAAGCGCACCACATCTCCCGGAACCAGCGTTTCCGCCTCGATTTCTCGCCAGTGTCCGTCACGGTGCACATGGGCCAGTGCCGAGAGCATTTTTCGAATACTGGCCAAGGCTTGTTCGGCTTTACCTTCCTGAATAAAACCGATGATGGCATTGATCACCACTACCGCCAGAATCACCCCGGTATCAATCCAGTGCCCCAGTAAAGCTGTGACCAGCGCCGCGACAATCAGGATATAGATGAGCAAGTCATGAAAGTGTTTGAAAAAACGTTTCAGCAAGCCTTCTTTTTCTGGCGCTGGCAGGCTGTTAGGACCATGCTGTTCGAGCCTTTTTGTGGCCTCGTCACTGCTCAGGCCATGTGATGAACTCTCCAAGGCATCGAGCACATGATCGCCATGCAAGGCATGGGCAGATTCAACAATTTTCTGATAATCCTTACTCATTGCTTTTCCGTTCTGTTGATAAGTGGCTTAACCGTATTCTGATAGAGATCTGCCACAAATTCCAAGGGTAGTATCTTTCATCGTCGTTTGTGCTTATGACTGAAGATACTACACTGCAGTTGACCAAGATGATTGTACGGTAACATGATCATCTGCATTGCCTTACTAGGTACTTTCATGGGTCCGTTACAACTTGTCACCGCACTAACGCCGGTCTTTTCCGTACTGCTTTTGTTAGTCGTGTTTCGTATGCCGGCCACCAGAGCCATGCCACTCAGTCTGGCAATATTTGCCCTGTTTGCCTTCTTTTTCTGGCAAGTGCCTGTCCGTCAACTGACAGCAGCCAGTGCAGAAGGTTTGATGATTGGTGCATCCATTTTATGGATCATCTTCGGTGCCATCCTGCTGCTCAATGTACTTCGGGAAACCGGCGCCATTGCCGTAATTCGGGCCGGATTTTGTACCATCTCACCAGACAGACGGGTTCAGGCGATTTTGATTGGCTGGTTGTTTGTCTGTTTTCTCGAAGGTGCCGCCGGTTTTGGAACGCCTGCAGCAATCGCCGCACCCTTGTTGCTGGCGCTTGGCTTCCCCGCACTGGCAGCTGTTGTGCTGACATTAATTGCCGATTCCAGCCCGGTTTCTTTTGGCGCAGTGGGCACCCCGGTCATTATCGGCATGGGCCGAGGACTTGATTCTGTTTCAGAATCAGCACTGATGGAAATTGCCCTGACAGCAATTGCCATTGATATCCTGGTTGCCTCGCTACTGCCAGTGATCATGTGCCTGCTACTATGTCGAGTTTTTGGTGAGGATCGCAGCTGGTTACCCGGTTTACAGATCGCGCCTTTTGCACTGATTTCTGGTTTGGCCTTTCTGCTGCCCGCCTGGACAGTTGCCCGTTTTCTGGGGCCAGAATTTCCCTCTATCCTGGGCGCCATGGCCGGTTTGGCTATCGTCACACTGTTCATCAAAAAAGGCTGGTTGCTTCCCAAAACTGTCTGGTACTTTTCAAAAGATGATGCATTACGTCAATCATCAGAACAAATTCATTCCAGGCTGAGTACCAGCAGTCACGGACTCAGTCTTTTCCGCGCCTGGGTGCCTTATCTGCTGATTGCCGGCTTGCTGATTGTTTCAAGGTTGGATTTTTTACCGCTCAAAGCATTGCTGTCTTCAGTGCAAATTCACTGGAATGAGATCTTGTCGACTCAAATTTCTGCTTCGGTGGCGCCGCTTTACTTGCCGGGCTTTCTGTTTGTGGTCACCGCGCTTATCACGCTGTTGCTGCAAGGCGGCAAAACCTCACATTTGCACAAGGCAGTCCTACACAGTGGCCGTATGCTGTTACCCTCCAGCATCGCGCTGGCTGCTGCAGTTCCCATGGTGCGAATATTTCTGCACTCTGATGTTAACGATGCCGGTTTGCAGGCAATGCCGATGGAACTGGCTGTGATCACCGCTGAGAATCTTGCTGATTATTGGTTCTGGCTGGCCCCCGCTTTGGGGGCTTTGGGCTCGTTTATTGCGGGTTCGGCCACTTTTTCAAATTTGATGTTTGCCAGTTTTCAGCAATCCATCGCCATACAAGCCGACTTGCCTGAACAGGTCATTCTTGCCTTGCAACTTTTGGGTGCCAACGCTGGCAACATGATTTGCGTGGTGAATGTTGTGGCCGCTGCCGCGGTGGTGAATCTATCAGGACGTGAAGGCGAGATCATCCGACTCACCTTGCTGCCGATGTTATATTACGTGCTTATGGCCGGTTTCATTGCAACCGTGCTTTTCTCCTAAACACGCAAGGCATGATGAAAAACTCAATCAGTATTCTTGGCAGTGGCTGGCTTGGTTTGCCACTCATCGACATGTTCGTCAAACAGGGGTATGCAGTCAAGGCATCCACTCGAAACATCGATAAGCTGCCATTACTCAGTCAACACGGGGCCACCGGCTATATTGTTGATACGCAATTAGCTATCCCGAAAGACTTCCTCGATAGTGAAACACTCATCATCAATATCACCGGCAAAGACTTTGATGCTTATCAAAAACTGGCACTGGCTATTGCAAGCTCGCCAGTGCAGAAAGTACTGATGGTCAGCTCAACATCGGTGTATCTGAACCTGAATCGTCAGGTGAGTGAAGATGAAGCGGCAGAAAACCCTGACAGTGCACTGTGGCAGATTGAACAACTGCTACAGACACACGAGGGATTCACTACCACGATTGTGCGTTTCTCCGGACTGATTGGTGGCCGCCGACATCCCGGACGGTTTTTCAGTCAGGGCAAAGTAATTAGCCAACCGCTTGCTCCGGTAAACCTGATTCACCTGGATGATTGTCTAGGCATCATCGACGCCATTATTCAGCAGCAATCGTGGGGGGAAGTCTATAACGGCTGCGCAGATTTCCACCCTGCCAAGCGCGAGTTTTATGGGTACTGGGCAGCTCAGCTTGGTTTACCTGAACCCAAAAGTCTGGACGATGACACGCCGCAAGACTGGAAAATCGTCAGCAATCAGAAAGTGCAACAACGGTTGGCATATCAATTCATACACCCGGATCTGTATCGGTTGAGCTTCGATGACTGACTTCGCCTGCCCTTGCCTGAGTGGCAGACACTACCAGCACTGTTGCCAACCATTGCACGATGGCTTGCCTGCACAAAATGCCGAAAGCCTGATGCGTTCGCGCTATTGCGCGTTTGCGCTGGGCAAGACTGATTACCTGCTGGAAACTCTGGCACCGGCGATGCGGCAGTCGGACGATCGTGAGCAGCTGCAACAGACAATTGAGCAGACACAATGGCTTGGACTGCAAGTGCTTGAATCAAGCTTCGACGGCAATGATGAAGCAACGGTTGAGTTTGTTGCCTGGTATCAAGACACGCCGCTGGGACAACTGCACGAACGATCGCGCTTTTGCAAGATCGAACAGCGCTGGTATTACCTGGACGGCGTGATGCTCAAGCCAATAAAACCAGAACGCAATAGCTTATGCTTTTGCGGTAGTGGCCAAAAATTCAAACGCTGCCACGGACGCTGACCGAACTTATTCGCCAAGGTAGCGTTTGCGTTTAGCCGGCTTGAGTTTGTGTAAATCCACCAGTACCAGACCATCAATACAGTGGCCAAAGTCGGCATCCACATTAAAGTCAATAAATCGGGTACCGCCCGGCTCACATACTTCAGCATATTGCTTGTAAAGCGTCGGCACTGTGACATTCATATGTGCCAGTTGCTCGCGCAGTTCAGCAAAATCGGTGTCGGCATCATTGTGCAGCAATGTCTGATCCACCAGCTCTGCCAGATTCGCTTCCATCACATATGGCGTTCTTGCCTTGGCAAGCCCTTGCTTATCGGCATAGTGACGTTGATAAAAATTCACAATCAGCGCCTTGGCAAAGTCAGGATAGCTGTTGCTGAGACTGACCGGACCAAACAAATAGCGTATGTGCGGATAGCGTTTCAGGTAAGCGCCAATGCCATACCAGAGATAATCCAGACTGCGCTTGCCCCAGTACTTGGGACTGACAAAGCTGCGGCCAAGCTCAATCCCCTGAGCAAAATAAGGGGCCATGCGATTCCCATCAAATTCAAATAACTGCTGGGTGTAAATCCGGCCATGAGCGTGGCTCAGAATATTATCCACATCGGCCAGTCGATAAGCCCCGGCAATTTCCAGCTCTTGCTCATCCCAGAGGATTAAGTGTCGGTAAATACTGTCAAATTCATCCAGATCACGCTTTTTGCCAGTGCCCTCCCCGACTTGACGGAAAGTGATTTCCCGAAGCCTGCCGATCTCATGCATCACTGCGGAATCCGGCCGGTAATCAAACAGGTAGATTTTTTTGTTATCGGCGGTTTCACCCAGCAGTTCAGCCTGTTGCAGCTCCTTTCGGATCTCCCTTGGAGCTTGCGGATGGGCAATGGTTTGTTCAGTAGCAAATAGCGGTTTTTTGCCTTTTGCCAGACGATACAGGTGACGACGCAGTAATTTGGCCTGTTCCGTTTTAATCAACGGCAGCTGTTGAATGTGCTGGAACGGAATCGGTGCGCCAACCCGCATATTGATGGTTTTTTCATGCTGGTTGAACATTTCATGGGCCAATAGCATCCCGCCAAGCGGCTTGTAGACCATCGATGCGCCATAAAACAGAGATGAGTTTCTGGCACCGATATACACCGGCAAGATAGGCGCGTTAGTCTTACGGGCAAAATTCAGGAAACCGGTGTTCCAGCGTCCATCGCGCACGCCGTTGGGACGTATGCGTGACACTTCACCCGCCGGAAATACAATGACTGCCTGTTCAGCATTCAAGGCATCAATGATTCCGGCGATACCGCTTTTGCGAGTCGATTTGGACAAGTTATCCACGGGTAAAAACAATGACTGCAGAGCGTCGAACTGCATCAACATGTCGTTGGCAACAATTCGCACATCGCGTCGGACTTCACTCACCAGCTTCAGTAGCGCCAGACCATCCAGCGCTCCCAAGGGATGATTAGCTACAATCACCACCCGACCTGTTGCCGGAATATTGTCCCGTTCACGATGAGACACCCGATAGCTGAAGTTGAAGTAATCCAGCACTTGATCAAGAAAATCAAAACCTTTGAGATTTTGATGCTGCAACAGGAACTGATTGACCTCAGGTTCGTGGGTCAATTTACGCAAAAAGCCCAGAGTGGGCTTTTTTATCCAGGTTTTTTGCTGAGCAAATCCGGGGAATTTTTGTTGAACGGCTTGTTCAATGTTGAGCATCTGCTGTCATTCTCGTTATTATCCTGATGCGGAATAATACTGAGTGCAAATGACAGATTAATGATGCTTTGATGACGGTATTGTGACGAAGTGATCAGGCCGCTTGAACCGGAATAGCATGGCGCATGCCGGTAATGGTATTGGTCTCGTCCAGATACACCAGGGTCGGTTTGAAATCGGCAACTTCATCGGCCTGCAATGTGGTGTAGGCACAGATGATGATGCGATCCCCTGGTGAAGCTTTGTGGGCCGCGGCACCGTTGACAGAAATGATATTGGAACCATCTTCTGCACGAATGGCATAGGTGATAAAACGCTCACCATTGGCGACATTGTAGATATGGATCTGCTCGTACTCATGAATGCCAGCAGCTTCAAGCAACTTGCCATCTATCGCACACGAGCCCTCGTACTCCAATTCGGAGTGAGTGACACAGGCACGATGTAATTTTGCTTTCAGGAAATTCAGTTGCATGTTCGGCAATCTTCAGTCAAACAGCCAAGTATTATCGCTTTTTCAATGATATCAAGCAAGGTCACAGGCAATATTGTCGATAAGACGTGCTTGACCAAGTCGGGCCGCTGTCAATATGCGTAAATGGGTGTCAGTGCCAGCCACGGCAGTTTGCAGATCTTCTGCCCGGCAAATCTCCAGATACTCCGGGGTGAATCCTGCGCTATTGAGCTGTTCCAGGCCTGCCTGCAACACCAAAGGCCAGTTGCTGGCGCCAGATTGCAAGGCTTGTGCGACTTGCAACAGGCATTGATGCAACTGAGGGGCAATGGCTCTCTCTGACTCCGATAGATATTGATTGCGTGAACTCATCGCCAGACCGTCCTGTTCGCGACAGGTGGGCACCGAGATAATTTCAATCGGCAGGTTGAGATCGTCAACCAGACGACGAATCATCAATAACTGCTGGTAGTCCTTTTCACCAAACAAGGCCATATCCGCTTGAACCAGATTGAACAGTTTGGTCACCACGGTTGCAACGCCGTCAAAGTGTCCG
>NZ_APHR01000063.1 GCF_000349205.1 Methylophaga lonarensis MPL | reverse complement strand
CATCAGCCAGTGCRGATTCAATATCATCACAAAAGGGTGATGCCTCAGGCCAGTCGGCAAGCAGCTTTGACTCGGCAAAATTCTGTGCAAAATTTATCAGTTGTGCATCGAGTTCACGGCGCATATCCGAGTATTGACCGGCGACAAACCACGGTAAAATTAGCATCCAGATTAACAGCGTCAACAATGCCCATTGACGGCGGTGACTAGTCATCATATTTGCCAACATTCATTAACATTTACTAATATAGATTTTAAGTCTTTAGTTTGAACCTTCCATCCAACGTGTGTTCTTACTGCATTCTCAGATATAGACATAACCATTCCGGGAGTATAGCTTGTCTTTTGCATTTGGTCCGTTCGCCCTGTCTGTAGGGCAACTGGTGTTTCTGCTGGCTTTCGGCATGGCTTTCCTGGTCGCCTTTCTGGGTAGCCGTGGCAAAAGCAGTCGTGCCGACAATACCCTGGTCAACGCCCTGATTTTCGGCTTTATCATTGCCCGTTTAGTATTTGTCGTTCGCTACTGGCCAGACTATCAAAGCAACCTATTAAGCATCGTCGATATTCGAGACCGTGGTTTTGTGCCGCTGGCCGGTGTGGTTGCTGCCGTTGTCTGGATGCTGATTGCTGGCTTTCGGCATCGTGTTCAGCGAGTGCCGTTACTGATTTCAGGGTTTACCGGCGCATTTAGTTGGCTATTTGCCACCATCCTGCTTTATCAACACAGTGCAGTATTGCCAGATATGCCTGACTACGCCCTGACTGACTTGGCTAACGCCAGCGTTGAACTTGAACAGTTTCGTGGTCAGCCAATCGTGATCAATCTATGGGCCAGCTGGTGTGGTCCATGTCGCCGTGAAATGCCGGTGATCTCGGATGCCCAGCATCAATATCCGGATGTTCATTTTCTGCTGATCAATCAGGGTGAAAGCCCGGAAGTCGTTCAGCTGTTCCTGCATGAAGAATCACTTGAACTGGCAAACGTGCTGCTGGATCCGCGCAGTGTCATGTCGAATTACTGGCGAGTCCGCGGACTGCCCACCACCCTATTTTTTGATGAAAAAGGTCAGTACAGCCATCACCACTTCGGTGAATTATCAGCGGCATCACTGCGTCATCAATTGGAGAGACTTCAGTGAACAGATTGTCTGTGGCTTTAGCCTCCTTGTTCATTGGAGGCGCTGTTTATGCTGAAGATTGGCCTGCACCGTTACAGTTTCTCGTCGATCAGGGGGTTGAAATTCATGCCGAGATCGACAGCAAAATTTCGCTAAAAAGCTATGCTGCGAGTTTCAGAGGTGAGCCAATGGAGCTTTATCTTACCCCTGATGGCGAACATGTGATCATCGGCACTTTGCTGGATGCCCAAGGCAAGGAAGTGGCGCGTGCAGAAGTTGACCGACTGACCTTAAGCCAGCAAAGCAGTTTGGACTGGCAAACACTCAGCAACAGCTATTTTGTTGCTGAAGGTGCTGCCGATGCTGAGCACGTTGTCTACATGTTTAATGACCCGAATTGCCTGTATTGCGCAAATTTATGGCAACTCGCGCAACCTTATGTCAACAACGGTGGTCTTCAATTACGGCACATCATGGTCGGCATGCTGCACCCTAGCAGTGAACTCAAAGCCGCCACCATTCTCGCTGCCGAAGATCCGGCAAAGCTGCTGGCTCATCATGAGAGCACTCTTCTGCAAGGCGGTATCGCTCCAGCGAGCGATCTGCCAGAAGCTATTATCGAACAAGTACGGAGTAACACCTTGCTGATGGAACAACATGGCCTGATCGCCACACCCAGCGTTATTTTTCGTGACTCAGATAATCAAGTTCGACAGATTCAGGGCATACCTGACGAGGCACTGATAAGCGAGCAAGTGTTCGGGAGATCGACACCAGCCGGAGACGATTAATTATGTTGTGGTTGGTCCGATACGCCTTGCGCAGGTCATATTCCGTTGCGGCTATGGCTCTACTAATTTTTGCTGCCGGTCTTATCAGCTATCTGCGCTTGCCGGTAGATGTTTTGCCTGCGGTGAACATACCAGCGGTTAAGGTCATCTGGACCTATCAAGGTCTGAATGCCAACGAAATGGCTTCCAAAATCACCACCTTCAGTGAAGTCGCCATCATGAACAACGTTGATAATGTTCGTGAAATCCGCTCTCAAACCATGAGCGGCACTGCTGTTGTTCATATTGAATTTCAACCCAGCGTTGACATCGCCAACGCCATGACGCAAATCACCAGCGTTTCGCAGACCATCATGCGGCGAATGCCGGCCGGCATCACACCTCCGCTGATCACGCAATACAACCAGTCCAGCACCCCTATTCTGCAACTGGTCATGTCGTCCAATACGCTGACAGACGCTCAGTTATCAGATTTTGCCCGCTTGCAATTACGGGGCATGATTCAGTCCATCAACGGTATTCGATTGACCTTGCCTTACGGTGGCGGCGTCAGGCAGATCATGATCGATCTCAAACCGGATGCCTTGCATGCGCTTGGTCTGAGCGCTGCCGAGGTGACTCAGGCACTGGCGCAACAAAATCTCACCCTGCCCTCCGGCAGTATTCGTGAAGGGCTGCAGGAACTGCAAATTTCCGTCAATGCCAGCCCAGAATCCATCAGCTCTTTTGAAGAGATGCCGGTCAAATCAATTGATGGCCGCATGGTCTATCTTCGCGATGTTGCAGATATTCGCGATGGCACCGCCTTGCAAACCAATATCGCCCGAGTCAACGGCGACAATGCCGTGATGGTGTCGCTGATCAAACTGGGTGATGCTTCAACCGTGGATATCATCAATCAGGTGATGGATCGCTTGCCGTCGATTCGAGCTGCAGCACCGCCGGGCATCGATATTCAACCAATCTTTGATCAATCCGTGTTTGTGAATACCGCCGTACATCACATTCAGACTGAAATCCTGATTGTGGGCTCTCTGGTCGCCATCATGGTGCTGTTATTTATTGGCTCCTGGCGTGCAACGCTGATCGTGCTGACCTCAATTCCGCTGTCACTACTGACGGCACTGTTTGCGCTTAATATCACGGGGCATACACTCAATCTGATGAGTCTTGGCGGCCTTGCGCTGGCCATCGGTATTCTGGTCGATAACGCACTGGTTGAAATTGAGAATATCAAACGCAACCTGGCGCAAGGCCTGTCTGCAAGACAAGCCACGGTCACCAGCGCCAGTCAGGTGGCCTTTCCCGAACTGGTTTCTACGCTGTCAACCTGTGTGGTGTTCTCGCCGATTTTCCTGCTGACGGGTGTTGCTGGCTATATTTTTAAGCCGCTGGCTATCGTGGTGATTGCTTCGCTGCTGGCTTCCTATGTGCTGTCTCGCACCGTTGTGCCAGCATTGGCCGTTATCTTATTGCCCAACGACGAAAAACAATCATCTACCGGTATCGTCATGCGAGTACATGGCTTTGTCATGCGCCGACTTGCCTGGGCTCAACGTCGTCTGGCCAAGCTTTTGGTCAGATTACAACATCAACTATTTGTAGTCCCGCTGGCGATGTTCTTGATTCTTGCCACCGGTTTTATGGCCTTTAGCGATATTGGCCGTGACTTCTTCCCCAAAACCGATGCGGGCTTGATGCGCTTTTATGTGCGCGCTGAACCAGGGCTGAGAATCGAGCAAACCGCAGAACGCTTTGCCGATATACAAGTCGCCATCAGGCAGCTGATTCCCGAGGACGAACTGGATTTTATTGTCGAGAATATCGGCATGCCGGACTCCATCAACCGTGGCTGGGTGGATAGCTTTACCATTGGCAGCTACGATGGCGAAATTCAGATTCAGTTGGCTCCCGGACATCAGCCCACGGCTGATTACGAAGCGGCCATTCGTCAGATGCTGCGTCAAGAATTTCCCGATATCACGTTGTTCGCTCAGCCCGCTGATACCACCAATCAAACCTTGTCCGGCACCACGCCTACCGCCATTGACGTACGTTTTTCTGGTCGTGACCATCAAGGTAATCTGACATTGGCCGAGCGGCTGATCGAACAGATGCAGGATTTTCCGGGTGCTGCTGATGTTGGCCTGCAACAGGTGTTTGAACTGCCGGAATATTTCATCAGTATCGACCGTAGCCGCGCCGCACAACTCGGTTTAACGCCTCAGATGGCTTTGGATACGGTGCTCAGTGCACTGGGCTCTGCCGGTACTGTGGCATCCAGTTTCTGGGCTGATCCGGCATCCGGCTTTTCCTACGCAGTTCAGGTTCAAGCGCCGGTGCAGGAAATGAATAACATCGACGCACTGCTCAATCTGGCGGTCGCTCATACCGATAGCGGTCAGGAAATTTCGCTGGGCAGTATCGCCAATATCAGTCCAAGGCTGGTCCCTGCCTCAGTAGGTCGGGCCACCCTGCAGCCGACCATCAATGTTTTGATTAACACTGAAAACAGTGATCTTGGCAGTGTTTACGATGAAGTGAAGCGTGCTATTGCGCCGCTGAGATCCGAACTCAAACCGGGCAATAATATTCGCATCATGGGCCAGGCAGATGCCATGCAAAATGCTTATCGAGACTTGATGTTTGGCTTCTTGCTGGCCGTGTTTTTTATCTACATTGTCATGTTGTTCAATTTTGCCTCATGGACTTTGCCATTGGTCGCCTTGTCTGCGGCTCCGGTCGCCATCAGCGGTGCAATGATGGGACTTTGGATCACCAATACCACGCTTAGTGTGCCTGCACTGATGGGCTTTATCATGGTGATCGGGGTCTCAACCGCCAATAGCGTACTGGTCACAACATTTGCTCGAGATCGCTGGCTGCAAGGGGTTTCTGCCAGTGCCGCAGCACGAAAAGCAGCTATCACTCGTTTTCGCCCGGTATTAATGACTGCACTCACCATGATTATCGGCCTGATGCCGATGGCACTGGCGCTAGGTGAAGGTGGTGAACAAAATGCCCCTCTGGCACGCACGGTGATTGGTGGTCTGATACTTGGCACCTGCGCCTCGCTGGTGATTGTGCCGTGGATTTTCAGCAAACTGATGACCCATATCTCACGCCCTGTTCCAGTTAACGAAGCCGACCTGACGCTGAAACAGCAAGGAGCTCACTGATGAAATTTTCTATCACTACTGCCAGCCTTAGCCTGACCACATTGGCTGTGCTCGGCGCCATAATGCTTAACTCGCCAAACAACACTGCCACGGCAGCGGCCAGCAACCAAAGCGATGACATCTCATTGCCTCGTGTCACCATCGTTCAGCCGGAACCGGTGAACAGCGCACAACCCTATCAATTCAACGCCAGACTGGAAGCGATTGAGAGTGCTCATGTATTTGCCAGAGCCGATGGTTATATCGAAAACCGTTTTGTTGATATCGGCGATGAAGTCTCTCAGGGTCAACTTCTGGCTCAACTCTCCTCACCGGAGCTGGAAGAACAGATTCGTCAGGCCAAAGCTGAAATCAATCGTCAGCAAGCCGTGGTTCACCTGAGCAAAAAAATGTCTGATCGGGTGTCTCGCTTGCAAGGCTCAGGCGCGGTGACTCAAACAGAAGTCGATGAAAAAGACGCTGAATATCAAGTCGCGCTGGCGACCCTGGAAACCTATCAGGCACGACTCGAGCAGTTGGAAAACGAGTTTGCCTATACCCGGATTGTCGCGCCCTTTGACGGCATCATTACCGTACGCAATGTTGACCGGGGCGATCGCATCACACGCAATGACAGCCAGGCATTGTTTCGTATTGTTCGCACGGATGAGCTTCGGGTATTGGTCGATATTCCACAAACACAGTTGTATTCCATCGATCAAAACCAACAAGCCACTCTGTTGATACCTGAACTGGCCAGTCAGTCTTTTGAAGTTAATTTCAGCCGGATGTCGCGAGAAATCGACAATACGCTGGGCACCATGCGGCTGGAATATTTACTGGATAATGCCGATCAGCAATTGTCGGCGGGATTAAGCGGCCGTTTACGTATCCCGGCCAGTACCACAGATCGGCTGCAGATCCCCATCAATGCCGTGAAAATTCTTAATGGTGAATCTGTTGTGATGACGGTGGATCAAGAGGACCGTCTGCAACAACGCCCGGTGGTCACCGGGCGTTATAACAGTCACCGCGTGGAAATTCGCAATGGTCTGAGCACGCAGGATCGTGTGGTGCTGAATCCTAACGCCTTGCTCAAGACCGGAGATCGCGTTGCTATCAACGAGTAAACTCGTTGAAATCAATAAATTTGGTGAAGTTCAGCAATGCGGCTTCAACCGCAGGGTCGGTGAGCATTTCACGCATCGCCACTGATCCCCACAACTCAAAACTCTCATCAAAACGGCTGAGACCTTCACGCTGCATCAAGGCGGCCATTTGCTCTGAGCAACGTTCTGTGAGCACGTTCTGTACCAGATAGCCCATCATGATATCGGTTTCTTCCTTATTAACACTGTCAGACAACAAGCCTGCAAGACTTTGATGTTGTGCCATGCCAAGAAACATCCACTGAATCATCAGCTCACGTTCAGCAGTACTGGTATTGGCCACCAGACATTGGCCTAGCGCATCGGCCTGTGGCGATGCCAGCGCGGGCTTTGTCACTAACTGACCCAGTAAAAACACACCCAGCAATGCCGAACTGACGACTTTTGCGACTGACAAACTTTGGGGATGAGACATGCTTTGCTCCTATCACTGAAAATGGCAAATTCGGACACTTTAATGGATACACGGTGATCAAACCAGTCTGAAGCGCGAAGATCAGCTCAACAATACCTGCATCAAACCTTTGTTCTTATAATGTGTCGTGTACTATTAGCCTATGAAGCGTTTGCTAACCTCAATACTGGCTATGATACTGCTGATTTATGCAGGCTTTGCCGTCGCTGAAAGTTATCAACTTAAGCCACAGGACAGCAAAGTTGAAATCTGGCAGTTTATGGAACGTTTCTACGGTGGCGAGTCTGATGTGCCCCCCTATCTAAACACCGAATGGAAACCACTGTCGGAAAGCGAGCTGAACCGCGGCATTGATAATCAGATGCACTGGCTCAGACTGGTGTTGTCAAACCCGTCTGAACAGCCCATCGAATGGGTGATGCTGCATGAAAACAGCTATGTCGATCTCGTTGAGGCCTATATTCACAATGCGTCTGGCGAGTTAATCGAAACCATCATTCTGGATGATCACAAACCCTTTTCAGAGCGACCCATCGCCTACAGAAAACCTGCCTTTAGTTTCACCACAGAGCCTCATGACCAGACAATCGTCTACATCCGAACCGGAATGTGGGTAGCCGATTCCAATACCTTGCGCTTCCTGTTGTCCTCAAAACAGCAGTTTGAAGAGCAGCGAATAGAATGAMCAATTTGCCTTTGGCTTGTAT
>NZ_APHR01000062.1 GCF_000349205.1 Methylophaga lonarensis MPL | reverse complement strand
GAATGCCAGCAGTGAAGTGGCGGGCCAGCTTGGACAGGCCCAGGCCGGTAGGATCACTGTCATCCTGGAACAGACTCTTTTCACCGTCGCCAATTGACACGTGCAAGTGCATGCCATTGCCGGGACGGTTGCTGAAAGGTTTGGACATAAATGAACAGATCATGCCCATTTCGTTGGCGATCTCGCTGGCCGCCATCTTGAACATGATGTAATCGTCGGCACTGCGCAGGCAGTCGGCGTAGGTGTAGTTGATTTCAAACTGACCGTTGGCGTCTTCGTGATCGATCTGATAAACGTCAATGCCTACTTCCAGCAAGGCTTCAGTCAGTTTCTCCAGATAAGCGCTCTGCCGGGTAATGCCCTTGTAGTCATAACAGGGTTTTTGCAAGGTATCGGTCGGATCACAGGGGTGAATATGACCATGATCGTCTTTTTTCAGCAGTGAAAATTCAGGTTCCAGACCGGTGTACAGCGTCCAGCCACGAGCTCTGATACGCTCAAGCTGATTCTTCAGTACCACCCGCGAGTCATACTCATACGGCTTTCCGTTGACGTGCCCGTCGCAAATAATGCGTGCATAGCCTGTTTGCCAGGGAATCAGACTCAAGGTCGACAGGTCACCCACGGCCATATAGTCAGGGCCGTTCGGCTTGATGCCCATGCCCCAGATGGCACCGCCGGCAAAACCGGCGCCGCTGTTGAGAATGTCTTCAAGATGCGCTGCCGGCACTGATTTGACCTTGGCCACACCATGAATATCAACAAACTGTGCCAGCACATATTTGACATTATTGTCCTTGAGAAACTGCTTGGCCTCCTCGACCGTCTTGATAATTCGACGTTGAGTCGGGTCGCCGACTTCACTGAGTTGTGTCGTCACCTCGGTTGCTTCTGTTTCATATTTCATAACCTTCACCTCTGAGTTAAAGTGCGCAGCTTCGCTGGCTTAAATACTTTTGAAGTACTGATTGGCGCCAACCGGGCCGCCACCTAATTCCTGGATGATGGTCAGCAGTGTCTGCCATAAATAGGCACCCAAGGTGCCGTCACACCAGACCCGGTATTGCCATGCTTCAGCAGATTTCTGCCGCAGCATGGTCACCGATACACCTGCCATCATCGTCATTACTAAGCGCGACTCATCCTCTAGCTCGGCGGTGACATCGATGTCACACACCTGTGCGAATAACTCGCTGACTAACGGCCCGCTTATTACAAATGCCGCGTCGTTGCGGAGTACCGCATGCACCCGCTCTGGTACATCGGTTTGATTGAGTTGAGCAAGCTGTTCACTGCCTGCCTCTTCCTCAACCAGAAATTCACTATTGCCCAACCTCAAAACACGCAATACACCTTGCTGGACATAATGATTGGCTTGCTCTGGCACCGGCAGGCCCTGAGCTGACAGCCATTCAGCAGCGGCTGGCCCTTTGCAGCCAAAACGTTGCAAAAAGCTGACATCACACAGGCTCAGACGACTGGCGTACTCAGCCTCAGTTGCCGGATCAGCAAAGCTGTTGGCGGTCATCATCTGATTAATCACTCCCCTCTCTGGCTTGAGTGCTTCCTGAGCAAAGGCTGCCGGACTTCTTAAAACAGGACGTTGCATGGCTGGCTCCTATTGGGCAGACAGTTTGAAAAAAGAACCCTGGACCACTCGGGCTTTCACCAGCAGTCCATCATCGGTGCGAATCTCGAACTGCTGTCCATTGGCCGCCTGATCCGGTGCCACAAACGCCATGCCGATCACCCGGTTCAGATACTCGCTGTAAGCAATACTGGTGACACGCCCGGTGATCTGACCTGCGTTAATGACCAGATTGCATTCTTTGGGTAGTTCCGCACTGAACCCCGGATCAAGTACGAATTTAACCAGCTGCTTTTTCAGTGGCTTGGCGGCCAGAATCTGCAGGCTGCGTTGCCCGGTAAAAAAGGCTTTGTCCATCGCCAGCAGACCACCGGCATGCGCTTCAAAGGGATTGGTCAAACCATCGGTATCGTGACTGATCAGGTGATGGCCCATCTCCAGCCTGAGTAAACGCTGAGCATCGGTGCCAAAAGGCCGCAGGCCAAATGGCTGGCCGGTTTTCATAATGTTTTGCCAGATATGCAGCGCGCTGCTCGATGGCACATGAATTTCAAACGCCAGATCTGCGACAAACGCCACTCGCATGATGCGAGCCTGCACACCGGCGATCTCTGCGGTCCGAATGGCCCCTTGCGGAAAGGCTTCCTCAAATACATCCAGTTCAGTCAACTCGGTCAGAATGGAACGTGATGCCGGTCCTGCCAGCGTCATTGCTGCCATTGCCCCGGTCAGATTGACCAGTGTCACCGACATGCCCCATAGCTGCAGATTTCGCTGCATTTCCCGATACACTGTCGCAGCGTTGGAGGAATTGGTAGACACATAGAACTTGTCTTCGGCTAGCCGTGCAGCCACGCCGTCATCGACCATGACGCCGGCTTCGTCCAGCAACAGTGCAACTCGACTGCTGCCAACCCGCAAATCAGCAAACTTGCCGGTATAGAAGCGTTCCAGGAAAGCACCGGCATCCTGGCCAAACACTTCGATCTTGCCAAGCGTGCTGCCGTCGATCATGCCCGCCGCCTTGCGAACAGCCATTGCTTCCTGTTGCACTGCTTCTTGTGCGGTGAGCTTGGCACCTTGTGGTTGATACCAGGCAGGACGCATCCAGACACCGGCTTCCATCATCACGCCACCGTGATTGACATGCCATTCATGCATGGCGGTCAAACGATGTGGATGAAATCCCCGCCCGCCCAGATGTGCCAGCGGCGTCGGATGAAAAAATGGTCGGGCAGTGGTGGTGCCAATCTGTTCCACCGGCAGCTGACGGATACGCGCCAGAATACGGATGGCATTCATATTGGAATGTTTGCCCTGACTTGGCCCCATGCCTACGGTGGTGAAACGTTTCATCAATTCGATATTGTCGAAACCTTCTTTGGCCGCATTGATGAAGTCCTTGACCTGAATATCTTCATCAAAGTCGACAAAATTCTTGCCATCCGGATGATGCACAATCGGATAAGCATGGCTGGGAGCAAGCTGGAAGCTTTGCGCCACTTCAATCTGCTCAACATCCTGCCCGCCCAGATAACGCACTGCATCAGCCGCAGCGCGTTGACCATCACGCAGTCGCAAAGCAAGGTCATAAACACCATTGACCTTACCGGCCGCAAACACACCTTCTGGCAACTGGGCCGGCACAAACTGTTCAACCGCATAGTCGTAACGCATTTTGGTTCCGGCCTGATACAGCAAGGCCGCGGCTGGCGCCCAACCCGCACTCATGGCAACACCATCACAGGCGATACGGCTGCTGCGCTCAAATCTGGCTGAAGCGGTTTGCTCGTCATAGCCTGCCAGCACGACTTCTGCCACACCCAGCTTGTCACTGCTGGGAATGACTTCGTAAATACAGCTTGCCAAATGAATCGTAATGCCCTTGCTGGCGACTGCTGCAGCCAGTTGCTCATCACCAGATTGCTGGCGCATATCCACCAGGGCCAGCACCTCAACACCAGCAGCGGCCAGATCCAACGCCGTGCGATAACCGTGATCATTGGCAGTCACTACTACACCGCGATGAAACGGTTTGACTGCATAACGATGCACCAGGCGCTGAGCAGCACTGCCCAGCATGACGCCGGGTAAATCGTTATTGCGAAATACCGGTGGTTGCTCAAAGGCTCCGGTCGCGACAATGACACTGCGTGCCCGTACTTTGGTAATGCCTTCCTTGCCGACGATTGGCACCAGATGATCTCCATAGTAACCACCCGCATAAGCATCACAAATCAGGCGAATATTGCTGTGCTCACTGACCTGTTTCAGTAAAGTTTCCAGCTTGTCACTGGTACTGCTGTCCGCAGCATGGTCATAGCCAAGACTGCCACCGGCGTAGCGGTTTTCATCAACCAGAATGACTTGTTTGCCATGATTGGCAGCCGTCAATGCTGCTGACAATCCAGATGGGCCAGCCCCGATGATCAGCACATCACAGTGAGCATTGCGTTTCGGGCGCAACTGTCTTGGGTAGTCGAAGTTGACCTTGCCCAGTCCCGCCGCCTTACGGATTTTGTTTTCCCAAAACGGAAACATCATGCGCGGCTTGAAGAAGGTCTTGTAGTAAAAACCTACCGGTAAAAAGGGGGACAGGCGGTCAATAAAACGGTTCTTGTCTTTAACCACCCCACCTTCGGTATTGACGGCAAACAACTCCATGCCATGACTGACCGGAATTACGTCTGCACGAATGTTGGTATCCACGCCGTCGGTCATCAGTGCATTGACGTCATGATTGGCAAAGCTGAGCAGACCACGTGCCCGGTGATATTTAAAGCTGCGACCCAGCACTTTGATACCGGCGGCCCATAGCGCACTGCTCATCGTGTCACCTTCAAATGCCTGAACGGTCTGGCCTTCATAGGTGAAGGTCAGCGGCATATCGCGGTTAATCCACTCACCCTTTTTTTCTGCAATACGCAATGTCATGCATCTTTCTCCTGACCAAAAAGATAGGTACGGCTGACGCTGTCGGTCAGCGTGTTACGCTCGGCTATAAACCAGGTTCCGCTGGGGCCGTGATACCACCACTCTTTTTTCAAACCCGGCGCA
This sequence comes from Methylophaga lonarensis MPL, assembly GCF_000349205.1. Taxonomy (GTDB): domain Bacteria; phylum Pseudomonadota; class Gammaproteobacteria; order Nitrosococcales; family Methylophagaceae; genus Methylophaga; species Methylophaga lonarensis. The sequence continues at coordinate 27,171 of NZ_APHR01000062.1, read as the reverse complement.
CCATGCCGGTTGTGTACATAATCCGCCCAGACCTTATCGCTGCAGGTTTGTGGGTCTGGTGCCTCGCGATATTCGCCACCATAGGTGAACTCACTGATGGGTCTCGTCCCGTTCACAGGGCATTGAAGTAGTTTCATAACACTGCTCTCAATTAGTGGCCGACCGAGGCTGCGCCTTTTTCACCGGTCAGCTCGTATTCTTCAAAACGGGACAGTCGGAATGATTTGATCAACTCCGGTGCCATATCTCGGGCCATGGTCTCAGCCATGGTCTTGCCGCTGATCGGCGTGGCCTTGAAGCCCCAGGTGCCCCAGCCAGCATCCAGATAAAAACCTTCAACCGGTGTTTTGCCCATGATTGGAGCGAAGTCTGGCGTGATATCTGCCATTCCGGCCCACTGCCGTACCACCTTGACGTTGCCCAGAAACGGGAACATATCGACGATGTGTGAACTCAAGCCCTCGACAAAATCCAGCGAGCTGCGGGTCGAATGCACTTCATAAGGATCCAGCGATGAGCCCATCACCAGTTCGCCACGCGATGACTGACTGACATAAACATGCAGGCTTCCTGAGACCAGAATGGTGTTTAACCAGGGTTTCATCGGCTCGCTGACGCAGGCCTGCAAAGGATGGATCACAATCGGTGTCTCAATGCCGACCATTTCGGTGATACGCGGGGTAAATCCCGCTACCGCTGACAAGACACGCCCGGTGCTGATATAGCCTTTGTTGGTTTGCACACCGACCACCTTGCCGCTTTTCACGTCGATGCCTGTGACTTCGGTGTTCTGAAAAATCTCAACACCCATCCGGTCGGCTTCTTTGGCATAGCCCCAGGCCACGGCATCATGTCGAGCTACAGAACCTGGTGCGTGGTAAAGCGCCCCCAGAATTGGCGCCTGACCACTGCAACTGATGTCCAGCTGAGGACAGGCTTTGAGAATTTCTTCTGGTCCGACTACATAGCTTTCCACGCCAACGTGCTTGTTGACTTCTGCCCGCCAGCGCATGGTGCGCATTGCGGATTCGGTATGCGCCAGAGTGAAATGACCACGTGTGGAATAGAACAGATTGATGTCCAGTTCCTGTGACAGACCTTCATACATCTGCACACTGGCGTCATAGAAGTTAACGCCCTCGGGTGTCAGATAATTGGAACGGACAATCGTGGTATTACGACCGGTGTTACCCCCACCGATATAGCCTTTTTCCAATACCGCCACATTGGTGATACCAAAATCCTTGGCCAGATAATAGGCCGCCGCCAGACCATGACCGCCACCACCGATAATGACAGCGTCATAGGTTTTTTTCGGCTCGGTACAGTCTCTGAAAAACCGTGGGGCCGGGTGTTCACGACTCAGCGCGTACTTCAACAAACTTAATGGCATTCTTCACCCTCATTGTTGTCTCGCCATCCCATCTACTCCTTTAGTGGTATAAACCGCCTACCACCTTTGAAGTAAACTTTGTTTCACTGAATGAAACATTAATTGCATTTACTCACACCCTCGGGCAGACTGTCAACCGTTTGGGAAACTTTTTTTCCTCAAATGAATTTATTGACCCAATCACTGCTGACACAGCCGAAGGATCACAAAAACAGAGCCATGCAGCAGCCACTCAGCGGAGAACACGCAGGTGAACATCAGAGAAGAACTCAACAGCCCCGAAAGCACCGTCAAATCACTGGATAAACATTTGGGTAACACGCTGCGCAGCATCCGTCTGGACAACGGCCTGACCATTGCCGAGGTTGCAGAACGGGCCAATCTGAGCCGTGGCATGCTCAGCAAAATTGAAAACGGTTTGACCTCACCCAGCCTGGATAAACTGGAACAACTGGCAAATGCCCTCGGCGTCACACTGTCCAGATTGTTTAACGATTACGATAATCCCAAAGGCGGCGCCCAGTTCGTCAAAAGCGGAGAAGGCATGGAGGTGGTTCGACGCGGCACCAAGTCCGGTCATACCTATCAACTGCTGGCCTACGATCAAGGGCCCAACAAACTGTTCGAACCCTTTCTGATTTCGCTGGAAGAAGAAAGTGAAGTCTTTGCCCCGTTCGAACATCCCGGCACCGAGTTTATCTACATGCTGGAAGGTCGGCTGGAATACACCGTCAGTGACGAAACCTATTTGCTTGAGCCAGGAGATTCACTGACCTTCAACGCTGAACAGCCGCACCGGCCAGGCACCAAGCTGCAAATGCCGATTCGCTATCTGGCCATCATCTACTACGACAGTCTGGATGAACGTGATAACCGCTGACTGGTGTTGTCAGACCGTGGCAATTATTGATTGATCAGCAGTCGCGCCATGGGCGTGAAGTTATCCATCAATTGCTGCTTCAGGGCTGCCGGATAATCAAGCTTGTCCAGTGTGATAGCCATACAACTTAGCCAGGCCGAAACTTCGGCCTCACCCAGCTGGACGTGGGCGTGAATCTGTCGAACATTGGAGTGGCCCCATTTTTCAGCATAGAGACGTGGGCCACCAAACAAACCGGAAAAGAAATTAAACTGCTCCATGCGCGCATGTGCCATGCCATGACCACGCAAGTGCAAAAGAAGCACTGGCCGGCCGACTTCTGTTGTTTCAATGGTCTGGCAAAAGGTTTCAACGAAGGCCCGAACACCCTCGGCGCCGCCCATTTGCTGATAGATACTGGCATGTTGTTGAGCAGGCATTGTGGCCTCCCATCATGTATTTCAGGCTTGTGTTTTTCTGCAACCCCCCAGCCCTTCAGCAGGCCGATAAGCTGCAGATCTTCCACCCGCTCAGCATAGGCAGCCGGCTTCACCGCGCCAATACTCCAGAATCATTACCACCAAATAAGTATTTGTATTACTTGTTAATTCGACAATCGTTAGCTTCTCACAACAGAACTGTTCTGGATAAAGCTGGTCCGCTAACAGAGGGCATAGCTTTTGCTAGAGCATTGCTGATATCCAACACTAACGGGACGACCCAGCATGATGCATATGTGGCGTGACTATAATCCGGGCGAATTTCATGACGAATTGATGGCCGGGCCTTATCAGCCCCGGCACTTTAGTTATCGACTTCTGGACTACCTGCAATCCATGCGCCGTGAGGCTTTCGAGCAGCGTGTGGCCGATTCTGAGCTGGAGATGCTGGAGCGAGGCATCACCTTCACCGTCTACAGTGATGCAGGCAATATTGATCGCGCCTGGCCCTTTGACATTATTCCCCGAATGATTGCCAAGCGAGAGTGGGACTGCACTGAAAAGGGGCTGATCCAGCGAGTGCGTGCCTTAAATCAGTTCATTAACGACATCTACAACGAAGGCCAGATCATCAAGGATGGTCTGATTCCTGCCGATGTGGTCTATCAATCCAAAGGCTATCGGCCTCAATGTCGCGGCATGCAACCGGCGTTTGGCGTCTGGGCACATATCTGTGGCTCTGATCTGGTGCGTGACCACAACGGTACGCTGTATGTGCTGGAAGACAATCTGCGGGTGCCTTCCGGTGTCGCCTATATGCTGGAAAACCGCAAAACTACCAAGCGAATTCTGCCAGAGCTGTTCAAACTGCTGTCCATCAGTCCGGTGAATGATTACCCGACACACCTGGCGAGCATGCTGGCTTCTTTGCGTCCCGAACTGAGCCAGCCCACCATGGCACTGCTCACTCCCGGAATCTACAACTCTGCCTACTACGAACATGCCTCGCTGGCACAGCAGGCCGGTCTGATCCTGCTCGAAGGCGCTGATTTGCTGGTCGGTCAGGATGGTTATGTCTATATGAAAACCATTCATGGCCTGGAGCGGGTGGATGTGATTTATCGGCGTATTGATGATGACTTCATCGATCCGCTGGTATTTCGGGAGGATTCCGTACTGGGCATTCCCGGCATCATGCAAAGCTGGCGTGACGGCAAAATCGCCATTGCCAACGCGCCTGGATGTGGTGTCGCCGATGACAAGGTCATTTATGCCTATGTGCCGGAGATGATTCGCTACTATCTGAACGAAGAACCCCTGTTGCCTAATGTGCCGACCTGGTTGTGTCGTGATCCGGATCAGCTAGCACATGTGCTCGACAACCTGCCGGATCTGGTGGTGAAGCCGGCCAATGAGTCTGGTGGCTATGGCATGCTGGTAGGGCCACATTCCAGCGAGGCCAAAATCGAGGAGTTTCGTAAATTACTGCAAGAAGATCCTGATAACTACATTGCCCAGCCGACATTAAAACTGTCGGTTTCGCCGACCATCGCAGGCGACCATGTCGCTCCCAGACATGTCGATCTGCGGCCATTTATCTTGTCGGGTCGTGATCATTACGTCACCCCCGGAGGTTTGACCCGGGTGGCGCTGGTCGAAGGCTCGCTGGTGGTGAACTCTTCTCAGGGGGGTGGCAGCAAGGATACCTGGGTGGTCGATGAAAATGGCTCAGGAGTCAGTCTATGATGTTGTCACGAGTTGCCGAGCGTGTTTACTGGCTGGCGCGCTATCTGGAGCGTGTTGAAAACACAGCACGTCTTATCAATGTCCACACCAATTTGTTGATGGATCTGCCTGCTGATGTCGAAGTAGGCTGGTTTACTCTGGTGACCATTTTTGATGGCGAATTGTTTTTCCACGCCAGTTATGACGAAATCAATGAAAACAATGTGATGCATTTTTTACTGGCCGATGAGAATAACGCCATTTCGTTGATTAACTCGTTATCGGCCTTGCGAGAAAACGCCCGAACGTCGCTGGATATTCTGCCGGAGGAAACCTGGGAGCAGGTCAATGAGCTGTATTTGCTGGTGAAAAGCGAGCTGTCTGCCATCAGCAATCGGCGGCGACGTCAGAAGTTGTTGCTGAGTATGTCTGAACGCTGCCAGACAGTCTGGGGCATACTGGCAAATCATATGAGCAGAAATCATGGCTATTATTTTATGCAGACCGCCAAACATCTGGAACGCGCCGACATGACCAGCCGGATTCTTGAACTGGCTTCGCTGCTGCTGGCTGAGAATCGCAGTCAGTCGATGCGCGCTGTTGAAGGCATTTTATGGAGTCACTTACTTCGCGCGCTGAGTGCCCAGCAAATGTTTACCCATAGTCGTAACAACGATGTAAATGCCGAGGCCGTGCTGGCATTTTTGTTGCGAGATTCGGCTTTCCCACGTTCATTGTTTTTTTCACTGGGCGCGATCAATCGCTATCTGAGTCCGTTGCCCGGTGCCCAGAAAGTGATTGACCATCACCGGCAAAGCATTGAGTTCATGTTTGAAAACCCGCAGGAAAACCTGCCCGCAGAGGAAATTCATAATCGAATGGATGCACTGCAAATTCGTCTGGCCGGACTGAACACAGCCATTGGTCAGCAATGGTTTTATCCGGTTCATAGTTCATGAAGCGATTTTTCTGCACCTGCGGTCAGGAGATATTTTTCGAGAATACTCACTGTAATCGCTGCGGCAGTCTGCTGGGCTTTGATCCCGAATCACTCGAACTGCATGCGATTGAGGCATTGCCTGATAGTCGTGCCCGCACCATCAGTGGCAAAACCTATCGTCGCTGCGCCCACCATCAGCACGACATGCAATGCAACTGGTTGATGGCCGATGATGAGTCACAAATTCAATGCATCTCCTGTCGGATGACCCGGGTTATTCCTGATCAAAATCTGCTCAGAAATGTGCGACGCTGGAGCGTGCTCGAATCCTCAAAAAAACGGATGCTGCATGGCGTACTCAGTCTTGGCCTGCCGGTTCAACAACGCAACGGTCAACCACTGGAATTTCGCTTTCTTGAGGATAAATGGAGTAACCCGGAAGTGCAGGATGAACAGGTGCTCAGTGGACATCTGAACGGGGTAATCACACTGAATGCCGCAGAAGCTGACAGCAGCTATCGTGAAGCCACTCGCGAAGCCATGAATGAACCCTATCGAACCCTGCTCGGGCATTTTCGTCATGAAATGGGGCATTTTTACTGGGATCGACTGATTGCCAACTCTCCGTCACATGCCGCATTCAGAAAGTTGTTTGGCGATGAAACCACGGATTATCAAGCCGCCCTTCAGCACTATTATCAGCATGGTCCAAGACCGGATTGGCAGGAGTTTTTTATTTCGGCCTACGCCAGTGCCCACCCGCTGGAAGATTGGGCCGAAACCTGGGCACATTATCTGCTGATGCAGGAAACACTGCAGACCGCCGTGTCGTTTGACATGATTACGCATCCAGAAAACGAGACCGACTTTCAGGAGTGGTTGTCGGAATGGTCTCAACTGGTGGTGGTGCTAAACGCCTTGAATCGCAGTATCGGCAATGCCGATGCCTATCCGTTTGTTATCTCAAAACCGGTCCAGCGCAAACTGCATCTGATTCATCAGTTGATTCATAGTAACAATCGCTGATTATTGCTGCTGGCCGAACCTTGGCATTTCTGCAAAAGCTTCTCTGAGTCGCTGGCCCCAGGCTCTACGCAATTCCACCAGATAGGGGTGCTCTGCTTCAAAACGCTGGTGATAACTCAGATCATAACTGTCTTTCTTGTATATCAGCACTTCAATCGGTGGCCCGACGCTGACATTGCTCTGCATGGTGGAATCCATTGATATCAGTGAGCAGGTCGCTGCATCCAGCAAAGAGGTTTCCGGGCGAATGAATCTGTCCAACACCGGTTTACCGTATTTACTCTCACCGATTTGCAGATAAGGCGTTTCACGTGAAGTGGTGATGTGATTGCCTTGAGGGTAAATCATGAAGGCTTGCGGTGGGCCACCCTGAATTTGTCCAGCCAGCAACAGAGTTGCCTCGGGCGCAAAACCCGATGCTTCATTATCGGAGTAGCGACGTATGCGGCTGCTAAGAATCTCGCCGACATAATCGGCGGTGTCCGACATGTAGCTGAGCGTATTCAGGTTATGTGGCTGCCCTTCACGAATATCGCGATTGAGCTGCTCAATCACAAACTGAGTTGTCGCGAGATTACCGGCACTCATCAGCACCAGACTTCTATCAGCATGCGTTTCACAGCGGGTCATTTTGCTGTAAACACTGACTTGATCGATGCCGGCATTGGTTCTTGAATCTGAGGTCAGAACCAGTCCTTCATCCAGGTTAATGGCTAAACAGTAAGTCATAGGGTCCTCTGCTGTGACCCAATAAAGATAGTCTGAATTATCCGGCAGAGCAATGCTGATGTTAGGCGCTGTATGGCTATCGGAATAACAACCACGTTAATGCCCCGGACGCATACCGCACTGATCCAGCAATTGCTGCCACAACTCCGTATGTTGTTGCACGGCGTTATCCAGTTCGCCCCAAAGATTCTGCTCAGAGCGAAGCAAAGTTTGCTGGTAATAATCCTGCATGCTGTCGGGCATGATCGCTGCCTGCTGCTCCGCCAATTGTGCCAGTGCCGAAAACAGTTGTTCTGCTGCCCGGTGCACCGAGGAAATATAGGGCTGCACCTCACCAATATAAACACTGAGAAACATGCCGTGCATCTGTCGCGCCCGCTGATTGGGTGTGCCCTGATAACACAGCGGCGCATCGGTCAGTCTTTGCTTTAATAATTCGCTGGCATCATCCAGCCGGGTGGTTAACAATCGGGCACTGTTCAATAGCTGGCCGCCATCAGAACGATACTGCCATTGCTGATAAGCGGCGGCGACCGGAGCCAGATCTTGCGGGTGATCGCCCGCAAGCAATAACTCGAACCGGCGATGAATATCCTGCAGTTGATCCACCAAGAGGCCGACCCCTGCCATACCTGCATCGACCGGATAACGCCCTCTTGAGGGAGACAACAGGTTTTCAATTTCCGGCACTGTCCAGGTCGCATTCCAAATGACTTTCGGCAGGTTTTCCTGCTTGTGTTGCATGACCGCCTGTAAGCGTGCGCGGCGCTGCTCATTGGTAATTTCCGGCAAACAATCCTGTGCGGCTGCAAGAAACTGCAGCTCGTATTGCAACAGGTTCAAAGGTTGCATCACGCGACCAAGAATAGCCGTTCGCTCACCAATGACATGCTGCAAATCACAACCATAAAAGGCCAAAAAATCCAGCATACCAAGGTCAACCGCTTCAATCTCCAGGCGGCGATCACGCATACGCGGCAGTCTGGGCGAGGCTTCGATATCACTCAACTGAGTATCAAGATTCAATACCCGGGCCAGTCGTTTGACATACTCTTCCATCAGGCTGTCTGGTTTTGCAAAGGGATCACAAGCAGACAACAATGCCGCCAGTACCAGCACAACGACCAGAGTCCAGTGACGTTTCATGACGTCAGTATGCAGACGCTATCCAACTAGCGGGGCACCACTCTCACGTAGCCGCGCTGACCACGCATTAAGTGGGCAGGCGTACCGGCAGCCAGACGCTCTTCTGCACTGCGAACCGCCTGCACAACGGCGATGGTGTCGCCATTATCCTTGCTGAGGATATATTCAACACCCAGGCTCGAGCGTGATTTTTCGTCAATAAACTGACCGGCCAGCGCACCACCCACCAAGGCCACAATGGTGATGGCAATACCTGCCGGATTATCCGCTTCGGTGATGCCGTATGCTGTTGCACCGGCAACTGTTGCACCAATTGCAGCGCCCCAGCCGGGACGAGTTCCTTCTCCCATGCCTTCGATTTTGACCATTCGCGATGAGTTGACGACCACATTTTCAACCGACATTACGCCACCGACCTCATCGGCGTAATACTGACTTTGAGAGCGTGAAGCACAGGCGGCCATGAGCGGTAAAATCAGCAAAAGCACCAGCCATTGTTTGCATGTTCGGGCAAAGGACATAAAAGACTCCGGAAAAATCGTTTTCAATGATTCTATGACTCGTGCCGAGTCAATAAAATCCGCAAACGCCTATTGCGGTAAAAACGCTGCTGGCTGGGATATCTACTCAGCTATCAGGCAAGTGATCTGTGGCCGTGCTCGACACGGGCAAACAGAATGTCATTTTCCAGTTGAATATGTTGTTGGAGATCCCGGTGCAGCCATTGCAGATTGTTGTACAAGGCCTGCCATGTGATTGAGGCATCGCGTGGCGGTGTAAATTGATGGGTGATTTGCTGCAACTGTTGCAGATCTGCCTGATGCGCTTCATCTTCCTCGCGCATCCGTGATAGCGGTGCCAATGCCGAACGGTTGGTGCCCGACAAAATGATCGGAAACAGCACTTGTTCTTCTTTTTGCATATGCGTTTCCAGCGAAAACTGCATATCCATCAGAAGCAGGGCCAGGCCACTCGGGCAAGCTGCATGATTGGCATTATCCAGCTCAACCCGTTCGGCAAGCCGGATAAGTTCGGGAAACTGCTGCCGGTGCCGCTCGTGATAACGATGCAAAATGTGCGCAATCAGGGTGTCACTGTCATATTGCGACCAATCGGTATCATCGGCCTGCGTCTGATACTTGGTCAGGGCACTAATCAGCGCCTCGATATCCAACTGTCTTGCAGCGGCGGCTTCTGCCAGTGTTGTCTGGCCAGCCTGACAGAAATCAAGCTGATGTTTGAACAATACTGCGGTGGCTCCGGGATAGTGAATAGCCAGTTCTGCCAGCCGCCACTGTGCGAGTGTCATATCCACTGCTGGGATCTCCTTTGGAATGACTTTCGCTAATCATAGGCAAATGCTGGCTGTCGCAAATCGAAAAACACGCTTAATTTGATCTGGATCAGACTCTGTTTTGTTGGGCCGGTTTACCGACCGGGTCGCCAGCGGCGCAACAGCAAAGCGTTGCTGACAACGCTGACTGAACTCAAGGCCATGGCCCCACCGGCAATCATCGGGTTGAGAAAACCAAAGGCGGCCAAAGGTATGCCGCACAGGTTATAGATAAACGCCCAGAACAGATTCTGGCGAATTTTTCGATAAGTGCGTCTTGAAATATCAATGGTGGCGGCGACCAGGCCCGGATCGGCTCGCATCAGGGTGATATCGGCAGCATGCATTGCCACATCAGTGCCGGTTGACATGGCAAAACTGACATCCGCCGAAGCCAGTGCCGGTGCGTCGTTAATGCCATCGCCGACCATGGCGACAGGTTGATGGTGCATCCTTAAATCCTGCAAGGCCAGTGCTTTACTGTCAGGCGTTTGGTCGGCCAGCACCGTGTCGATTTCAAGCTGACTGGCCACCTTGGATGCAGCAGCCTCATTATCTCCAGTCATCAACACCGTCATAATGTTCATGGCCTGCAACTGTTGCACCGCCTGGCGGCTGCCTGGCTTGATGGCATCGGCAAAAGTCATACACCCTAGCAGCCGAGCCGGATGCCCCGCGGCCAGCCAGGCAACACTGTCCTGCTGACTGCTACTGACCAGCATCAACTCGGCCAATGCCGTTTCACTCAGCCCCAGTGATTTCATCAAAGTATGATTGCCAACCCATACGGCCTGTCCCTGCACTTGTGCATGTAAACCCTGGCCTGCAATTTCCGTTAACTCTTCTGCTGGCAGCGCATCGATAGATCGCTCAATGGCCGCCTCCGTCACGGCTCTCGCCAAGGATGATGACTGGATTGTTCAAGGCTGAAGGCAAGTTGCAGTAACTTGTCAGCACTATCATTTTCAGCGACATGAACAGAAGTGAGTACTGGCTTGCCCTCTGTCAGCGTGCCGGTTTTATCAAACACCACGGCTTTGACGCGATAAGCCTGCTCTAAGGCCTGTGCGTCTTTGATCAAAATGCCAAAACTGGCGGCAACGCCTGTGCCCGCCATAATTGCAGCCGGTGTCGCCAGCCCCAATGCACAAGGACAGGCAATCACCAGTACCGACACCGCATTAATAATCGCTCGTTCCCAGCCAGCGCCGACAAACAGCCATCCCGCCAGGGTCAACAGGGCAATCACCACCACAACCGGCACAAAGACTGAACTGACCTTGTCCACCAGCCGCTGAATATCCGGCTTGGCAGACTGGGCATCTTCAACCATTCTGATGATCTGTGCCAGCACCGACTCCGCGCCGACCGCTGTGGCGCGAACCGTGATCAAACCATCCAAATTGACAGCGCCGCCGGTCACCTTGTCATCGATGTGTTTTCTGACCGACCGGCTCTCACCGGTCAGCATCGATTCATCCACATGGCTATTGCCATCAATGATGATGCCATCGGCGGCGATGCGTTCGCCGGGGCGGATCATAAACACATCATCCTGGCGCAACTCAGCAATCGGCAAATCCATAACCACTGATTTCCTGACGATTCGAACGGTATCAGGCCGAAGCGCCTGTAAGGCCTGAATGGCTTCAGTGGTTTTTCGCTTTGCCCGGGCTTCCAGCCAGCGGCCCAGTAACACCAAGGTGATGATGACAGCTGAGGCCTCAAAATAGAGATGCGTCTCACCATCCAGATGCAGATAAATGGATAGACCATATGCGGTCGAGGTGCCAATCGCCACCAGCAGATCCATATTGCCGCTGAACCGACGGACAGCGTTCCAGGCATTTTTGTAAAAGTCTGCAGCCAGCCAAAATTGCACCGGCGTTGCCAGTGCCCATTGAATCCAGCCATTCAGCAGCCATTCATAGCCAAACAACATTGGCAGCATCGGCAAAACCAGTGGTGCGCTCAACAGACTGGCGACGATGACTTTCCAGCCTTTGTTTGAGTGCTTTGCTGTGCTTAAGGGGTGTAAGGCATCAAGCAATTTCGCCTGATAACCCGCCTTGTGCAGTGCCTCTATCAATTTATCAGATGGAATTGCCGAGTTGAGCTTGAACCGAGCTTGCTCTGAGGCCAGGTTCACTCGAACACTGCCTGCGTCCACTTCGGCAATTGAGCGCAAAGCTTTTTCAACCCGACTGACACAGGAAGCACAGGTCATTCCCTGAACTGAGAGTGTCACTTCCTGTGCGGCTGTTAACATTGGCTTCTCAACCTCAAAAATCTGTCATAAAGACAGAAGTTGGGGGCGCTAGAGATCAAACTCAATAGCAAACCGCTCTGCCAGATCTGCGTGCAGTTCCTGATAATCGAGTTCACTGAGTTTAAGCCAGTCCAATGCCTCAGCAGAAGCAAGTAACCATTCACTATCCGGCTTCTGATATTTCACATGACTGAGGATATTACTGGCCAGTTTTATCATTGCGTACAGGGTCTTTTGGCTGGCTGCGACCGTTTTATCTGACAAGAAACTATCATCATGATGCCTGAGTATCAGCTCAATCAAGGCATCGGGGAAATGCCAGGATTTAGCAATAAAGTAGCCGATCACCGCATGATCGGTTGGATAGAAATCATTTTCAACCGCCGTGAATACACGCTCTGGACTGTTGTTTGCTGTTTGCAAAACCTGTTTGTAATCCGGATATTTCATCGCCATCAGCGGAATACCGCAATCCCGAAACAAGCCAAAGCTGTGGGCATCTTCTTTTGGACAACTGTCATCCCCCATATCAAGCGCAGCATGCAACATCAACATCATTTCGGCCGTGTGGCTGGCCTGATCCCAGAACTTTTCCAGGGAGATACTGGCTTTGCCGGACAGGCATTTTCGCAACTCGAAAAAATTAACCAGCGTCTCAATGGCATCCATACCCAGCAGCACCACTGCACTTCGAATATCTGAAATCTTATTGGGCAACCCAAATTGAGCTGAATTGACTGTTTTCAATACATTTGCCGCCAGCGCAATATCCCTGGAAATGATTTCAGCAAAAGCCGTCATTGAAGGCATTTTCTTGGCATGCTCATTTTTCAGGGCTTGCAATATCGCAGGTTGCGGCGGGATCTGAAATCCGCTCGGCAAGGTGTTTTCTAACGTTGCTGACATTAATATGCTTCTCTGTACTATGTGAATAAGGAATTTTGCAGGATCAACTTTCTGGATCTGATACTGCCCGCTCCAGGGTTTCGTTTAACTGCTGATAGGCATCATCCAGCCCCTGAATATCCCGTGTCGTCAGGGGTTCATCCGAGTGCAGACTGGCATGTTTGAGTCGTTCGGCGGCCTTGTGAAGTTCGCTATGAGCTAGTTTGAGAGAATGCAGCCAGTCACTATCAAACAGCCCCTCGATTTTGGCTCGCCGCAACCAGACGCCACAATGACACTCATGCGCGTGAATAATTGGCCAGGCTGCTTCTGATTTTGGCTCACTTAGTTTCTGACTCAACTGCTGATACCAGTGTCGTGTGGTCAATTGAAACAACTGCAGATCCCGATCAGCAGAACTGAGTGTCGCGGCAGCAAACGCCAGCCATTGCTGATTTGGCTGATAGTTTTGCAGCCAGCCAGCCACCTCCTGTGCGGGCATTGGCCTGGCGATGCCATAGCCCTGAGCCAGTTCACAGCCCATCATCAGCAACATCATGCCGTGACTTTCGGTTTCTACGCCTTCAGCGACCAACTGTCTGTTGAAGGCCTTTGCCAATCCGATAACACCGTCAACAATCGTGTAGTCATGCGGGTCATCCAGCATGTCTCGAACAAAACTCTGGTCAATTTTTATCGTCTGTGCCGCCAGGTGGCGTAAATGTGTCAGCGATGAATAACCGGTGCCAAAATCATCCAGCGCAATCACTACGCCAAGTGCCTCACATTGCTTGATGACCTGACCTATCGCCCGCACGTCTCCCAAAGCACTGCTTTCCAGAATTTCCAACTGGACATTCCCGGCTTTGAGTTTGGGATATTGGCTCAGTCGGTTGGCAAGATTGCTGACAAAATCCTTCGACTGCATATGTTGAGCAGCGATGTTGATGCTCAACAGTAATTTATGTCCCTGATCCTGCCATTGTTGAAGCTGCTGCAGTGCCTCTCTGATCACCCAGTCACCCAGTTCATTTTCCAGAGTGCTGCCAGCCAGCGCCGGTAAAAATGTGATCGGTGCCTGAAGCCCTTTTTCCGGGTGACGCCAGCGAATCAGTGCCTCAACACCAACCACAGCACCGGTTTTCATATTGACTTCGGGTTGATAGAAAAGCTCAAACTCACCGGCATCCAGAGCTTCTCGCAGCCGAACCAGCAGGTTATGGCGTTCTATCGCCTGCTGATTTTGCTCGGGATTAAATAATCGATAAGTATTTCGACCCGTGAGTTTTGCCTGGTACATGGTCTGATCAGCATGGCGCAGCAAGGTATCGAGATCCGAATCGTCTTGCGGATAGAGTGCAACGCCACTGGAGGCACTGATTTCAATCTGCTGACCATTAATGAAATAAGGCTTGGCGAGCGCATGGTGAATACGCTGCAGCATCAGTTCACACTGCGAGTAGCTCTCAAGGTCACGAAACAAAATGGCAAACTCATCACCGCCAAAGCGGGAGATGGTGTCTTCGTCTCGAACGATTTCATCAAGCCGTCTCGCCACCTGAACCAGCAATTGGTCACCCACTTCGTGGCCATAGTTATCGTTGACCGGCTTGAAATTATCCAGATCAAGAAAGCAGACACCCAACCAGGTGTCGGTTCGTTTGCTGTGCGCCAGCGCCTGAGAGAAACGATCGGCAAACAGTACCCGGTTTGGCAACTTGGTCAACACATCATAGTGTGCCATCAGCTCCAGAGTTTCCTGCTGCTGTTTACTCTGTGTGATGTCAGAGAACAGACCGACGTAGTGTCGTGCCTCATCGTGATCATCGCTGAGCGCTGAAATAGTCAATAACTCAGCGTACAGCTCACCATTTTTCTTACGGTTCCAGACTTCCCCCTGCCAGTAGCCTTGATCCTGAATATCCTTCCACATCAGCGCATAGAATGTCGGCGGATGCTTACCCGATTTGAGCAGTGCAGGTGTCTGACCCAGCACTTCTTCCCGCGGATATCCAGTGATCTCGCAAAAGGCCGGATTAACATCGAGAATGACGCCATGCACATCAGTAATCATGATGCCTTCATGGGCCTGAGCAAACACTCTGGCGGAAAAACGCTGTTGTTCCTCAGCCAGTTTTCTCAGGGTGATATCGTAGATTACCAGCAACAACTCATCGCTGTGCGTATCTTTGAGAATTGAGGTGCTCAGTAGCGCATGGCGTGTCTGTCCATTGCTGCAGGTGATAGTGAGTTCATTATCAATCGTGCCGGCACTGTTCGAGGTGTTGCCGCTACGTATCCAATCTGCAATTAGCCGACGACAGACATCGCTTACTGTAGTCTTTTGCCACCATTGATTCAGATCAACGAGTTGTTCTGCTGAGTAGCCATAGCTATCCGTGAAAGCCTGATTGGCAAAGTTAATATGACCCTGACGATCAATCATCAAATATGGCACTGGTGAGTTTTCTATCAGCTTACGAAATTTAAGATTGGCCAGTGAAGCCGCAAACATGAAGCGAATAAATCCCAGAAACACTGCAAACACGATCAACGCGACCCCAAACACCAAAACACGGATCTGCCAGGCTGTCCGTGCTGGCAGCTCCCAGCCACCGAGTGGTTGCGCTGCCAACTGCCAATGACCCTCCGGTAATTGCAGATCCATCAGCATCACCGGCTGTTCAAAAAGGGCCGCATCCCCCCAAAACACCTCTCCAGACTCGCCGAGCCCATCTTTGCCTCGAATAGCCATTTCCACTGGCATTTGTGATGCAATCAAACCGCTGGCCTGGAAAAACTGTTCGGCATCGATGACCGCTGATATCAGTCCCCAGAAATATTCCTCGCCATGCTCATTTTTCAGAAAAACCGGGATCCGGGTAATTAGCCCCACTCCTCCTTGAAAGAGCTCAAGCGGTCCGGCCAACACCAGTTCACGATTGATTCGGGCTCTTTCTGCAGCTTCAAACTGTTCTGGTACCTGACGATAATCGAGCCCCAATGCGGCTTCATTGCCCTGCATAGGGTACATGTAGCGAATCACCATCTCCGGCGCGGCTGCGATATTGCGCAACTGAAGCGGTTCGTTAAACAGATGAGCCATGGCGACTTCAAACTCTGCTTCCGTCAATTCAGGTTTCACCGCAAACACTGCGGGCAAACCGCGAACCGTTTGAATATGACCCTGGAGATTAGTGACCAGTCGATTGTGGAAGTGACTGAGACTCTGCTGAGTTTCGGTAACAAGACTGGTCATATGACGCTGTTGCAGCAGATGGTTGACGTAAATCGCACCAACCAGCAGCAGCACCCCAATCACTGCCACCATGCATCTGTAGATGCCGCGGGTGGAAAACGGCCTGTCCGTATGGCCTTTCATCTGGTTTGCGTCATAGCTTTTAATCACTGCCCTGTCATGGTCTCAGATGCTTGTCCGACTGATAGCCAAGTGTGGTAATCGAGAATACAGCCGCATCAACGACCTGTCTGAGTTTAGTTGATGCAACGGCGCATCAGCGCGGATCATGCCGATTGGCGAAAACATTGTGCACGCCCTAGTTTAAGCGCAGCGGCGTGTACTGTGCAATTGTAAGGGCAGGCTGGAATACCATTTTTGCCAGAGAAAACTATGACTGAGAATCGACATAGTTTGTTCGATTGAATTCATCACATAATCACAAGAGCCATGCTCACGCTCAGCTCAGAATTGCTAAGCCGTTGTTTAGGAAACTTTTCTCCGTCGCAATGGCCATTCGAAATTGTGGACAAGTTGCTGTACCTGAGCTGCAGAGTCCGCTAAAGTGAAGGCTGTCCGATTAGCCAATAGCCAAGCCAGTGCTGTTGATCTTTAATTTTCCACTAGCCTGAGTGGAAAGGCAGTCACCCAAAGTGGTGCCCGTGAAACAACAGACCCTGGGTTATTAAAAATAGAATACTGCCCGGATAGCCGGAGTCGAGCATGAGTGAGGCAGCACAGGAAACACCACGAAAACAACCTGATAAGAAGGTAATCATTATCCCGCGCTATATTGCGACCATGGCGGACCTGATGACCTTGTTACTGTGTTTTTTCATCTTGCTGTTGTCCATGTCTGAAATCGACATCATCAAATATCGCACCATGGCCGCTTCGATGGCCGATGCCTTTGGTGTAGATGCCGAAATCGATCCGCTGGAAATTCCGATGAGTACCTCGGTCATCTCGCAAACATTTTCACCCAACCCTACCGATGATCTTCCATTGGATGTGCGTTATCAGGCTGTTGATCCGGATCAGGCGCATTTACGTACAGATGATGTTGAAGTCTTCATGCAGGCCATGCGAAATCAGCAAGTCGCCACGCTTCGCGAGTTACTTCAGGATGAAATTGCCCAAGGTATGCTCAACATCGAAACTCGGGAAGACAGAATTCTGGTCACCCTTGAAGACCAAGCCTCTTTCCCCTCAGGTAGTGCTGAACTCAAGCGTGAGATTATGCCGGTGCTGGATGTGATTGCCGGAACACTCTCTGCCATTGATGGCATGTTTGTTGTCTCCGGACACACAGATAATGTGCCTTTGGCAGGAGGGCTCTATCGCTCTAACTGGGAACTTTCTGCATCACGGGCGACGTCTGTTGTACATGAGCTGATAGAACGCTCTGCATTGCCAGAGAACCGTTTTCGCATAGAAGGTTATGGTGATACCCAACCGGTGGCTGAAAATAACTCTCCAGAAAATCGAGCTCGCAACCGGCGAGTGGAAATTGCTGTCACAGCCTTCTGACAAGCTGGACACCATCGCTAAAATCCGTCACGTCAAGCACAACGCTGTGTTAAAACAAGAGAAGCCACCTGAGCTGGGTGACCATCCATGGACAAACTCACAGGACGCCACCAATGAAGACCGCCGATCTTTTTGTCAAAGCCCTTGAAAACGAAGGTGTTGAGTATATTTTTGGCATTCCGGGCGAGGAAAACCTGGACTTTCTGGATGCGCTGCAACACTCATCAATCAAACTCATTGTCACTCGCCATGAACAAGGAGCAGGGTTCATGGCTGCCAATTATGGTCGCCTGACCGGCAAACCGGGGGTCTGTCTGTCCACGCTCGGCCCAGGCGCAACCAATCTTGTGACACCCGCGGCCTATGCCCAGCTTGGCGGTATGCCGATGTTGATCATTACCGGCCAAAAACCTATCAAGGCCAGCAAGCAGGCTTTGTTTCAGATTATTGATACCGTCAACATGATGCGCCCCATCACCAAGTTCACCAAACAGGTGGTGCATGGCAATACCGTTGCGGCCATTGTCAGAGAAGCGTTTCGCATTGCTGTCGAGGAGCGGCCTGGCGCTGTCCACATCGAACTGCCAGAGGATATTGCAGCAGAAGAGGCTTCCGAGCGAATTTACACTGTAGAAAATATTCGTCGGCCCGATGCTGATAATACGGCCATCAAGCAGGCCATCGAAATGATCAGCTCGGCGACAATGCCTCTGGTTCTGATTGGTGCTGGCGCCAACCGCAAACGTGCCAGTAAGGCGTTGACCCGTTTTGTCGAAAAAACCGGTATTCCTTTTTTCAATACGCAACTGGGTAAAGGCGTTATAGATGAACGGCATGACAGCTACCTCGGCACAGCGGCATTGTCTGAATCTGACTTTTTGCACTGTGCGATCGATCGAGCCGACTTAATCATCAATGTCGGCCATGATGAGGTTGAAAAACCGCCTTTTTTCATGTCTGATGGCGGCGCAAAAGTCATCCATATCAATTTCAATGCCGCTGAAGTGGACCCGGTTTACTTCCCGCAACTGGATGTCATCGGCGATATCGCGACGTCCATCAATCGCCTGACCGACAAACTCACTCCACAGCCACATTGGGACTTCTCCTACTATTATCGGGTCAAGCAGGAAGTTCAGGAACGCTTGTCACATTACAGCGAAGATGACCGTTTTCCGGTCCTGCCTCAGGCGGCTGTTGCCACCATTCGCCGATGCATGGGGGAGCAGGATATTCTGGCACTGGACAACGGCATATACAAAGTCTGGTTTGCCCGCAATTATCCCTGTTACGACAACAACACCTTGTTGCTGGACAATGCTCTGGCAACGATGGGTGCCGGCCTGCCAACTGCAATGATGGCAAAACTGCATCACCCTGAGAGAAAAGTGATGGCGGTCTGTGGCGATGGCGGCTTCATGATGAATTCTCAGGAGCTGGAAACGGCGGTCAGACTTGGCCTGGATCTGGTGGTGGTCATCTTCAACGACAATGGTTTTGGCATGATCAAGTGGAAACAGCAAGGCATGGGCTTCAAGGACTTCGGACTCAGCTTTGGCAATCCCGATTTTGTTAAATATGCCGAATCTTATGGTGCCGTCGGCCATCGACCCGAGAGCTTTCCAGAGTTTGCCCGTATCCTGGAACAATCGCTGAATAGCAAAGGCGTGCATCTCATTGATCTGGCGATTGATTACTCTCTAAATCACTCGATTCTGCATGAGGGACTCAAGCAGAAAATCTGCATTCTTTAAAACTTCAGGAAGTAGCCATGTCTTCACGCGAACACTTTCCACTGCAAATTCCGGGCATCACCCCGGGCAAAGGCCAGCAAGTCGAGGTTGTCTCGCCATTTGACCAACAATTGTTAGCCACCGTTGAAACCGCAGACGCAACCGCTGTTGATACCGCGCTGAATACTGCCTATGCACTATATCGCGATCGACAAGGCTGGCTGCCGGTTCCGCAACGACTGGCAATTCTGGAAAAGCCCTGTCGCTGATGTCAGATCAAGCAGACGCACTCGCCAGAGGTGCTGCCGCAGAGGGCGGCAAACCATTAATAGACTCACAAGTGGAAATGGCTCGCTGTATCGATAGTATTCGCCACTGTATGGACACGCTGCGTCACCAGACCAGTGAGCCGGTGCCAATGGGCGTCAATGCCGCCTCCAGACATCGATTAACAATTGTCCATAAAGAACCGATTGGAGTGGTGGTAGCCATCAGCGCCTTTAATCATCCGTTGAACCTGATAGCACATCAGGCTGGCCCTGCGATTGCAGCAGGCTGCCCGGTGATTATCAAACCAGCGGAAAATACGCCGCTTTCCTGCTTTCGTCTGGTCGAGATATTCCATCAAGCTGGTCTACCCAAGGCATGGTGTCAGGTACTGGTGACTGAAAATCATCAGGTCGCCGAACAACTGGCCACAGACAGTCGTGTGGCTTTTCTCAGCTTTATTGGCAGCGCCAAAGTTGGCTGGTACTTACGTTCAAAACTGGCACCAGGCACTCGCTGTGCACTGGAACATGGAGGCGTCGCGCCTGTGATTGTTGATCAACACGCGGATATCGAAGCTGCGGTTCCGGGACTGGCCAAAGGCAGTTTTTATCATGCCGGGCAGGTGTGTGTTTCCGTGCAACGCATTTTTGCCCATCAGTCACTCGCCAGAACCTTGGCTGAAAAACTGGCGGCAGCAGGTAAGCGCATGATCGTTGGCGACCCGCTTGCTGCCGATACCGAGGTAGGGCCACTGATTCGTCCTGATGAAGTTAAACGGGTGCACGCCTGGGTTGAAGAGGCCATCGCCGCCGGCGCCGAATTATTATCAGGCGGTCACAGTCTGGACAATCACTGTTATGCACCGACGGTGCTGTTCAACCCAACCGCCTCAGCCAAAGTGTCGCAAATGGAAATTTTCGGCCCTGTGGTCTGTGTCTATCCATTTTCTGAACCAGATGAGGCACTGCAAGCGGCAAACAGTTTGCCATTTGCGTTTCAGGCAGCGGTTTACAGCCAGAATATTGATGCTGCGATGTACTACGCCGAACGTCTCGATGCTTCAGCAGTCATGCTTAATGAGCACACGGCTTTTCGGGTGGACTGGATGCCCTTTGCTGGCCTGAAACATTCAGGCCATGGGGTGGGCGGGATCGCCCATTCAATGCGGGATATGCAAGTAGACAAAATGATCGTGCTGACCTCGAAGAGCATTCTCTAAAAAACAAGGCCCGCTGTTGCGGGCCTGTTGAGGGCTAACTTAGTTTATGTATTTTTTCCGTTGGCCAGCGCGATCACGATACTCAGCCATTTTTTGCATGATCTCTGCTTGCTGTTCCGCTGTCAGCACCTGGAAAATGGCATGATTCAACTCAGCTCGCTGCCTTGCATGGGCTTTGAACGAAGCCGCTGAGTTTTCCAGCATCTCATCAAGACGCGCCTGGTCAAGCGTGTCGGCAAAGCTCAATTGGCGGAAGGCCTGCCACTCACCGCGCTTACTACGCATTTGTTCGCGAGTCTGTTCACGGTGTTGTTGCATCAGGTGACTGATCTGCTCGTTTTGCTCCTGTGTCAGATCTACTGATTTTAGATAACGTGGCATCATGTCTGCACGGTGGTGACGCGCTTTACCGGCGCACTTTCCTTCACGCTCTTTGTGAGCGCCATGATCTTCAGACATCACCGGTGCAGCGAGGCTCAGCGCCGGGATAAGAGACAACATTAATGCAAATTTTTTCATTGGATACTCCTGTGTGTTTAAAACGGTCAGGTCCGATTTTGTAGATTGACCAGACTTGACTGCAGTATCCATCATGAAACTGTAAACGACTGTTTTAGATTGTAAATTCAAGTAAAACATCAAGCTAAGCGTGGCCGTAGTGACAGGCAGATATATTATGATCCAGACATCAACACCCGGACAACGATATGGCACACATACTGATAATTGACGATGATGAAATTTTGGCCGGCCTGTTTCAGGATTATCTCGAAGGAGAAAAATTCACCGTCGTGACCGTCCACACTGGGGAAGAGGGCCTGCAACTCGCACTGAATGGCCGCTTTGACATGGTCATTCTGGACGTCATGCTGCCTGATATGAGCGGCAACGATATTCTGAAACAGTTGCGCCAGCAGAGTAATGTGCCGGTGCTGATGTTTACCGCCAAAGGTGACGACGTGGATCGCATTCTTGGGCTGGAGGCGGGTGCGGATGATTATGTCCCCAAGCCCTGCACACCGCGCGAGCTGATTGCCCGCATCAAAGCAATACTGCGACGAACGGAGTCCACCTACTCCCAGGGCAGCGACCACTGCATTGAGATTGGCCCCTTGCAGCTTTGGCCCCAACAAAGAAAGGCCCATTGGCACCAGCAATCCCTCGAGTTGACCAGTACAGAATTTAACCTGATTGAGACACTGGCTCGGCAGGCCGGACAAGTCGTCAGTAAAAACACCTTGTCCGAAAAAGCGCTGGGACGGCCTCTGGCCCGTTTTGACCGCAGTATAGATGTGCATATCAGCAGCATTCGCCATAAGCTCGGACAACGGGAAGATGGGCATGACTGGATTCAGACCGTGCGCGGTCAAGGCTATCAATTGATTAAATGATGAGTCGTTTATTCTGGAAGTTCTTTTTTGCCTTCTGGCTGGCAGTGCTGGTCGCTGGACTCAGCATTGGGCTTGGGGTGCAATTACGACACAACGCAATGCAAGAACAACAACAAGCTGCGCCAATCCAGATCAGCCGTCATGCCTCCGCGTTGATCTCTGTGGCGGAGAGCATCGGCGACTATGGCGGACGTGATGCACTTAGCCAGTTTTTGCTTGATCAACAGGCCGTAGCAAAGCAACCGTTAATGGCAGTTAACGATAACGGTCAAGAACTGCTGGACAGAGAAGTGAGTGAACATGCTATCGAAACCGCTCGTAATTTCCTGAGTCAAGAAGGCTGGCCCCGTCCGGTCAGACAGGTGCAACTGGAAGATGGCGAGCGTTATCTGTTGTTTATCGCTCAAAGTGAAGACATGCCCTCCGATATGCCGCGCTGGGAACAACGAAAACGCCCGCCACCGACACCCAGCGTGATGATTATTGCCTGGAGCTTATCTGGCCTGATATTCAGTGCCCTGCTTGCCTGGTGGTTTACCCAGCCGATACGACACCTGCGCAGAGCATTTTTGAACTTTGCTTCAGGAAAACTGGAAACCCGTGTCGGCTCTGCCATGGGCAAACGTCGTGATGAACTGGCCGAACTGGGACATCAATTTGACGAGATGGCTGACAGAATCAGTCAGTTGATTGGCGCACAACGACAACTACTGCACGACGTTTCGCATGAATTACGCTCACCTCTGGCCCGCATGCAGGCGGCCATTGGGCTGGCAGAACAAAATCCGGCTCAACAAGCAGCTGTGCTGGAGCGAATAGAAAAAGAATCTCAACGTATTGACGTATTGATTGGTGATTTACTGAACTTGTCCAGAATCGACACCGGTGTGGATAATTCTCATGCGCTGGAAACCATAGACATTGCTGAATTAGTGGATGAAATTGTCGAGGATGCCCGCATTGAAGCTCATCGCAAGCAACAACAAATTCAACTGCATCGACCCGAGCGCATCATGGCCACTATTCGCCGCAACCTGTTTCTCTCTGCGGTGGAAAATATTCTGCGCAATGCCGTGAAATACAGTCCAGAAAAGTCGCTGATCGTAGTTGAGCTGCGTTATGACGCCAACAAACTGACTATTCGCGTCACGGATCAGGGTCCAGGGGTTGCTGAAACCGCTTTGGACAAGATATTTGACCCCTTTTATCGCGCCAGCCAATCATACGCCCAACAAAGTAGTGGCCTTGGCCTGACAATTGCTCGCAGGGCTGTGCATGCCATGAACGGTAGCATCGAGGCGCACAACCATGCCCAAGGCGGCCTTGAAGTCATCATCAGCTTGCCCGTCTGAAACAAAAAGACCGCCTGAATAGCGGTCTTTTTGGATCATGTCTAAAGTCGTGTTACTGAATGGCTCTCAACATCCATGCTGTTTTCTCATGGATACGCATTCGGTCTGAAATCAACGCCACAGAAGATTCATCATCACCCTCTTGAGCGACTTTGAGCGCTTCTCGACAGGTTTTCACCACCAGCTCATGGCCGTGATTAAGAATTTGAACCATTTCTTTTGCTGAAGGCACACCTTCGACTTCTTTGATTGAACTCAACTGTGCAAACATCTTGTAGGTGCCGGGAGCCGCCACACCAAGAGTACGAATTCGTTCTGCAATATCATCAACCGCCACGGCAAGCTCGGTGTAGTGCTCTTCGAACATCAAATGCAAGTCACGGAACTGCGGCCCGGTAACATTCCAGTGGAAGTTATGTGTTTGCAGATATAGGGTGTAGGAGTCTGCCAGCAAACGTTTTAACTCCTCAGCGATTGCCTTGCGGTCTTTCTCTTTGATACCAATATCAATTTTGCTCATTGCTTCCTCCTGAATAAAAATTCACTCCAAATCGCAGGCCTTTCAAGTCCGCTCATTGACTGTCAGTGTTGTTGGGACTGACCTCAGCGATTTTAAATGGCTGCCCGATTAATTCGAGCTTTAGACATAATGGTAATCGACCACCGCGAAAAGGTAAAACAAGTTATTTCCATTAAACTAATCGGCCAAATCAATCAGTCTGCATTCAAGTCTCAGCGGATAGAACGATAGATTGGCTGTCGTCCACGCTTACTCAATACTAACTGCCAAAGTTGCCCCTGACCGGAGCGGAAAAAACCGGCACAACTGTGTAGATAATACTTCCACATTCGGTAGAAACGCTCGTCGTACTTATGTTTGAGCTGCGGCCAGGCCTGGTCGAATCGTTGCCACCAGGCCATCAGTGTCGGGTCGTAATCGGCACCAAAATTATGCCAATCCTGCAAAACAAAACGCCCATTCAGGGCCTGACTTAATTGTTCAGCGGAAGGCAGCTTGCCATTGGGGAAGATGTATCGGTCAATCCATGGGTCCACATTATGTGAGGTTTGATCGATGCCGATGGTATGCAGCAGAAACAGACCATCATCTTTGAGCAAACCAAATGCGGTATCAAAATAAATCGGGTAATTTTTAGGGCCAACATGCTCAAACATGCCCACCGAGACCAGCTTGTCAAATTGTCCCTGGAGCTGCCGGTAGTCCATCAAGTCGATAGTAACCGGTAAGCCCTTGCATCGTTCGCGAGCCAGTCGCTGCTGTTCTTTGGAAATAGTAATGCCATGCACTTCAACACCGTAATGCGTCGCCGCAAACCGGGCCAGGCCTCCCCAGCCACAACCAATTTCCAGCAGTTTTTCCCCCGGTTTCAGTTCCAGCTTGCGACAGATCATGTCCAGCTTGTTGAGCTGTGCCTGCTCGAGTGAATCGGCATGTTGCCAGAAGCCGCAGGAGTAGCTCATGGTGCTGTCCAGCATTGCCTCGAAAATATCATTGCCAATGTCATAATGCTTTTCACCGACTTGGGTGGCACGGTGACTGGCCTGCAAATTACAGACATTGTGTCGGATGATTTCAGCCACCAGGCGAAGCCTGGCCCAGCCAGTGAGTTTTTTTTCAATATCGGCAGACATCAAGCGGCAGAACAAGGCGTCGAGCTCCATGCACTCCCACTGACCATCCATATAACTTTCGCCAAAACCCAACGAACCATGGGTCAGTGTTCGGCGATAGACGCGCTCATCAAACACCTGAATATCCCACGGCGCTTCGCCATTAAAACTGACCCCGGCCTGTGCTGCCAGTTCTGCCAGCACTGCGGGCGGTGCATAGGTCTGGCTCTGGCTCGGCATTTCTTCAGTCAGATGCTGTTGACGATGCTGCGTATCTAGCTGCTTGGTCATATCAGTCTCTCTTGTGCGATGAAACTCCGCTTTTCAAGCTAACCCTAACTCAAAAAATATCTGTTTTGAATAGGTAAAGTACTGATTAAGAGAATTTTTTCATCAGACAAAACTTTGTAGTGAGCAATATTGGATGTAACCTCCAGTGATGCCCATCTCAAAAATGACAAGAGGTGCTTTTTGTCGTCTGACAGAATCACTCTCATGCACTGCAGATCATGCATGGCATAAAGCTTGCTGATATTCTGAGTGATAGCGGAGTCACGAAACATGAAAAAAAACTTGCCCATCACCAATACCGAGAGGCCTTTCCCTGACGGTGAGGAAATCATATCCACAACCGATATGAAGGGAGCCATCACCAGCTTTAACAAAACCTTCCTTGATATCAGTGGTTTTTCGGAAGAAGAATTACTGCACAAGAATCATAACGTCATCCGACATCCGGATATGCCACCGGCAGCTTTTGCCGAGTTGTGGCGGCAAGTTCAGGCCAAAAAACACTGGATGGGTATCGTCAAGAACCGCTGTAAAAATGGTGATCACTACTGGGTGGATGCCTACGTCAGCCCGATTCATGAAAACGGACAGGTCACAGGTTATGAATCTGTCAGATTCAAACCCGACCGGGATCAGGTGAAACGCGCCGAAACACTCTACCATCGAATCAATGCTGGCAAATCTGTCAGAACCAGCTCGCTGCTCGAGCACCTTAGTCTGAAGCACCGCGTATTATTTCAGTTTCTACTGGCACTGTTTGCAGGTGCGCTCACCACTAACCTGCTGACTTTACCTTCGATGATGAGCAGTCTGGCTGGCTTGGTAGTCAGTTTGCTGGTGTTCTTCATTATTGGCAGCTGGACATTCAAACCGCTCAATCAGGCCGCCGCCAAGGCACGACAGACAATAGATGATCCAGTGATGGCATTGGTCTATACAGGCCGCTCCGATGAAATCGGTCTGTTACAACTGCCGGCCATCATGCAAGAGGCCAAACTAAAAACCATACTCGGCAGATTGCGAGAGACGGCCCATGAAATCGAGCAGGACTCAGATGATAGCGCCAAGTCAATTGCCGATATCAACGTCGCCATCAAGGAACAAGCGGCTGAAACTGACCTGGTCGCTACCGCCATGACCGAAATGACCGCTAGTGTACAGGAGGTTGCTAATAATGCTGCCTATGCTGCGGTTCAGGCACGTGAGGCCAATGAGCAATCATTGAGTGGTGTGGACAGCGCATCCAAAGCCGTGGACAGTCTGGGTGAATTGAATCAGGCCGTACAAAATGTCGCCAATGTAGTGTCACAGCTGGATCAGGACACCAAAAATATCGAACAAATCATCGACGTGATCAAAAACATTGCCGACCAAACCAATTTACTTGCTTTGAATGCCGCGATTGAGGCCGCGCGAGCAGGCGAACATGGCCGAGGCTTTGCGGTGGTTGCTGATGAGGTCCGCTCACTTGCCAGCAAAACCCAACAGTCAACGGAGCAAATTCAACACTTGATAGAAAATCTCAATCAGGCAGTCACCAGCGCCGTCAGAGTGATGGAACAAAGTCAGCAAACCACAACCGAGAGTCAGCATAACGTCTCCGCCGCCATTGAAGCGCTGCAACATATCGCCGAACAGATCAGTGGCATTAATGATCTCAACACACAAATTGCGACCGCTGTTGAGGAACAGAGCGCAGTCAGTGAAGACATCAACAGAAATATTGTTCACATCAGTGATCGACAGGTCATGCCATCTCAGGTGCAATCA
>NZ_APHR01000061.1 GCF_000349205.1 Methylophaga lonarensis MPL | reverse complement strand
CGGTCGAGTCTGATCAGTGCCATACTGACCACGATATCAGCATAGGCTTGGGTATTAAGTGCGACAGAGTGCCAGTCGACACTTGAGCCAGGATCACAGGCGAAGCAGTCGTAGCGGATAATTTCAAACTGTGCCTGTGCCGGTTTCTGATCGGAAAATACAAAGCCATCACCTTCATCAGACAACGACTTGTAGATAACCGTCGGGCGTCTGGTGTCCAGACGCGGTTTGCGGACATCGCTGTCAATGTTGGTGAATTCGATGCTGCCATCGGCTTGCTTGATCCGTTGAATACCGTCAGCCATGCCGGGATGGCTGAGCAGACACAAGCTGCTGAGGAGAATGATTGGCAGTCGTTTAAACATGGTGAATTTATATCAGATATCGGCCACCGGCACCTATCAGAACGACAAAAAGTCCCAGTGCCAGATTAATACGAAACACAAAGCGAATTTTGTTCAGTGCATCAGCGCCGGTGATCCAGTCGTGTTCGCGGACCGCCCAGCGAAGCTTTTGATAGGGGTTAAAAAATACATGGGCAAACAGCAGCATCATCACAATGCCAATCACCAGCATCAGGTGCACATGATGTCCTGCCATAGCCATACCGCCGAGTCCGACGATCATCATTGTGCCGGTCACCAACAGCACTGCAATGCTGACCCACACCCACGGGAAAAAACGTTTAAAAACCATGCTCCACAGTGGAAGCCTGTGTTCCGGTGGTAACTGTGTGGCCGCAACCGGGCGCAAACAGTGATAGGCGAAAAACATGCCGCCCACCCATATCACGGCGGCGAGAACGTGCAGTGCGATGGCAATGGACATGATTAATCCCCTTGTTTAGACAGGTTCAACTTTAACCGGAATTTCAGCAATTTTCTGCTGCCAGAGTTTGGGGCCTGTCTCATGGACGGATTGACCTCGACTGTCCACGGCAACGGTCACCGGCATATTTTCAACATAAAACTCGCGAATCGCTTCCATGCCCAGCTCTTCGAAAGCCACCATGCGTGATTGTTTGATGGCTTTTGATACCAGGTAGGCTGCGCCACCTACGGCAATCAAATAGACAGACTGATGTTTACGAATTGCTTCAATTGCTTGCTGACCACGTTCCGCTTTGCCAATCATGCCCAAAAGACCGGTTTCAGCGAGCATCAGCTCAGTGAATTTATCCATTCGGGTGGCGGTTGTCGGGCCGGCTGGACCCACCACTTCACCTGGCACCGGATCGACCGGGCCGACGTAATAGATAAAGCGATTGTGAAAGTCCAAACCTTCTGGCAAGGGTGCGCCTTTGCTGAGCAGATCAGCAATTTTCTTGTGCGCTGCATCTCGCCCGGTCAGGAAATGTCCGCTCAACAGCAATGTTTCACCGGGTTGCCAAGCCTGAATATCGGCAGCGGTGAGTGTATCCAAATTGACATGTCGGGTATTGCTGGCCGCCTGCCAGGTAATGTCCGGCCAGTCATCCAGAGCGGGAGGGGTGAACTCGGCAGGTCCGCTACCATCCAGCACAAAATGTACATGGCGTGTGGCCGCGCAATTGGGAATCATCGCGACGGGTAGTGACGCTGCGTGAGTCGGGTAATCCTTGATTTTGACATCCAGTACCGTTGTCAGCCCACCGAGTCCCTGGGCACCAATACCCAGTTGATTGACTTTGTGATAAAGCTCGACTCGAAGTTTTTCGGTGGCGGTTTCAGGCCCTCGATCAATCAATTCCTGAATGTCGATGGCTTCCATCAGGCTTTGTTTGGCCATCAGCATGGCTTTTTCGGCAGTGCCGCCAATGCCAATGCCGAGCATGCCGGGAGGGCACCAGCCAGCGCCCATTTTGGGTACGGTGTCCATCACCCAGTCCACCAGACTGTCACTCGGATTCAGTATGGTGAATTTTGCTTTGTTTTCACTACCACCGCCTTTGGCCGCAATGTCGATTTCCACCTTATTACCCAGTACCAGCTCCGTATGGATAACCGCCGGTGTGTTATCACCGGTGTTGGTTCGACTGCCAACAGGATCAGCGACAATCGATGCACGCAGTACATTATCAGGGTGCAGATAGGCTCGGCGTACACCTTCATTAATCATGTCTTCCAGAGACATGTCTGCCTGCCACTGCACTTGCATGCCGACTTTGACAAAAACATTGACGATGCCGGTGTCCTGACAGATGGGCCGATTGTTTTCGGCGCAGAGACGAGAATTGACAAGAATTTGTGCAATGGCATCTTTGGCGGCAGGGGATTGTTCACGCTGATAAGCCGCTGACATTGCCTGAATAAAATCACGCGGATGGTAGTTGGCAATGAACTGCAAGGCATCAGTGATGCTGTCAATCAGATCCTGTTGTTGAATGATGCTCATGCCGCTCAGTGCCTCAAGCCAATCGTTGCTTGATTTCGTCGAGCAGGCTGTCAAAACTGAACTCGGCGCCGTCACCGCTGGCACGATGTTTATATTCAATCACGCCATTATCCAGACCACGTTCACCGAGAATCAGTCGGTGAGGTACGCCAATCAAATCCCAATCGGCAAAAGCAACGCCCGGACGCAATCCGCGATCATCGATCAAAACATCTACGCCTGCTTCCAGCAATTGTTGGTAAACCTGTTCAGCTTTGTCACGCACGCGTTGGGATTTGTGAGCGTTCACCGGAATCAGCACCACTTCGAAAGGGGCAATGGATTGCGGCCAGACGATGCCTCGCTCGTCATGATTTTGTTCGATGGCAGCAGCGACCACGCGGGAGACACCGATACCGTAACAGCCCATGGTCATGACTTGAGACTGGCCGGTTTCAGTCAGCACCACAGCATTGAGTTTGTTGGAGTATTTTTCGCCCAGCTGAAAGATATGACCGACCTCGATGCCGCGGGCGATTTCCAGTGTGCCGTTACCATCCGGGCTGGGATCACCGGCTTGAACATTGCGCAGATCAGCGGTTTCAGGTTCTGGCAGGTCGCGGCCCCAGTTAACACCGATCAGATGTTTTTCATCCTCATTGGCGCCGCAGACAAAATCCGCCACATGCGCGGCCGCGAAGTCGACAATCACCGGAATATCCAATCCGCGTGGGCCAATCGAGCCAATATTGGCGCCGCACACTTCACGCACTTTCTCCGGTGTGGCAAAGGTCAGGGGCGCGGCAACCAAAGGATGTTTTTCAGCTTTGATTTCGTTGAGATCGTGATCTCCACGTACGACCAAAGCAACCACAGTGTTCTTTTCAGCACCTTCGACCAGCAAGGTTTTCAGGCAACGTTCGGCAGGGAGTTTCAGAAACTCACTCAACTCGTCGATAGTGTGTTTTTGTGGCGTGTCGACGCTCTGCATGGTTTCACTGGCGGCCGCCCGAGGCGAAGCAGGCGGTAGTGTCTGAGCCAGTTCAACATTGGCGGCATAATCACTCTGGTTACTGAAGGCGATGGCATCTTCACCCGAGCTTGCCAATACATGGAATTCATGTGAGGCATTGCCACCAATGCTGCCAGTGTCTGCCAGCACTGCACGATAATTGAGACCGATACGTTCGAAAATTCGACTGTAGGTCTGGTACATGGTGTCGTAAGTGTCTTGCAATGAAGCCTGATCCAGATGAAACGAGTAGGCGTCTTTCATCAGAAACTCGCGGGCTCGCATCAAGCCGAAACGTGGGCGGATTTCATCACGGAACTTGGTTTGAATCTGGTACAGATTAATCGGCAGTTGTTTGTAACTGCGGATTTCCTGCCGAACCAGATCAGTGATGACTTCTTCGTGTGTAGGGCCGTAGCAGAAGTCACGTTGATGGCGATCAATAATCCGCAACAGTTCTGGACCATATTGTTCCCAACGACCACTTTCCTGCCACAGTTCTGCAGGCTGAACAGACGGCATCAGAACTTCCTGAGCACCAGCGCGATTCATTTCTTCGCGCACAATTGCTTCAGTCTTGCGTAAAACCCGCAGTCCAAGCGGCAGCCAGGTGTATAAACCCGAGGCCAGTCGTCGAATCAGACCGGCGCGCAGCATAAGCTGATGACTAACGATTTCAGCATCGGCTGGCGTTTCTTTGAGTGTGGCAATGAGCAGGTTCGATGTGCGCATGGAAGTGTCGTTATCCCGAATAAACAATAATTGCAAAAGTAAAACCGCCGGTGAGCCGGCGGTGTGTATCAGAAGGTGCTGTGATTCCAGCCCCAGTTCTGTCGTTCAGAGTCTGTCATGCTGATGTAAATGCGATCACCTTGAATGCCCAGCTGTTCGCTGATAAGGCTGCACAAGGTATCTGAAAATGCCTGGCGATTACCGGGCAACCCCAGTGCGCGATAGTCCAGAAATGCGGCGGGCGCATCACTACCGCCAAACAACATGTCGGCTTTGGCTTCAAGGGCAACCAGGACATAGTTTTCCGGTTTGCCTGATGCTTGAGCAACCGTTTTGCTGGCGGTTTTAAGAAAATCTGTCTGGTTATCGACAGTCTGATTGGTCACGATATTCAAATAGGGCATGGCGTGCTCCTTTTCAGGGTTGGCAAAGACTATCTACTTGCTGTTGAAGATCAATCATGCGCTGCTGGCGCTGTTCTTCGGAAAGTCGCTGAAAACTGCCATCGCTGTCCATAAATCTCCGGTTGGGATTATCCTGAAACAGTTGCAGATTTTCTTTGGCAATACGACAGTTTTCCTGACGTTGCTGGCGAATTTGTTCGGCTTGCTGCTGTTCGTTGCGTTGTTGTTCGCGTGCCAGACTGCCGTCACGTTGTGACTGGATTAACTGACGAATTTCCCGAACAGCGTTTTCATCCAGCGGTGGCGGTGGAGGCGTGATGACTTGTTCTGAAGGTCGATCTGCCGGCGCTGTCTGGCTGTAACTGATGGTGCCGTCATCATCCGTCCAGCGATAGACATCGGCTATTGCCAGTGCAGGGACTAACAGCAGTGTGGAGACAATCGTTCGCATGAGATAAGCTGATGGCATTTACTGCCCCCATGTATAAAAACCCAATTCTACGTCAAAGCGCTGCTACAGAAAATGTCTGTCAAACCCACCTCTGTTGATTGTCACGTTACGGTGTCGACGCCGGGCCTGTCTGCTCTGGAAATACTGGCGAGTGAATCAGGTGTTTCCAAGCAAAAAATCAAGGATGCCATGAGCAAGGGTGCCGTCTGGCTATCTCGTGGCAAAAAGACTCAACGCCTGCGCCGAGTTAAATTCATGCCCGTGCCCAGCGACAAGCTTCGATTGTGTTTTGACCCGCAACTGCTGGCCTTGGTGCCACCCACACCTACACTGATTGCCGATAGTCAGGGTTACAGTGTTTGGTACAAACCAGCCATGCTGTTGTCACAGGGCAGTATCTGGGGTGATCATTGCAGTTTGCTGCGTCTGGTCGAGCAATATTTTCAGCAAAAACGCCGGGTTTTTCTGGTGCATCGGCTGGATCGTGAGGCCTGTGGCTTGATACTGGTGGCACATCAACCGCAAGTGGCTGCGCAATTATCTGCAATGTTTCAGGACCATCGTGTCAGCAAACATTATGAAGTGTTGGTCACAGGCAATTTTAGTGAAACGGCGGGGCTGCAGGAGGTCACAGTGGATCTGCCAATTGATGGCAAGCAGGCTGTCAGCCATCTGACGCTGAAACACTTTGACGTCGAGCGTCAGGAGTCTCTACTCGAGGTTTCTATTGAGACAGGTCGCAAGCACCAGATCCGCAAACACTGCGCTTCGTTGGGCTTACCGGTGGTTGGTGATGCTCGCTATGCAAGTGCAGACCAGCGCGGCTTGCAACTTAAAGCGTGTCGTCTAGAGTTTGTTTGCCCGATCAAAAAGCAAGTCGTAAGCTACACACTGGATGAAAATGCTGGCAAGGCCAGTGGCTGAGTCGAATAGCATGCAGACTGTCCAAAAAACTTCTAGATGTTGATCAGATGCTGTTGAAGATGCGCTTGAGGTAGAGCGCCTGAATCAACCTCTGGATGCCAGAAAGATCAATAAGGCCAGCCACAAGCCATCATTGCCCAACGGTTGCAGCAGATACCAGGCAGGCAGATAGCAAAGCAAGGTCGCGGCCAGCATGGTGTTGCGCATTTCACGGCCTCGCGTCGCGCCGACAAACAATCCATCAAACAGATAGGTCCATACTGCCAGCAGCGGTGCAATGATCAACCAAATCAGATATGTTTGAGCCGTTTCCATCACACTATCAATACTGGTTAACAGGCCGATAATCTGCATGCCAAACACGCTGTAAATCACACTGAACAACACCGCCATCAACACTGCCCAGAAACCACTTAACAGTAGCGCTTCGATCATCTGATGGCGGTTTTTTCTGCCGATGGCCTTGCCAGTCAATACCTCAGTGGCGTTGGCAAAACCATCCAGCACAAAGGCCATGAAGGTAATGAAGTTGAGCAGCACAGCATTTGCCGCCAGGACAACATCTCCCTGCCGGGCACCTTGAGTGGTGAAGAAGGCAAAGCTGAAGATCAAGCACAGGGTTCGCAGTAATAAATTGCCGTGAATGCTAAAGGCGCGAAAATCTGCCAATGACTGCCAGGTATTCACCAGCAGGCCATAGCCGGGCAATGTGATGCCGTGTCTCCTGAGAATCACCAGCGCTACGGCCAGGCCCGTGTACTCGGCAATGACTGAGGCCAGTGCCACACCATCGGTTTTCATGCCCAGCCAGTACACTAGCAACAGGTCAAACACAATATTGGTGAGGTTGATGACGAGTACCAGCCACAAGGCCGAGCGCGCGGCTTCCCGGCCAATCAGCCAGCCGATAATGGCATAGTTGAGGAGTGTCGCTGGCGCGCTCCAGATTCTGATATCGAAATAATATCTGGCATACAACGCCACTTGGTCACTGCTGTCGATAAGGGCAAATGCCATTTGTGCAACTGGCCACTGTAAACAAAGCAGTATTAATGCGATGAGCGTCGCCAGCATCATTGACTGCCACAGTACCGAGTGAATGCGTAGTTGATCCTCTGCGCCATGTGCTTGAGAGGTTAGCCCTGTGGTCGCCATGCGCAGAAAGCCAAAACTCCAGAACAAAAAAGTAAAGATCATGCTGCCGATGGCGACAGCCCCCAGGTAATGCGGATCATCAAGATGGCCAACCACAGCCGTATCAACCATGCCCAACAGGGGTGTTGAGATATTGGCAATGACCATCGGCAGGGCAATCTGCCAAACGCTACGATGGTTTATTGACGGTTGAGTCCCGTGTCTCATTAATGGATGACCTGGTTGATGAAATTTTTCATAGCCGACAGACGTGTATCATGGGCGGCCTGAATCACCAGGGGGCATGAAAGATGAGCAGACCCTGGAAGCCTGGCAAAACTTATACTTGCCGGGCAAAACTGTGTAAAGCATGCCTGCATAGCCAAACCGGAGGAAACAATTTGTGCTGATGGAACTGTTGAGCTACGCCGCGGTGGGTATCGTTGCTGGAACGATAGCTGGCCTGCTCGGGCTTGGCGGCGGCTTGATTATCGTACCAGTGTTGGTATGGCTGTTCGGCCATCAGGGAATGCCAGAGGCATTTATTATCCACATGGCGGTTGCCACTTCACTGATGACGATTGTGGTGACTTCAGTTTCTTCGATTACGGCTCATCATCGATATGGCAATGTGATCTGGCCAGATTTTGGCAAACTGCTACCGGGGCTGATGCTTGGAGCCGTTGGCGGCGCGTTGTTAGCGGTTAACCTCAGTGCCGGAACGATGGAGACATTTTTCGCCTGCTTCGCTTTGATGATGGCCGCCAGATTGTGGCTGCCAGCTCTTGATGTCACATACACGAGCCTGCTGAACTGGCTGCCATCTTCGTTGTATGGCGTATTTGCCGGAATACTTTCAGCCTTGGTCGGCATCGGTGGCGGAACATTGATTGTGCCGTATCTGGTGACTGCCAGCAGAGCAATGCAGCAGGCAGTGGGAACAGCGGCCGCTTGTGGTTTTCCAATTGCCCTGGGGGGCGGTATCGGTTTTATGTTGTTTGCGCCCGTCAGCGCCTTGCGAGACACTGGCTGGACGGCAGGTCTGATTCATTGGCCTGCGGTGTTGGGAATTATTTCAACCAGTGTGCTGTTTGCGCCATTGGGTGCAAAACTTGCGAAACAGCTGCCATCAAGCGTGTTGAAACGAATTTTTTCAGCCGTCTTGCTATGCGTGGACTTGTACTTCTTTTTACGTTAAACGAC
>NZ_APHR01000060.1 GCF_000349205.1 Methylophaga lonarensis MPL | reverse complement strand
TCAGGTGAATGGCGACGGATAAAATCGAGTTGTCGCCGGAATGCCCCGGTAGTTCCTTGGGCAATTCATGCGGAATTTGTGCAGTCTGAAAAAACAGGCGACCACTGGCATCGGGCATGTTCTCGCTGGTAACACTAGGCAGGGGGATACCATCGGTGATGGCATCATTATCAGGAGCCTGTAACAGCAGATCATCAAGGAAGCGACTCACCTGACGCACATTGCGCGACACCTCGGATAAACCTTTCTTACCACGGTCAAGCTCCTCAAGCACCACCATCGGCAAGTAAATGTCATGTTCATCAAAGCGAAATAGTGCGGTCGGATCATGCATCAATACGTTGGTATCAAGCACAAACAGGCGGCGGCCGGTCGCTGGTCGTTTGATCATTCGAATACATTCCTCTTGTTTGATTGACAGATCCCCGATTGATTATGAGCGAAGCAGGCTAGCCTGCAAAGGGGCTGTGATGGATTCTATTGGATAGTTTGTCAGTGACAATGCCGTTTGATTGATCGGCTGAGTGACTTTCGGACGTTCGTGGGCATTCACCCTGCGCATCAGCCACCGATTCATTATCGGTGGCTGATGCGCAGGGTGTCAGTAATGCTTACTGATGGTCAGGGACTTTGGCCCGGCCAATGGTGTGAGTATCAGTGCCAAACCAGATAGCGTTGATATTGGTATCAAACACCATATGTCTGACAGCAGCACCGCCTGACGGTACCTCGTCAACGGCAATAAATTGTTCGCTGTGGCTGTCAAAGCCGATGAAACGATTGGGCATATGGCCTGTTTCTACATACCAGATGCGATCCAGATGATCGACCGTCATGGCATACAAACCACTGGCTTCACCGCCTGGGGTCAACCATTGCTTCATACTGTCATCACTCGGATCATAGACACCGAGAAATCCGACGGCTGCATCCACCCACCAGACACGATCATCTGAGGTCACACCGATTCGACGTATGCGGCTGTCCGCATCAGGCGTTTGGATAATACGCAGTTCCATACTCTCCGGATCGACAGTGCCGATGGCATTGGTACCCATAAATGCTATCCATGGACGATCCTGAGAATCGACCACCAGGCCGTAGGGGCGATACTGATTACCGGGAACCTTTATGAGTTTAGTATCGCCGGTTCGTGTTGATAATTTGCCAATGAAGCCTGAATTGCCAGAACGTTGTACGGTAAACCAGATATTGCCATCCGAGGTCCAGTCCATGGTGTGCGGATCATTGACACCATCCGGCATATCAAAACGTGTGATCTCGCCGGTTTCGGGATTGACCTTGCCGATGTGCTGGTCCCGATTGCCGGCATACCAGGGCGTGCCGTTGTTATCAACAATCACCGTGTGTGGTCCGGCTTCTCCGAGATCAAACTTGATCATGTCACCACTGTCGGGATCCAGTTTCGCCAGATAGCTGGTGATTTGACCAACAAACCACACTGAACCATCGGGAGACATATAAGGATCGCGAGGTCGGCTGTCAGGCCAGGGGACTTGCCATTCTGTGATTTCCAGCATGGCTGGTAATGACTGCTCAGAGTCGGCCTGGCTGATGCCGGGCATCATCAGTAACAATGTAGCCAAGCCAGCGCTTGTCAGTCGTGAGCAAAATGCAGTTGCACTGCGCATGATGAAACTCCCTCCTTGTTTGACACTGAATCATTCTTGACCAGCGTCAGCACAAAAAGTGCGTGTTCATCCACAAGCAACAGTTCAAGACTGAATGACAGGCAGCGCAGTGCTGTTAATCGGCGATTTCATTACAAATGAGGTATGCACGCCGGTAACACCCTCGATACGTGTCAATTTGTTGAGCAGAAATTGCTGATAGGCATCCATATCCCGAACGATGACTTTAAGCAGGTAATCAGCGGTTTGGCCTGTGATTAGATGACATTCCAGTACTTCTGGATAGAGCGCCAGACTTTGTTCCAAAGCAGCAAAACGTTCCGGAGTGTGTTTATCCATGCTGATGCCAATAAAAGCCATCAAGGTGAGGCCCAGCTTGCGGGCACTCAGCAACGCAACATAGCCATCAATCAGACCGGACTCTTCCAGTTGTTTAACCCGGCGCAAGGTCGGTGACGGCGACAAACTGATCGCTTCTGCCAGCTCCTGGTTGGTGATTCGCCCGTTTTTTTGCAAAAGCGTCAGTATCTGCCGGTCATATTTATCGAGTTGCTCAGGCATATCAATTCCCCGTTTTAAATTTCAATGGTGGATTGTTTTAATTTTAATATCATTTAAGCAATTATATGCTTAAAAAGAATAATTTTAAGGCGTTTTTGAAATTTAATTTCTGAGCTGGCGAACTATACTGTCTCACATGCCTTGAACCGGAGTGTGATGTGTCACAAGCACGTCTGGCATCAACCACACAAACTGATCAAAAGTCACTTAGCGTGGTTGAGCACAAGCTGAATATCCACTCAGCCTGTCGGTCCACACTCCCGGCGCGGGCGGTCATTATTGGCTGCTCGCATGGCAAACCTCAAACAGACAGACTAAGGAAGCTCCGATGCTTGAACATCCCGCCACTAAATATCGTCGATTTCAGCCGATTCAGCTTAACGATCGCCAATGGCCGGCCAAAGTCATTGATCGTGCGCCCATCTGGATGAGCACAGATCTGCGTGATGGTAATCAGGCGTTGATTGATCCTATGTCGGTCGAGACCAAAATGCGTTTTTTCAAAGCGCTGGTGGAAATGGGTTTCAAAGAGATTGAGGTGGGGTTTCCATCGGCCTCGGAAACTGATTTCAATTTTGTTCGCAGACTGATTGAAGAAGCTGCGATTCCAGAGGATGTGACCATTGAGGTATTGACCCAGGCGCGTCAGGATTTGATTGAGCGAACAGTCAAATCATTACAGGGTGCTCGCCGGGCGATTGTGCATATGTACAACCCGACGGCGCCGGATTTTCGTGACATTGTCTATCGTACCGATAAAGCCGGGGTCAAGGCGCTGGCAGAGCAGGGGACTCGCTGGATCAAGCAATTGACAGCCGAGCAGCCGGACACCCAATGGGTCTATCAATATTCTCCTGAGGCTTTTTCCAGCACTGAGCTCGAGTTTGCCAAGGAAGTGTGTGATGCAGTGTCAGCCATCTGGCAGCCGACCCCTGAACGCAAGATGATTCTCAACTTGCCAGCCACCGTGGAAATGTCTACGCCCAATACCTATGCTGACCAGATTGAATGGATGCATCGGAATTTGCAGCGACGTGACAGCATTGTTTTGAGTGTGCACCCACACAACGATCGCGGCACTGCGGTTGCGGCTGCCGAATTGGCCGTGATGGCGGGTGCTGATCGGGTTGAGGGATGCTTGTTTGGTAATGGAGAGCGCACCGGTAATGTTGATTTGGTGACGCTGGCCTTGAACTTGTATTCACAAGGCATTCATCCGGGGCTGGATTTTTCCCAAATCGATCAAGTGCGCCAATTGGTCGAGCAAAGCACCAAGATCCCGGTTCATCCTCGCCACCCTTATGCGGGTGAGCTGGTATTCACGGCATTTTCCGGATCGCATCAGGATGCCATCAAAAAAGGCTTTGCTGTTCAGGATCCGCAGGGCTACTGGGCAGTTCCATACTTACCAGTCGATCCGGCAGATTTGGGCCGCAGTTACGATGCCGTGGTGCGAGTCAACAGCCAGTCTGGTAAAGGCGGTGTCAGCTTTTTGTTACAACAGCAGGCGGGTTTTGAATTGCCACGTCGATTACAGATTGAGTTTAGCAAGCTTGTCCAGAAAGTCAGCGACACAACGGGACGGGAAATTAATGGTGCTGAGATTGTGGCCCTGTTTGAGCAAGCTTACCTGCAAATTGATGCGCCTTATCGTTTTGTTGGCAGTCGTGTGCATGACAGTAGTGCTGAGCAGGCACGAGCAGAAATCGAATTGCACTATCAGCAGCAATTACTGAGTGTGCAGGCTGTGGGCACCGGACCGGTCGATGCCGCTGCCGCTGCCTTGGCGGGTGAAATTGCACAGCCGGTCAGTGTGATTGATTATCACGAGCACGGCATAGGCAGTGGTGCCGATGCTGAAGCGGTGTGCTACGTCGAAATCAGGATTGGTGACTCTGCACCCGTGTTTGGTGTTGGGCAGGATAAAAACATCAGCCGGGCCGCCATTAAAGCCATCATCAACGGTGTTAATCGTCATAGCAATGTTATGGCTCAAGCGGCCTGATGGTGCTGTGCTGTAGCGGTGGGAGTAATGACCGATAGTTGCAGGAAATCATTCACAAAGGTGGCTAGTGAAAATCCTTGATTTAGCCTGATTTCGTTTTTAACTATTTGATATTTATATGGTATCTGTAATTTTTTAGCTATTTGATCCTGCGCCTTTTGTTGGTTAGGGTGGTACCGAGCCTGATGCATAGACGTTCAGATTGCATCAGCCATTGACTAATAAATTTGGAGGACACCATGTTAAAACAAGGTTTTTATACAGCCGTCCTGACAGCAATGTTTGCGACGACACCCGTGCTCGCTGACAAACACGGTGCCGATGGTGCCAAACATCCTGCACATCAGATGGATGAGTCTGTCGCACCTCAAGGCAAGGATGCTGTCAAGCAACATGGCGAGTATCAGTGGAAAGATAATAAAGACAAAGATAAAAACAAACGCTACCGCAAAAATCAGGAACATCCAGCGCATCAGATGGATGAGCGCGATCGATTGAGAGATCGTGGTATGTAAGCGGGTCATCTGTTTCAGAACAAACTGCCCACGCCGCAAGGCGTGGGCTTTTTTTTGCCTGAAATCCACGTGCGATTAAACGACATCATTGTTAGTGATTTTTAGTTAAACTGATGCAATCACTGAATTGCGGGAGTCGCTGATGAAACGTCTGGGTGTTTTGCTGAGTGCTTTGCTGATGCTGTTGTTAAGTGGCTGCGCTGGCGTTGGCAGTTTTGAAAATCCGCAAGTGAATATCACTTCCTTTGCCTTGGCGCCAGGGTCAACGGGCATGGCACCGCGTTTTGATATTGGTGTTCAAGTGGTGAATCCAAACCGAACTGCTTTACCGCTCAAAGGCATGACCTATCAGGTTGATGTTGAAGGCAATCGCATCCTGACCGGTGCCACGCCTGATTTGCCCAGAGTGCCCGGCTATGGCACGGCTGAATTTGTCATTCAGGCCAGCCCGGATCTGTTTGGTAGTGCCCGTTTGTTGAGCGAGTTGTTTTCCGGTCAGAAAGACAGTCTTGGCTACAGTTTCAAGGCGCGGCTGGATGTGGGTCGTTTTGTACCGTTTATTGATGTCGAGGAAACGGGCCGTTTTGGCTTGACCAGCCAATCACCCTAGCACAACAATGCCTGCCAGCAGGCTATTGCTATCTGTTATAATCGGCTGTTTTTTCTGACTTTAACAGCCTGACAGGACAACCATTTTGACAACGGCTTTTCACCAACTGCGTAATCTGCTGCAACAGCGTATTCTGATTCTTGATGGCGGGATGGGCACGCTGATCCAGAGCTATCAACTGAACGAAGCCGATTATCGTGGCGCACGTTTTGCCGATCATCCCTGCGATCTCAAAGGCAATAACGATCTGCTGTCGCTGACCCAGCCAAAGATCATTCGCGATATTCACCACGCCTATTTTGCTGCGGGTGCTGATATTGTCGAAACCAATACCTTTAACGGCACCTCGATTGCCATGGCTGATTACCAGATGGAAGATCTGGTCTATGAGCTGAATTTTGAGTCAGCCCGGCTGGCGCGAGAAGTTGCCGACAGTTTTACTGCCGAAAACCCAGACAAGCCACGCTTTGTAGCCGGTGTGCTTGGTCCTACCAACCGCACCGCCAGTATTTCGCCGGATGTGAATAATCCGGGCTTTCGTAACGTCACCTTTGATGAGCTGGTTGAAGCGTATCTGGAAGCGATTCACGGTCTGGTCGAGGGCGGTAGTGATTTGCTGCTGGTGGAAACGGTATTCGATACCTTGAATGCCAAGGCAGCGCTGTTTGCCATCGACAGCTATTTTGAACAGCATGGCCTGCATCTGCCGGTGATGATTTCCGGCACCATTACCGATGCCAGTGGCCGGACCCTGTCAGGGCAGACTGCCGAAGCATTCTGGAATTCGGTATCCCATATCCAACCGTTGTCGATTGGTCTGAACTGTGCGCTGGGTGCCGACCAGCTGCGTCAGCATGTAGAAGAGCTGTCCGGCATTGTTACCTGCCATGTCAGTGCTCACCCTAACGCCGGTCTGCCCAACGAGTTTGGTGAATATGACGAAACGCCTGAAGAAATGGCGGTGCAGATCCGTGAGTGGGCCGAGTCTGGATTTTTGAATATTGTCGGCGGTTGCTGTGGCACCACACCAGCGCATATCAAAGCCATTGCCGAGGCGGTGGCAGAGTTCAAGCCTCGAGTGGTGCCGGAAAACAAACATCATTGCCGTCTCAGTGGCCTGGAGCCGCTCAACATCACGCCGGATTCACTGTTTGTTAACGTCGGTGAACGTACCAATGTCACCGGCTCGCTGCGGTTTGCCCGATTGATCAAGGAAGGTGATTACGACACGGCGCTGGAAGTGGCCCGACAACAGGTCGAAAACGGCGCACAGATCATCGATATCAACATGGACGAGGGCATGCTCGACTCCCAGGAAGCGATGGTCACTTTCCTGAATCTGATCGCCGCCGAACCGGATATCAGCCGAGTGCCGATCATGATCGACTCATCAAAATGGGAAGTCATCGAAGCCGGTCTGAAATGTATTCAGGGCAAGGGCATCGTTAACTCGATCAGCCTCAAGGAAGGCGAAGACAAGTTTATCGAGCAGGCCAAGCTGGTGCGCCGTTATGGCGCGGCGGTTATTGTTATGGCCTTTGACGAAGACGGTCAGGCCGATACCCGTGAGCGCAAGCGCGAGATTTGTACCCGCAGCTACGAGGTGCTCACAGAAAAAGTACATTTCCCGCCGGAAGATATCATTTTTGACCCGAATATCTTTGCTGTGGCGACCGGTATCGATGAGCATAACAACTATGCCGTG
Source organism: Methylophaga lonarensis MPL (assembly GCF_000349205.1). Taxonomy (GTDB): domain Bacteria; phylum Pseudomonadota; class Gammaproteobacteria; order Nitrosococcales; family Methylophagaceae; genus Methylophaga; species Methylophaga lonarensis. The sequence goes on along the minus strand of NZ_APHR01000060.1, from coordinate 10,193 downwards.
GATTTCATCGAAGCCACCCATGACATCAAACAAAGCTTGCCGCATGCACTGATCAGTGGCGGTGTGTCTAACGTGTCGTTTTCCTTCCGTGGCAATGATCCTGTGCGCGAGGCGATTCATGCGGTGTTTCTGTATCACACCATCAAAGCCGGTATGGACATGGGCATTGTCAACGCCGGTCAGTTGGCTATTTATGATGACTTGCCAGCCGAGCTGCGTGAGCGGGTTGAGGACGTGGTGCTTAATCGGCGTGATGATGCCACCGATCGGCTGCTGGAAATTGCCGAAAATTACCGTGGCGGCGGTGCCGTACAAAAACAGGAAGATCTTGAATGGCGCAGCTGGCCAGTGGTCAAACGGCTGGAACATGCGCTGGTCAAGGGTGTTGCCGATTTTGTCGATGAGGATGTTGAAGCTGCCCGGCAACTGTATGACCGGCCATTGGAGGTCATTGAAGGGCCATTGATGGATGGCATGAACGTGGTTGGCGATCTGTTTGGCGAAGGCAAAATGTTCCTGCCACAGGTGGTCAAATCGGCGCGGGTCATGAAAAAAGCTGTGGCTTATCTAATGCCATTCATCGAAGCTGAAAAAGATGACAGCACTGTCAGCAGCAGCAACGGCAAGATCCTGATGGCGACGGTCAAGGGCGATGTCCATGATATCGGCAAGAATATTGTCGGCGTGGTGTTGCAGTGCAACAACTTTGAAATCATCGATCTCGGCGTCATGGTGCCAGCGCAGACCATTCTTGACACGGCCCGCAAGGAAAATGTCGATATCATTGGTTTGTCGGGCCTGATCACGCCATCGCTGGATGAAATGGTGCATATGGCCAAGGAAATGCAGCGGCTCGGTTTTGATATGCCGTTGATGATTGGTGGTGCGACCACCTCGCTGATCCATACCGCGGTGAAAATTGACCCCAACTATCACGGCCCGGTCATTTATGTAAAAGATGCCTCGCGCGCCGTTGGTGTGGCCCAGCATCTGGTCAGCAAAATTAGCCGTGATGAGTTTGTCAGCAAGCTGAAACAGGATTATGCCGACAAGCGTGAGCGCCATCAGGGGCGCAAGAATCAGCGGCCGATGTTGTCATTGGCCGCGGCACGGGCCAATAAGAGCAAAATTGACTGGGCCAGCTATCAACCGACCGTGCCCAAACAGCCGGGCATTCAGGTGTTTGACGATTATCCCTTGCAGGAACTGGTGGATCGTATCGACTGGACGCCGTTTTTCCAGTCATGGGAACTGGCCGGTCGTTTCCCGCGCATTCTGCAAGATGAAATCGTTGGTGAACACGCCACTCATCTGTTTAATGATGCTCAGAAGATGCTGCAACAGATCGTCGATGAGAAATGGTTGCAAGCGCGGGCAGTGATTGGCCTGTTTCCGGCCAACAGTGTCGGCGATGATGATATTGAAATCTACACCGATGACAGCCGCAGCGAGGTGTTGATGACACTGCATTCCTTGCGTCAGCAGGGCGAGCGGCCACCGGGTCGGCCTAATGCCGCGCTGGCAGATTTCATCGCACCAAAAGACAGTGGTGTTGCGGATTACATCGGTGCATTTGCGGTGACTGCGGGCATCGGCATTGATGAACATGTTGAGCGTTTTGAAGAGGATCATGATGACTATCACAGCATCATGCTCAAGGCGCTGGCGGATCGACTGGCTGAAGCCTTTGCTGAGCGTATGCATGAGTTGGTACGCAAGCAAATCTGGGGCTATGTGCCAGATGAACAGCTTGATAATGAAGCCCTGATTGACGAAAAATATCAGGGCATTCGCCCGGCACCGGGCTATCCGGCCTGTCCGGATCACACTGAAAAAGGCTTGCTGTGGGACTTGCTGGATGTCGAAAAGCGCATTGGCATGACCCTGACCGAGAGTTTTGCCATGTTGCCGACAGCAGCGGTTAGCGGCTTTTATTTTGCCCATCCGGAATCACGCTATTTCGGTCTGGGCAAAATCCAGCAGGATCAGGTCGAGGACTATGCGCAACGTAAGGGCTGGGATCTCGCCACTGCCGAACGCTGGCTGGCGCCCGCTTTGTCCTATGACGGCGATGACTGAGCCGGAGGCATGTGATGCAGGAAGATATTATCGAGTTGCAAACCCGACTGGCGTTTCAGGATACCGTGATTGAAGAATTGAATCTGGCGCTGATTAGTCAGCAACAGCAAATCGACAAGCTGGAACTGCGTATCGAAAAAATCCTGCTGCAAATGGAAGCCATGCAACAGCCACAAGCCAATCCAGGCCTTGAGCCGCCACCGCCGCATTATTGATATGACGCTGCCGTCACGTCGCTGTCTGATTCTGTCAGATCCGCAGGCTGAACACTGGCAACAAATCGAAGCCTGGTTTTTACAGCATGACGAGCAGCGGCGTTTATGGCTGGCGGCTGAAGATGATGTGGTGGCTCGAAGTCAGCGCCGGGCCCAGGACTATCTGGGGCAGGAGCTTGACTTGCTGGTGTTTGACGGCAGTGAGCTACTGCGTGCCGACAGTCTGGCGGCGATTTTTGGTTGCCTGTGTGCCGGTGGCGTGTTGTTGCTGATTTTGCCGGCCCAACCCAAGCAAAGCCGCTGGCAACAACGTCTGCAGAACATTGCCCGACAGTGTGCTTTGGACAGTGATGCCATCCAGTGGTGGCAATCCTCACAAAAATTGCCAGAACCCCAGTGCCATCCATCCAGCCCGGCCGAGTCGGTGACGCTCGATCAACAGCAGGCCATCACTGCTATTGAAAAGGTATTGACTGGTCACCGACGTCGACCGCTGGTATTGACCGCAGATCGTGGTCGAGGCAAAAGTGCGGCGCTGGGCATGGCGGCAGCACAATTGATGCAACAGGGGCGCAAAGTCATTGGCCTGACGGCCCCATCAAAGGCCAGTGTCGCCAGTGTTTTTAAACATGCCCTGCAGGCCTTGCCCGACGCCCAGTTTCAAGCAGACACCTTGTATTGGCAGGACCGACAGTTGCAGTTTATTCCCCCGGATCGCCTGTTGGCTGAACAGCCTGTACTCGATTTGCTGCTGGTTGACGAAGCAGCGGCCATTCCAATGCCGATGCTGACCGAAATGCTTAATCAGTATTCACGCATTGTTTTTTCCAGCACTGTGCATGGCTATGAAGGCAGTGGTCGTGGTTTTGCCACACGTTTTCGGCAGTGTCTGGATCAACACGCACCGGGCTGGCACAGCCATAGCCTGCACACACCTATCCGTTGGGCAGCCAATGATCAGCTGGAAGCCTTCAGTTTCCGAGCACTGTTGCTGGATGCTGAGCTGGCCGAGCTTGATATGAAGACGCTGCCTGACCGCTCTGAATGGCACTATGTTGAGATCAGCGCCGACGACTTGCTGGCCAACGAAGCTTACTGTCAGCAAATCAGCACTTTGCTGGTACAGGCACATTATCGAACCCGGCCCAGTGATTTGCAGTTGCTGTTGGATCAACCGGACTTGCGATTGTTTGTATTGCAGGCCGATGAACAGATTTTAGCCTGCCTGTGGCTGGTGGCCGAGGGACCTCTGAACACTGAACTGGCCGATGCCGTTTATGCTGGCGAGCGTCGACTTAAAGGGGAGTTATTGCCGCAAACCTTGCTGGCCCATGCCGGACTGCCCGACGCTGGCCAATATCACTACCAGCGCATTGTGCGCATTGCCGTGCATCCGAATTTGCAGGGGCGAGGGCTTGGCACAAGCCTGTTACAGCAAGTAGAGACAGAGCTGGACACAGAGATGTTAGGCACCAGCTTTGCGCTCAGTGAACCACTGCTGCGTTTCTGGCTGGCTAACGGTTATCAGCCAGTGCGGCCGGGATTGACCGTTGATCATGTCAGTGGCCGTCAGGCCTTGGTGATGCTCAAGGCTGTATCAACCAGCGGTCAACAATTGCTGCAACAGGCGCAAACACGCCTGGCACAGCAATGGCCGTATTTGCTGTCACAATCGCTACGGCAATTGCCGGTAGCAGAAGTCGTGTTATTGAGTGGCCAGCTGCCGGTGACGGATGTGCTGGTTGATCCGCTACAGCAGCAGGAAGTTGAGGCATTTGCGCTGCGCCAGCGCGGGTTGGCTTTCAGTCAATTCAGTCTGCAACGCTGGTTGTGGTCACGTCTGAATACACCGGAATTTGCGAAACTGAGCCAGCAACAGCAAGCCATATTGGTTCGCTTGTTATTGCAGCAATGGTCACAGGCCGAGCTGGTTGAAGCACTGGCACTGCCCGGTAAAAATACACTGCTGCAACAGTGCCGCCAGGCGGTGCAATTACTGCTTTGATATCAGATAAACAGCGCCTTGATCATCAATTTCGGTATTCAGTTTGACCAGTGATTGACCACTGCACGGACCGACGATGCAATAGCCTTCTTCCAGTGTGAACAGGGCACCATGCGTGCTGCACTGGAAATGAGTTTCTTCCAGCGACAAAAACACATCGGGTTGCCAGTTGAGTGGCACGCCCAGATGTGGACAGTGGTTCAGATAGGCGTGGATCTGCTTTTTCAGGCGCAGCACAATGACATCCAGCTCGCCATCAGGCAGCGCCACTTGAATGCCTTTGGTTTGATGATCGGCCAGATCGGACAATTGGCATAACCGTACTTTTTTCATATCACCAACCCGGTAAAACCCTGCTGACCACATTTGCGCCCGGCCAGTTCACAGGCGATTTGCAAGGCCTGTGCGGCGGGTAACTGGCGGCTTAAAGCGTCAATCAACCCGGCATTGAAGGTATCACCGGCACCCAGTGTATCGACCAGTTGCGCCGGCGGTGTTGCCGGACTGTGCCAGAGTTGCGTGCCCTGTTTCAGCCAGGCACCTTGTTCACCCCAGGTGCAGCTGAACAACTGTGGACCACTTAGACTGTTGAGCAGCGCAGTCGCCGAGTCAAAACCACGGCTTTGAGCATAGACTTTGGACAGCATCACCACATCGGCCATTGGTATCAGCTGTTCGATCTGCTCGCGAGGTTTTTCGATTTCCACTGACAGCATCAGTTCTGGGCGCTTTGTTCGTGCCAGTTGCATCATGCGCAGCGTGTCATCGACATTGCGACCTTCAAAATGTAGCCAGTCGATGGCTTGCAGATCAATCCGGCCAAAATCATCGAAGCTGAATTCCGGGCAGTCACGGTAATGGACAATGCTGCGGCTGCCAGTGCTGATGCTTTGGGTGACGTAAGAGGTCGGCATCTTGCCCTTGGCTAACCGCCGACAGGCCGAATAGTCAATTTGATGCTGTTGCAGATCGGCGAGGATCAGCGGCAGATCCGGCTCGTCAACCAGCACGCCAGCCCATTGGCATTGATGGCCCAGTTGACTGAGCACTACCAGTGTATTGGTGGCATTGCCACCACGCCGGAACTGCTGATGTTCGGCGCGCACTTCACTGTCTTCAGCCGGGTAGTGACTCACCTGATTGATGATGTCGAGGGTGGCGATGCCGATGGCGAGAATATGAGCCATGATACTGACAGGGCAGGCTGGGCCTGCCCTGATAGAGACTTACAGCTGGTCAAACACCTGGCCTACGGCCTGGGTGATCTGATCCATATCACCGGTGCCGGTGACACTGTGCAGCTTGCCTTGCTGCTGATAATAGCCAATCAGCGGCGCGGTCTGCTGTTCGTAAACTTTAAGGCGGTTGCCGATGGTTTCTTCATTGTCATCCTGACGTTGGAACAGTTCGCCATTACAGGCATCACACTGGCCTTCAACCCGGGTGGGTGACAGATGTATGTTGTAGATGGCGCCACAATCTTTACAGGTACGGCGGCCGGTCAGCCGTTGCATCAGTTCTTCAAAAGGCACATCCAGCAGCACGACACCCTGTAGCGGCTGACCCAGATCAGACAACATGGCATCCAGCGCTTCGGCTTGCGGAATATTGCGTGGAAAGCCATCCAGAATATAGCCGTTTTGAGTATCGGCTTCGGACAAACGCTCACGAATCAGACCAATAACGATTTCATCAGAGACCAGGGCACCAGCGTCCATTGCCGATTTGGCTTGCTTGCCCAATTCAGTGCCAGCGCTGACGGCGGCTCTAAGTAGATCTCCGGTAGAGATTTGAGGAATATTAAAGCGCTTTGACAGAAAAACCCCTTGGGTACCTTTGCCCGAACCGGGTGCGCCGAGTAACACTGTTCTCATGATTGCCTCTTGATAATTCAGTTTTATTTTTGGAAGGGAATATTATTATGTTTTCAGCATGGTGGCAGTCAGACTGTCCAGTTGCAAACTGATCTGCGTCAGAATTTGCGGCACGATGTTCAGATCAAGCCCTAGCAATTGCCATGCATTTGGATCTAAAGGGGGGACATGTGCATCGCCGGCATGGCCAAATGGCACTGCGCTGACCATGACATCGGCAACATGCACAATCGCTACATCCAGTGCGGCCGTTTTGGCCTCGGCAGGGTAGTGATGATGACGAATGGTATCAACCAATGATTCAGGCAAACGCCAGGCCAAGGCCAGCGCTTCACCGACTTCGCTGTGATCAAATCCAATGATGCGTTGTTCAGCCTGAAAGATGGTTTCGTTGCCAAAGCGGGCGCTGCTGATGGCTTCACGTGCTAACTCTGGTAGCGATTGATACATCACCAAACTGCCAATATTGTGTAACAAACCTGCGGTGAACAGCCTTTCCGTGCCTCGCTGACCACAGGCATTTGCCAGCTGCCGAGCAGTCATGGCGCAGGCGAGACTATGCTGCCAGAAACTATCCATATTAATAAGCGTACTCGGAATGCCGCTGAAAGCGTTCATCACAGAAGTTGCCAGCACCAGATGATTGAGCTCGCGCGTACCGATAATGGTGATCGCTCTAGAAATGGTATTAATTTGCGATGGAAAACCATAAAACGGACTATTAACGATTTTCAGCAGGCGAGTCGCCAGCGCCGGGTCAGTATTGATAACGCTGGCAAAGTCATCAATGGCGCTGTCTGGATCCTGAATCAAGGTATCCAGCCGAGTGTAGGTGCTTGGTGGCGAGACCAGTTCCAGCGAGCGATTTACCAGCGATGTGGCCGACAGTGTCATCGCTTACTCGTCCGGTGTGTTGTTGGGCACGGGTAGTTGAAACTCAAACAGCAACTTGATCAAGGGCTGCTGTAAGTCCGTGTGACAAAACCGTTCCTGCCTCTCTTCAAGTGATTCCGTCTGTTGTTGATCCATTAGCGAAGACTCCAGCCCTGGGCCGTGATGTGATTGACGACACTTGCACCAAAACGACCTGCAAATCTGTCCAGATAGTTGGGACGTGGTGTGTAGTCAACAATATCCTCAAGACCAATGATTTCCCGTGCCACCGTTCCTGCACTGGCAAGGCCGTCTATCAGACCCAATTCGAGTGCCTGCTCGCCTGACCAGACCAGTCCGCTGAACAGATCGGTGCCACCCTTTAAGCGATCGCCACGGCCGGTTTTGACGACATCAATGAACTGTTGATGAATGTTTTCAAGCAAGCTGCGTGCATGATCGACATCATCTTGTTGCAGCGGCAGAAACGGGTCCATGAATGATTTGTGTTCGCCGGCGGTCAGTGCTCGTCTTTCAATACCCAGCTTTTCAATGGCTTCCGTGTAGCCGAAACCATCCATCCGAACTCCGATTGAACCCACGATGCTGGCTTTGTCAGCATAGATTTGATCGGCAGCCACGGCGATGTAGTAGCCACCGGAAGCGCAGATATCCTGAACCACAGCATACTGACCGGAAAGTCAGGACGTTCTGCCCTTAGCCGATACAGTTCGTCATTGATGATGCCTGCCTGAACAGGACTGCCACCAGGCGTATTGAGACGAAGAATCAATGCTTTTGCATCCGGGTTTTCAAAGGCTCGGCGCATACCGGTGACAATGCTATCGGCATTGGCGTCTGCACTGGCAGCGATAACGCCTTGTATCTCAACCAGTGCCGTGTGTGGTTTCTTGACGCTTAGATCGGCTGAAGGCATGGCGATTATCAGGAATGCGACCAGATAGAGCAGGAACAAACCTTTGAAGACATAACCCCAGCGGCGGCTGGCCCGCTGTTCTTTGAGGGCCGCGTAGGCAAGATCCTGTAGAACACGTCTTTCCCAGCTGTCCTGCGATTGGTTGTCAGCAGAGCTTTCCTGCTGTTTGTGTTCCGGTGGAAAATCTCCGAATGTTGCCATTGCTCAGGGTTCCTGAAGTGAAGTCAGCGATACATAATAACAAAATCAGCAAGATACGCTATGCAGCCAGTGTTCGGCTTCAAACAGGTCTGCTACCAAGGCTTTGGGCTGACAGGCCAGCAGTTTTTCGGTTGAATGAGCGCCGTGACTGATGCCCAGGCTATCGGCACCGGCATTGTGTGCCATCTGCAAGTCAAATTCCGTATCGCCGATCATCAGCGTGTCTTTAGCGTAGACCCCCAGTCTGTCAAAGATGTCATGTAACATTTCCGGATTGGGTTTTGATCGCGACTCATCAGCGCAACGTGTCGCATGGAAGATATCGGCAAGGCCGGTGCTTGTGAGAACCTTATCAAGGCCGCGCCGGCTTTTGCCAGTGGCAACAGCCAGAAAATAATTTTGTTCAGCGAGTTGCGACAGCAGTTCTTTGGCGTTAGCAAACAGTGGTGACTCATACGGATGATTGAGCCAGATTTCCCGGTACTGATTGGCTAATGCCTGAACCAGGGCAGCTGAGCTGCCGGGGTAAAGGGTTTGAACGGCTTCATTGAGGCCCAGACCGATGATATGACTGATTTGTTCATCAGAGAGCGGCGCTAACTCGAGCTTTTCTATGGCCTGCTTCATGCAGAACACAATGTGGCCTGTGGAGTCCATCAGGGTGCCGTCCCAGTCAAATACGATGAGCTGATACTGGTTCATCCGGCAGTCTCGAGTTGTTGGCACAGCGTTTCCAGTTCAGCAGGCAGTGGCGCGATTAACATCAGCGCTTCATTGCTTGCGGGATGACGAATATGCAGTTTCCAGGCATGCAGAAACATGCGCTTGAGACCTTGCGCTTTCAGTTGTTTATTGAATTGGCGATCACCATATTTTTCGTCACCGGCTAATGGATGACCGGAAAATGCGGCGTGGACACGAATTTGATGCGTTCTGCCAGTAAACAGGATCGCTTCAGTCAGATCAGCCTTATTCAACCGCCGATGCACCAGAAACTGGGTCTTGGCATATTTGCCTGCCGGATCAATCCGCACCATGCGTTCGCCACCGTCAAGACTGTTCTTCAGCAGCGGCTGTTCAACGAGGGTGTCATGGTCTGCCCAGTGCCCCTTGACCAAGGTCAGATAATGTTTGTCCATCACATTATCAAGCATTTGTTGTTGCAGATTGAGCAGGCAGTCACGGCTTTTGGCGATGAGCAAGCAACCGGATGTTTCACGATCCAGCCGGTGAACCAGCTCGAGGAAATCCAGCTCAGGACGGATCAGACGAAACGCTTCGATGACGCCGGTATGGATACCTGAGCCGGCATGCACCGCCAGGCCCGCCGGTTTGTTCAGTACCAGTAAATGCTCATCTTCAAAAATAATGCTACTGAGCAGTTCTTGACTCAGCTTTTCATTCACCTGCGCTTCTGGTTTTTGTTCACTGACCCTGAGGGGCGGAATTCTGACCTCATCGCCTTGCTGTAATTTGTAGGTTTGTTTGATGCGTCCTTTGTTAACTCTGACCTCACCTTTGCGCAGTGCACGATAAATCCGGCTTTTGGGGACACCTTTCTCAATGTTGATGAGAAAATTGTCGATACGCTGACCCGCCTGATTGGCGTTGATGGTAATGAATTGAACTCTGGGTGCTTGAGAGGCGGACTGGTTCATGATTGCCTGTGATAAAATCGATTGTTGCCGATGTTCAGACAGACTGATATATTCGCACGCTGGTCTGTCGGTAAAATGAGGTCAGTATACCGACTTTTAATTCTGAAGACCTGAACAAAAATGCAACGTCGCGCCCTGGATTTAACAGGTTGATGCGGCGGCGGGAAAAGATTTTAAGGCTGAACAGGGGTTCAGCAGATGACGGGCTCGACAAAGAGTCCTGGTGAGAACAACGGTTCCACCTCCGGGAGACAATCGAATAACGAACAAAGTTCTACCGGACAGAGCAGTAGGTAATTAATGAATGACACTATCGGCGCAACCATTGTTTGAGCGCCGGATAAGCCGGTA
>NZ_APHR01000059.1 GCF_000349205.1 Methylophaga lonarensis MPL | reverse complement strand
GTCTGTCGATGAGCCGCATATGGCCGATGAAAACGACCCTATTTTGCGCACCATGATGAGTGCGATTTTGATATGGGGTATTACCGCGAAATGCGCTTGCTCAACGTCGATGRTGATACTGGTGCGTTTGACCAACACCGAACGATTACAGGGCGTGCCTGACTGGTTGATTCAGTGGCTACCTATGGAAACGGCAACAGCTGAAACGGAACTCAGTTCTGGCTGGAATATCGCCGGCACGCTGTATGTCACCAGTAATCCGGGCTACGGCTATCTCAAGCTCTATCAGCAAATCAAATCAACACTTACCTATTCGCTGGTAATTTTTGCCCTGACCGTATTGCTGCTCTATCTGGTACTGCAACTGACGTTACGTTCACTGCGCGCTATCGAGCGTCAGGCCAATGAAATTTCTGCCGGTCACTTTGTTGAAGTTGAACCACTGCCGATGACTACCGAGGTCAGAAACCTGACGATTTCCATGAACAGCATGTCTCGCAAACTGGCAGACACGATCAGCCGTATGAACAGCAAGCTGGCCAAGCTCAACGACAGTATCATGCGGGATCCATTAACGGGTCTGCTCAACCAGGAAAGCTTTAACCGTGCCAGCAAGTCGGCCATTGCCAGTCGTGAAGCCGGTCATGCCATTTTTATCAAGTTTGATGATTTGGCAGCCATTGCCCGTGAACAAGGTAATAGCGCGGTCGACAAACTGCTGATCGAGTTTTCTGCCCTGCTCCGCCATCATGCCGGTGGTCAATATGCCTACCGATTGTATGGCTCTGAGTTTGCCTTACTGCTGAAAACAGCCAAACCTGCCGAAATGATTGATCAACTTAAAGATTTACAAAAAGCCATCAATCATTTGGGCGAACACTACAATGTGCGAGATTTACTGCATATCGGTGTGGTTCCGTTTGATCTGACCAGTGAATATGACCGACTGATGCCTGCATTGATCGAAGCCTATGAGCAAGCAAGGTTGATAGGTCCAAATGCTTTCCATATCAGAACCGATAGTCTGAGCTCGATGAGTGAGCAAGCCTGGAAAGTGGCTATTGATGATGCCATTGAACACAACACACCCGAAATCACCTTCACCAGCAAAGCCTACAATCACGATGGGGCGATTGCTATTGAAGTCATGCAGGAAGCCTTTACCGTGGTGAAAAATGCCGATGGTGAGACCATGTCTATCGGCACATTCTTCTCAATGGCTCAAGTCTTTGGCCGTGTTGAGGCTTTGGATAAATGCATCGTCAATAAGATCATCCAATTGATGGAAACCAGCCAGGATCCAACACCCGTCACGGTCAATCTCTCAATGCAAAGCATTGCTTCAGAAGAATTCCGCATCTGGCTTAAATCCAGACTGCAACAAAGCAAAGTTGCCCCTGGACAACTGGCTTTCAGCGTCACGGCCTATGCTGCGGCCAAGCAGCTTGATGTTGTCCGCCGTTTCAATAGCTTTGTCCGCGAACTGGGTGCAACAACCCTGTTAAAACGCTATGCAGCGGATGTGATTCCTGTCGACAGACTTCGTGATTTACAACTGGATTATCTGCGCCTTGCCAGAGATGTAACAACCAATATCACCGGCAATGCTAGCAAGCCTGATTTTCTCGAAATCATTCAACAGGTGTCCGGTTTGCTGAATATCAAAGTGCTGGCCGAGGGCGTGATTTCGGATGAAGACTTTGAAATTGTCCAGAAAGCCGGCATCTACGGAATCAGTCGCTGATAATGTTAAAAAGTCGGCCTTTAAGCCAATTGTTTGGTGTATTTCTAATCGTCAGCAGTCTGCTGCTGACAGGGCCACTGATTGCCGAATTACAGCTCTCTGATCGACTGCTCAACCGGATAGAAGTTGAATACAACCCACGTGCACGTGAGCGTTTGGAAGATTGGCAGGATTTAATGAGCGATCCTGCCAATCATGCGCTTGATGACAAGGACAAGCTGACGCTGGTCAATGACTTCTTTAACAGTCGGGTGCTGTTTATGGATGACATTGACCTGTGGGATGTCGAGGATTATTGGGCCACGCCGGTTGAGACGCTGGCAGTGGGTGCGGGTGATTGTGAAGACTATGCTATCGCCAAATATTTCACCCTGCTCCAGCTGGGCATGGATGACTCAAAACTGCGTATCACCTACGTTAAGGCCACTGAAATCAATCAGGCCCACATGGTATTGACCTACTTTGAAAATCGTCGGGCGATACCCTTGGTACTTGATAATCTGATTACCGAAATCAAACCGGCCAACAAACGGCAGGATTTGGTGCCGGTGTACAGCTTTAATGGCAGTGGGTTGTATCTGGCTGGTGCACGCGATAACCGGGTCGGTGATGCTTCCAGATTGTCACTATGGGATGAGGTGACGCGTCGACTCAAACAGCAACTTGCTGAATAGCCTTTCAGGCCGAGCTTAAACGCGATCTTGCCGGTTCATGCTGTTTTCATAGACGGACAACAAGGCAGGAATAACCAGCAACACCAGCACCGTCGCAAACATCAGACCAAATGAGATCGATACCGCCATCGGAATCAAGAATTGCGCCTGCCGGGAAGTTTCAAACAATAAGGGCGTCAGTCCGCCAATGGTGGTCAATGAAGTCAGTAATACGGCTCTCAGACGCAAGGCTGCTGCTTCAATGATAGCCTCATCACTGGCCATGCCGGTATCGCGTAATTGTTGATAGAACGTCACCAGAATAATGGCATTGTTGACCACAATGCCTGACAGCCCGAAGATTCCGAACAATGACAAAATGGTGAGATCAAGTCCCAACAACCAGTGACCGGTCACAGCCCCTATCAATCCAAACGGAATGGCCGCCATTACCACCAATGGCCAACCATAGGATGAAAACACCCAAGCCAGAATCAGATAGATCAAAAGCAAAGCCATGATCAGGCCTTTGCCCATATCCCCCATGGTTTCAGCCTGCTCTTCTGCCCGACCTTCAAACACATAATTCACACCATAACGTGATGCCAGCTCAGGCATGAAAGTCTCGTTCAGATCGGCAATGATCACATTGTTGTTATTCACATTGGCATCGACGGTCGCTGTTACATGAATCGCCAGCTGCCCTTCGCTGTGCCTGAGCACATCAAAACCACGACGCGACTCAAAATCCAGCACGCTTGATAACGGCACACTACCGCCCTGAGGCAGCCGTATCATCAAATCAGCCAGCGTCGCCATGGTATTTCGCTGACTATCAGGCAACATGACCCTTACCTCAACTTCATCACGACCATCCTGGAAAATCTGCACTAGCTGGCCATCAAAAGCTGCCCGCAGCTGTCTGCCTGCAGTGTCTACCGTTAATCCCAGCACTTCACCCTGTCCATTGATTCGGTAGATCAGTTGCTCCTGACCGTAAGGCATATCGTCTTCAATCGCACTTACGCCAGGATAACTGCGAAGAGCATCTTGAATTTCCAGGCCAGCCGCCTTGAGCGTGTCGGCATCTGCACCGGTCAGTCGAATATCAATATCAGAACCCGGTGGACCGCCTCTGCGCTCTGATAAGGTGAAGGTTTCAATACCTGCCGGAAGCGTAATGGAATCTCGCCAATGATTGATAAATTGCCGGTTACTGACTTTTCGGGCATCTGGCGACACCAGTTCAACCTGAATCGAGCCAAAGCGATCATCTGATGCTGCAGCCCCACCGCCGGCTGTACCCGCAGTGCCAAGTCTGGTCACAGCAACATCAAGAATGTCATGCCCCAAATCATCCAGGGTTGTCTCCAGTGTTTCGTTGAGATGTTCCAGAAACTTTTTGACTTCTGATTGCGGCGAACCCGCGACAAATCGCACATTAGCTAGAACAGTGGTGCCTTCCGGTGAAGGGAAAAAGGTGAAACTAAGTCGCCCGGAAGCCAATAAGCCAACACACATGATCAACAAGGCCAATGCGCCGGCAATCGTGGTCCATCGCTGACGAACGGCTGCGGTAACCAGTGGCCGGAACATCGCATCACGCAATGTTTCAAACCCGCGATCAAGTCGTTTTCGAAATGCCGAGGGCTCCGCATGATGCATATGCTGAAAACTGTGTCGTAAATGGCCCGGTAAAATCAAAAAGCATTCCACCAGTGAGGCCACAATGACACACACCACAACAAACGGGATATCAAACAGGATATTGCCGATGGTGCCGCCTATCAGCATCAAAGGGATAAATGATGAAATCGTGGTCAGTGATGATGAAAAAATGGGCGCCAGCATGCGTCTTGCACCGCCTTCAGCGGCTTTAAGCGGTGGTTCGCCACGCTGATAATGGGTAAAGGCATCCTCGCCCACCACGATGGCATCATCAACGATAATGCCCAGCGCCATGATAAGTCCGAACAGACTGATCATATTGATACTGCCACCGAGCAGATACAGCACCGACAATGCGGCCATGAATGACACCGGGATGCCGATGGCCACCCACATGGCGATACGGCCATGCAGAAATAAAAACAATATCGCCAATACCAGCAGTAAACCGCCCAAGCCGTTAAACAGCAGCAAGTTGATTCGTTCGGCAATTAATTGCCAACTGGCATCGTAGACCTTGAGCTGAACGGTTTCTGGAAGCTGCCCGTCAATGTCTATCATCCATTGTTCAAGAATCTTGGCGGATGCCAGCGCATCAGCATTCTCGGTTCGTTGCAGTTCAATTTCAACAGCAGGTCGGCCCTGGTAGAAAACACTGGTCTGTCGGCGCATTGGACGTCGTTCTATCTGAGCAACATCATCAAGCGTTAACAAGCCTCCCTCGAAATCAGATTTCAGCGGCAAACTGCTAAAACTACGCACATCTCGACGTTGCTCAAGGCTGCGTAGTTGACGAGTGGTTTCCTCATTACCGATTTCGCCAGCAGGCAAATCACGACTCAAGTCAGCAACGCGATCGGCAACGTCCTGAAAAGTTAAACCTAGGGTTTCCAATTGACGACTATCAATCTGAATCGCAATTTCCTCGGCGGGCAAGCCAGTGATGTTGACGCGAGCGATGCCTCTATCGAGCAGATCCTGTTCTATCTCATGCACCAGAGGGCGTAATTCAGCAAGCGTGCTGTCGCTGGTGATCAGTAACCTTGCGATGCCTTCATAGCGAGTCACCATTGTCACATCGGGAATTTCTGAATCTGCTGGCAGATTGCGCAGTTGAGCCACCTGATCCTTGACTTGATCCAGCGCCCGGCCCATGTCTGTGCCCTGTTCAAACTCAAGTGAAATCAAGGACATGCCATATGAAGATGTTGAGGTCATCTTTTTGACAAAATCAACACTTCTCAGCTCTTGCTCAACCCGGTTAGTGATTGCGTCTTCTACGTCTTCAGCACTGGCGCCGCGCCATTCAATACGAACATTGACGATATCCAGTGCAAAATTCGGAAAAAACTGGGTGTTGAGTCGATCCAGCGCGACAAGGCCCGCCAGAATAATCAACACCATCAACAGGTTACTTGCCACCTTATGCTGGGCGAATATGCCCAGAAAGTCGCGACGGTGAATTTGACCGTCACTCTGCATGAATATTAACCCTTAGGCCATTGATTGCATTAGGTAATTGCGTGGTAACAATCTGGTCACCGGCTTCAATTTCCTGGCTACGCACCAGAATTTTTTGCTGGCCGTTGGCATCCCGATATTCGCCGACCCGCTCAACATTGACTGAACGCATTTGCTGATCAACGACCCGATAAACCCGGTCGAGGCCATAAAGCGCACTGAAAGGTAAAGCCAACACATTGTGTTGCGGCGGCATTTGCAAGTGCAATTCGGCAAACTGTCCAAGTGACACTTGTTCTCCCGCATTGGCAAAACGAAACAGGCCTTCTATGCCTCCTGTGTCTGCACGAACTTCACCTGCCAGACGATTCAGGCGCAGCGGATAGGACTGTTTGTCGATAATGGCTACCGCTTCCGGTTGAGATCCCTCATGCAGTAATTGTCTGAGCGTATTGATGAACCTTCCGGGTATCTGGGCTCTGATTTCCAGTTCACTGAGGTCATAAATCGACAACAGGTTTTGCCCCTCACGTGCCCGGTCACCCTGTGAAACTTCCAGTCGGGCGACTCGGCCATCAAACGGCGCTGTAATTTGTGTGCGTTGCAGATCCAGCTGGGTTTTTGCGTACATGGCCTCGGCACGTCTTAGCGAGGCACTGAGTTGAGCCAGACGCTGCGGATGTGTCGCCAGTTCATATTCAAGCTGTTCGATGGTCAGGTGTTGACGCTGCACATTTGCCAACGCTTCATCGACAGTCACTTGTGCCGCCAAGCGGCTTTGTTCGAGGGTACGGGCCCTCTCGGCAGCTCTTTCAGCAAGTGCCAGCAGTGATTTCTCATGCTCAAGCATGCGCTGATCACGCTGATATCGCTGTAATTCGCTGGTGATGAGACTTTGTGCTTCATCGACATCGGCCTGGGCTTGTTGTTGCAGCAGGCGAACGTCGGAATCATCCAGTTCAATCAATAATTCACCGGCGCGGACCCTGTCCCCTTCAAGCACATGAATTTGCTCGACATAGGCTTCAACCGCAGTGGTCAACGAACTGATACGAGGTGTTTCAACGCGACCGTAAAGGATGATCTGCGGTGAAAGCGTCTCAAAGGTGGCAGGCTGTGCATTGACCAGCCAGGCACGTTCAGGTCGGTCCAGCGAGCTTGGCTCTGTTTGCGTTGCCTTCATCAGCATGAAAACCACTATCGCTGCAGCAATTATCAGTAAAGGCAGGACAATTTTTTTGGTCAATTGACTATCCTTGGCAAAAGGCGAAATAAACCCACTATCGACTGTCAGCCGATCATGATGGTTCGGTCACAATGATGACACGAATAGCATCGAGTACCAGTTGACTGTTTGTCAGAGCATCTTCCAGTAACTGGCGTGATTGCGCCAGATAATCCAGTTCTTGCTGGCGAATATCCGGGTTTACTCTGGCCAACTGCTGCATCCGCTGCAACTCCGATTCAAGTTGCTGATGCATTTGCGATTTAGCCTGTTCAACGTACTGCGGTGTTTGTTCGACAGCTGTTCGCTGCGCTTGAGATATCAGATCCTGAATCTGAGTCCTGGCTCGGCTGACCAGCTGCTGGGCAGTATTTTTGGCAATGCGCCCTGCTCGCTGGCTGACAGACTGGGCATCCAGACTGTCTGCGTGATTGCGTCCGCGCTGATCAATCAGTAAACGCAAATAGTTTTCAGGCAAATATCGACCAATCTGTAAATGACGTGGTGCGGCACAGCGCATCACAAATACGGCTTCAAGCAACAAGCTTCCGGCAGGTAGCCGTTCTGAAGCAAGTGTGCAAAAAGCGGTATTGCCCAACTCATTGTGCATCACCAGATCCATGGCACCCAGTACCATCGGATGCTCCCAACTCAGAAAGGCGAGATCTTCTCTGCTGAGTGCCTTGTGACGATGAAAAGTCGCCGTCAGACCATCTTCCGGTAATCCCGGAAAATCATGGTAGATCATATGATCGCCGGGCATGATGATAATGCTGTCACTGCTGTGGGTTTGTTGATCAACACCAAAAGCACTGAATACATGATCCATGTAATCGGCCAGTTCCAGTGATCGCGATGCTGATTCAATTTCTTCAATCACTGACGCAGCAATCTCAGCATCAAAAGAATTTCGCTCCAGCAACCAGTTACGTCCGTCACCCAGTTGTTGTGTCAGGGTGTTGTTCATCTCACGGGCTTGTTGCAAGAGACGCTCAAATACGCTGCTATCAGCAGACAGCAAAGCCTCAGTCAGCGGCGCTGCCAATTGTTCATTGACCTTGCTCGCGGCAGTGGCCACCTGCTCAAAAGCGTTTAATCCCTGGTGATACCAGTCAAATAAGCGTTGTTGGGCACTGCCTGAATGATAAGGCACATGAATCTGTACCGCGTTTTTCTGACCGATACGATCCAGACGGCCAATACGCTGTTCAAGCAAATCAGCACTTAATGGCAAATCAAACATCACCAGATGCTGACAGAACTGAAAATTACGCCCTTCACTACCGGTTTCGGAGCAGAATAATATCTGAGCACCCTGCTCTTCTTCTGCAAAATAGGCAGCGGCGCGATCCCGGTTAACCAGTGTCATTTGTTCATGAAAAACCGCACTTCGGCAGCCATGCTGCACACGAAAGTATTGTTCAAGCTCAATAGCCGTCTCAGCGCGAGCACATATCAGCAAAACCTTGTCCTGCCGATGTTGTTTGAGCCAGTCAACCAACCAGGCAACCCGCGCATCTTGTGTTAACCACTGCTCGCCCAACAAACGCTCACTCTGAATCAGGATCAGCGGATCGGTGACGACTTCATCAGACGTCAACGCAGCTAAGGCATATGAATGACAGATCCGCACGGGAAAGCCGGAAACCGTGTCCCGGGTATTACGAAACAGCAAGCGACCCGTACCATGACGATCCAGAGCATCGGCAATCAGTTTCTTTTTCTCTGCAGCAAAGGCCTCGGTTGTCTGTAATGCCTTGATTTGACCTAGCTCAAAGTAGTCAGCGAGCAATTGATTCAACTGAGTGTTTTTCGAAAACTCTGCTGCTGATTCACAGTCCTCCAGACTTTGCAGCAAGCCACTGAGTGTTTGAAAGTTCTGTTCTTGTTCAGTAAAAAGCTGCAAATCAAAATAGCGCTGCGGATCCAGTAATCTCAATCGGGCAAAATGGCTGGCAACGCCAAGTTGTTCCGGGGTTGCGGTAAGTAACAGCACTGATTCTATTGCTGCGGCCAACTGTTCAGCCAGTAAATACTCGGCACTGCTTTGCGTGGCTGACCACTGCAAATGATGCGCTTCATCAATCACCAGCATATCCCAGTCGCAATCAACAACCGCCGCGCGCATTTCAGCTTCATTTGCAAGCTCGGTAACACTGGCCAGAATCAACTGTGATGCTTCGAAAGGATTGCTGTCGGCATCTTGTTCTCGTTGTGCTGAGAATCGCTCCTGATCCATCACTGTGAATTGCAGGTTGAAGCGCCGCAGCATTTCCACCAACCATTGATGCAGCAGACTGTCAGGCACCAGCAGTAACACCCGGTTGACCCGTCCGGTCAACAGCAGTTGATGCATGATTAAACCTGCTTCGATAGTCTTTCCAAGACCGACTTCATCAGCCAGTAAGACACGTGGCGCATATCGCTGCCCTACCTGGCTGGCGATATAGAGCTGGTGAGGCAGCAACTGAACACGGCCGCCCGACAAGCCAAATAATGCTGATTGCTGCAATCTGTGATGGTGCTCCAAGGTTTTCAGACGCAGATCAAACTCGCGGTTTTTATCGATTTGACCTGCAAACAGTCGATCCTGCGGCTGACGAAATTGCACTTCACTGGCTAAATCCATTTCGTGCAGGGTCAGCTCGGTTCCATCATCAGTCACGGCAAGATAAATCAGACAATCATTGATTTCCTGACGAGCGATTACTGTCAGCTTAATCCCTTCCTGATTGCAGATTTGATCGTGCTCTTTGTAGATCACCCGGCTCAGTGGCGCGTTGTCCGAGGCATAAGTGCGTTCTTCTGCAGCAGCCGGAAACAGCAGCGAAATTCTGCGACCGCTCACTTCTTTAACAATACCCAGTCCCAATTCAGCTTCACTGTTGCTGACCCAACGCTGCCCTGGGGCAAATATAACTTCTGACAAATTAATTTCCTGACGACTTATTCGAATTGATTTCAAGCAGGTGTAGATGCCAGAACATCGCATCTGCACTGGCTGAGTGGTCAATATGTTAAATTGTTGGCCTGTTATTTCCCATAGTTTCCTGATGACTTCATCATTAATTACTGTTCACCGTAGTTTTTTTGCCGAAGACGAGATCAAAAAGTCCCGCTTTATCGCCATGATTGCGCCTTGTGAAACGGAACGACAGGCATTAAACGCCCTCCGGCAACTGGCGGCCCAGCACCCACAAGCACATCACCTGGCATTTGCCTGGCGGATACGAGAGTCTGGTGGATTTATTCAGGAACGATGTCACGATGCAGGCGAACCCTCGGGCACCGCTGGAAGACCCATACTTGCACCATTGGAAGGTGAAAATCTGATCAACGTGGTGTGCACCGTGATTCGCTATTTTGGCGGAACCAAACTGGGCACTGGCGGCTTGACTCGGGCCTATGGTGGCACCGCCAAACAAGTCATTTCACTGGCAGAAAAACATCCCTGGGTCGAAATGGTCGATCTGCAACTTGAACTGGCTTACCCGCAATTACAATTTCTGGAATATCAACTGGCGCAGTGTCAGGGGCAGATTATCGATCAGGCTTTTGCCGAGACAGTTAACGTCACCATGCGACTGCCGGCATCTGCAGTCTCAGCTATCAAGGCCCAGTTCAGCCGCTGAAACAAATCAATCGCTCATCAACGGTGACCGCTGAAAAACCATGTTGCTCAGCAATGTAGTCAAGCGCGTTTTGATGGTAGAAAAAAACATGGGTCGGATCGTTTTTGTAGTGCCACTTCATGAAGTCAATATTCGGGTCGAACAAAGATGTCATGCAGTAAAGCTTGCCACACGGTTTCAGGAGTTTTCTTAGCTGCTTAAAAGCCTGATTGGGATCATGAAAATGCTCCATGACCTCGGTGCAGATAATGAAATCATAGTCTCGATCTAGAACCGACACATCCGGATGGAAGATGGGATCATACAAGCTCAGCTGAAAGCCATGTCCGGATAAAACATGCTGCACCACAGGACCGGGGCCAGCGCCAAAATCCAGACCCGCCGCAGTGTTGTCATAATCGCGCAGCACCGCATTGATGGCCGGAGACAAATAGGCCTGATAACGCAGGTCATTCACGTCGTTTTGATGGGTCAAATAGAGGGCTTTTTCGCTCTCAGCATCGGGTAAATCAAGCGGATGCATCATCACCGACAGGCAAACGCTACATTGCTGATAGCGTTTGCCTCTGGAACTGGCGAAGTCAGCAACTGGCGACTGACACAGGCGACAACTCACAAAAAGAAACTGCTCAACAAACCAATAAAGCCGCCAAAAACACCGCCCCAGACCACCAACCAGCCCAGATGACGACGAATCATTTGCTGAATGATGTCCTTCACCATGGCAGGCGTCAGTTCATCCAGCCGCGCGGCCACCATGGCCTCGATATGTCGATGAATATCGGCCGCCACTGGCGCGCTGCTCAACTTGGCTTGCAGGCTTTGCTGAAACTGCTCGCTATGCGCAACCACATCCAATGCCTTTCTCATCTTTTTGATGAACGGTTCCCGCAAAGGCTCCAACGCAGCTTGTCCGCCAAACATCGACAAAACAGAGCCAAACGATGATTCGGTAATGGTTGCCACCAGACTGTCATAAGCCGGACTCAAATCTGTCGCCTCAATGACATCCGAAAAATCGAGTCGCTGCTGACCGTTTTCTTGCATTAACTCGGCAAAAAAACGATCCACATTCTCCTGGCTGAAAAACTGCTGCATAACCAATGACTGCAAAGCCGACTTGAATTCAGCAAAGCGAGCAGTGATCACCCCGGATCCATACAAAAAAGGCACACGCTCAAACAACATGTGTATGGCGATCCAGTTGGTCAGTGCCCCGGCCAGTGCAAACAAACCGGTGAACAACAGCGGCTCGCGCCAAGGGCTGGGTAACAATAAACCTGTGACAAACAGACCCGCCGCAATCAGATTGGTAACGAGACTTTTATTCATATTTTCAAGCGGTGATCGATCAGTCTTCAAGCCATTGATTCAAAGCAGTCACGATCTGATTGGCCTGATCGCGGCTTGAGATATTGAATTTCGAACGTTGGCTGTATTCGCCATTGCGCTTTTGATAGCGGCGAATCGTATATTTGTCCGGTCCGAATTCGCCGGTTTTACGATCAAGATCCTGATAGCGAAACATCACGGTTGCCCAGGCGCCTTTTGACAAAATGACCTTGTCCAGCTCCTTGACCGTCATCACGTCGCCTTCATGATACTCAACGGTGAGTTCATCTACTGATTCTGACATTCAATAAATCCTTATAACTGACTGAAAAACTTGCTTAAAACTTGAAACAAAAACCATGCATCCCGACTGCCTGCCATTTCACGAATCGAGTGCATCGCAAAGGTAGGCACACCGATATCCAGCGTTTTTATGCCCAGTCGAGTCGCGGTGATGGGGCCGATGGTACTGCCGCAGGCCATGTCACTACGTACGACAAAATCCTGTACTGGCACATCGGCCAGCTCACACAGGTATCGAAAATAAGCGCTGCTCTCACTGTTGGTGGCGTAGCGCTGATTGGCATTGGTTTTAATGACAGGACCACGATTCAGGATCGGGCCATGCAACTCATCATGCCGGTCAGCATAATTCGGGTGAATACCATGCGCATTGTCGGCCGAAATTAACAGCGAGTTCTGCAGCATTCTGTGTTCTGCTTCACTGCCTGAGGCCAAGCGCTGTAACACCGCCTGTAAAAAAGTACCTTGAGCCCCTGATGTTGAACAGCTGCCCACTTCCTCGTGGTCAGTACATACCAGCAACATTGGACGCTGGTGGTCACTCGCCAGTAACGCCTGTAGTCCGCAATAGCAGCTCAACAGATTGTCGAGACGCGCCGCGCTGATAAAGTCCTGATTCAGCCCGGTAAGTGCCGAAGGCTGGGTATCATACAGCGAGATTTCGTAATCCAGAACCCTGCCTGCATCCAGCTCAGGTTGCTGCTGTCTGAGTTGTTGTTCCAACAGAGCACGGAAATCAGTATTTTCGCCTTCCTCAACCTGCATCAGTACCGGCGGCAAGTGCAGTTGTGGGTTGATACTTCGATTCTGATTGACCTCTCGATCAAGATGAATTGCAAGACTTGGAATCACCGCAACAGCTTGCTCGAAATCGATCAGCGCATGTTTTAAAGCCCCTTTGCTATCAAGAAAACTGACGCGTCCGGCCATCGACAAGTCACGATCAAACCAGGGATTTAACAAGGCTCCGCCGTAAACTTCTACACCCAGCTGCCAGAGTGTCTGGCTGACTTTTTCTGGTTGGGGTTTGACTTTCAGGCAGGGACTGTCGGTATGAGCACCGACCATGTGCATGCCGGTCTCGGCAAGATTGACATTCTCGGGCAGAAAAAAAGCGATGATGGATGAGGCATTTCGGGTCAGAAAATAACCACCTGCCTCCAATGTTCCCCAGGCAGTGGTCTCTTTCAGTTCCTGAAAACCTGCCTTGAGCAATGCCGCTTGCATAGTGGCCACCGCATGAAACGGTGTTGGCGAGGCATCAATAAATTTGAGCAGACCCTCGTTAAATTGATCGTTGTTTATATTCATACGCCCTTTTGTTCGATGCTGATTGCTGTTGCTGATCTTAGTCTTCGATCACATGGCCCCGGTAAATGCGTTTGGCCCTGGTTTTGGGTTTGATGTTTTCTGCTGGCGGTTGAGCTGTTTCTGCCCCTGGACTCACCGGCCCCGAGTGTTCTTGGGTAACTTTATGACCACGATAGATGCGCTCGGTTTGTTTTTCCGGCACATGCTGGCCGGGCCGCCTACGCAAACCAAACGAGCTGAATATATCAGTTTCCGGCTCGACCAGTGCGCGTTGCGTTAATGGTAATTGAGTGCCGCTGTTGAATACACAACGTTCAATCACCAACCTGCCCAGCAGCTCTGCCACCGCCGCACCTTTAACAGCACCGAAGGACATGCCGGTGATGCGTCCCTGATCGAACACAATATGGCAGGCCTTATTGTCGCGGGTTACCAGAAACAATGTTCCGCTCTGTTGTTCACTGCATAGTGTCAATATTTGTCGCAATATTTCCGTGTTATCAATCATCTCGCCTCCTTGTTTTTGAGGGCATCAATCTGATGATTCCGGATCCTCCGCTTCATTGCGACGCATCACTCGTCGAGCAAGACCGCCATGCATGCGACAGCGATCTGCCAATGCGCCCTGTGACCACCCTTCGGGAGAGCGAATCGCAACCGAGCGCTTGCATTGCCGACCTCCCGGCAGTTTAGCACCACAGGCAGGACGATAACGTTTAACTTTTTCCCAATTTTCCAGCGTCTGGGTGGCCTTGCGTATTTGTTTCACCTCTCTGGGTGACAATTTGGCTTGATCGACCGGGCGAGTTTCCTGATCGGTATTGCGCCACCAATAACGCACCACCGGGATAGGTAAACCAAATCGCCGCGCCAAATCATCTGGCTTTCGAAAGATAACCAGCTCCAGCAACAACAAGGCTGCCGCCTCCAGCTGACGTGTGAATTCGCGGCTTTGCTCAGGACTCATGTGGCCATGAAGGTTTTTGCAGACGAATCACCTGTTCGGTCAGGTCCTGTTGATCGGTTTCTGTGATCGCAATATCGCGTACAGAAACACCCGCATCAATGACACTCTGCGCTGTACCGGTGATGAGCGGATGCCAGTCGGGCAAGGATTCACCTTCGGCCAGTAAGCGATAGGCACAGGTATCAGGCAACCAGTCGAACCACTCGGCTTGTTCCACGCTGAGTTGCACGCAGTCTGGAATGGTTTGTTGGCGATTTTGATAATCACTGCAACGGCAAGTTTTGATATCCAGCAACTGACAGGCGACACGTGTGTAGTACATGCGGCCGTCATCATCGTCTTCAAGTTTGTGCAGACAGCATCTGCCACATCCGTCACACAGGCTTTCCCATTCGTCATGTGTCATCTGACTCAGGCGCTTGTGTTTCCAGAATTCATCGGATGTTTTATTCTGCTCTGTCATGACTGATTCAATTGCGTTATCAAAAATTCTGGTTCCTCTGGTGGCGAGATTTCAACCCAAATCACTTCTACTGGCAGGCGAAACTGCCCTAGAGTGCATTAAGGGCTACGAAGATACCAGATTGCTGAAAATCACAACACCATTTGCGCAGTCACAGCTTGAGCAACTGCCGCTGGTAGATGTAGCTGTCATCAGTGACTTGACCGAACAATTAGACGTAGCCGCAGGCCAGCAATGGCTGGGTTCGTTGCGTAATCGGTACACACCGCACATCTTTCTGATCAGCGAACCTGCACAAGCCAGACAAAACGGCTGGCAGCTCACCGATTATCTGGCGCTTGGGCTTAGACACATTGCAGGAACACAGCAAGGTGTGCAGCTGTTCAGTTATGCTATAGAAAACTATCAATATCGACGTGATTGGCTAAACAGCAGATTCTGGGCCAATCCTGAAAACTACGACAAGTACCGATGGTAAGCATTGTCTCGAATCTGTAACAAAGCCTTTCTATCATCAGCCGGATTAGCAGATACCCAAGATGGATAACATGACGCCCGCCCCAGACCTCAACTCCCCGGATCTCTATTTGAACCGTGAACTCAGCTTGCTGGAGTTCAACTGGCGTGTGCTACAACAAGCGCTGGATCCTGATGTTCCCTTACTGGAAAGGCTCAATTACCTGTGTATCTCCAGCACCAATCTGGATGAGTTTTTTGAAGTCAGGGTTGCGGGGCTGATCCAGCAAATCGAAATCGGTGATCCTTACCTTGAGGCTGATCAAATCACAGCGCAGGAAGCGCTGAAACTCATCAGTCAACGTGCTCATGAACTGGTCGAAGAACAATATTCCGTGCTCAACGAACAGTTACTGCCGGCACTGGCGGCTGAATCCATAGAAGTACTGCCTCGCGCTAACTGGACTGATGATCAGGCGAACTGGTTGAGAAATTACTTTCAGGAAGAAGTCTTGCCGATACTCAGCCCGATTGGACTGGATTCAGCCCATCCATTTCCCAGACTGCTGAACAAAAGCTTGAATTTCATCGTTTCACTGGTCGGTAAAGATGCCTTTGGCCGTGACCGGGGTTATGCGATTTTGCAGGCACCCAGAGCACTACCACGCGTTATCGCCCTGCCTGAAGAATTAGCACCTGCTGGTGCGTATAACTTTGTGTTCTTGTCCTCGGTGATTCATGCCTTTGCAGAAGATTTGTTTTTTGGCATGAAGGTCAAAGGTTGTTACCAATTCCGAGTCACCCGAAACAGTGATCTCGCTATTGATACTGAAGAAACCAGTGATCTGCTGGCCACCATCGCCGATGAATTAACACATCGTAACTACGGAGACGAAGTACGGCTGGAAATCGCTCATAACTGTCCGGAAGAAATGGTTGAGTTTCTGCGTAATCAGTGTGGCATGGACAGTAGCAATGTTTATCAGGTCAACGGCCCGGTGAATTTGAGTCGTTTGCAAACCTTGCATTCGCTGGTCGAGCGGCAGGATCTCAAGTTCAAACCGTTTACTCAGGGTCGACCGGGCAATTTGAGTAACGGCAGCGAGATTGATCTATTCAATGTGCTGCGCAAACAAGACGTACTGTTGCACCACCCTTTTGAATCGTTCACACCGGTCATTGACTTGATCAGGCAGGCAGCTTCGGATGCTACTGTGCTGGCCGTCAAACAGACGCTGTATCGAACCGGCGCCATGTCACCCATTGTCGATGCATTGGTGGCAGCAGCCCATGCTGGCAAGGAAGTCACCGTGGTGGTTGAATTACGTGCCCGTTTTGATGAAGAAGCCAACGTGGCACTTGCTTCAAGATTGCAGCAAGCCGGTGCGCATGTGGTGTATGGCATTGTCGGATACAAAACCCATGCAAAAATGTTGCTGATCCTTCGCCGTGAGAACAACAAACTGCGTCGTTATGTTCATCTGGGCACAGGTAACTATCACCGCAGCACTTCACGCATCTACACCGATTATGGTTTGATGACTTCCGACAAACAAATGGGTGAAGACGTCAACAACCTATTCATTCAACTAACGAGTCTCGGCAAGATCCCGAAAATGCACAAACTGCTTCATGCACCTTTTACTTTGCATGAGGGATTGCTGGAGCGTATCCAACGGGAAACCAGTCACGCGGAATCCGGCAAGCCAGCCCGCATCATCGCTAAAGTGAATGCACTGGTAGAACCGGAAATGATTCAGGCCCTGTATCGCGCGTCAATGGCTGGTGTTCAGGTAGATCTCATCGTCAGGGGTATTTGCTCGCTGAAACCGGGTGTGCCGGGCATTTCCGACAATATTCGGGTGCGCAGTATCATCGGTCGTTTTCTGGAGCACACCCGAGTGTTTTATTTTGCCAACTCGGGCGAGGAAGAAGTCTGGGCCGGCAGTGCTGACTTGATGAAGCGAAACCTGTTAAGGCGCGTTGAAACTTGCTTTCCTATCGAATCCAAAAGACTGCGACAGCGCATCATTGATGATCTGGAAACCTATCTCGCAGACAATACGCAAGCCTGGATTTTATCGGCCGATGGTCGCTATCAGCGAGTTGCCAGAAATGAGGGTGATGAGCCCGTTGCAGCACAAACCTTGTTGCTGGAAAAAATGGCCAAGACCTACACAAGCTGATGGAAACCATCGCATTTTATAATCTGAAAGGCGGTGTAGGAAAAACCACCACCGCCGTTAATATCGCCTGGCAAGCGGCCAGTGAGGGCGTCGCCACCTTACTCTGGGATCTCGACCCTCAAGGTGCCGCCAGTTGGCTGCTCAACAGCCAACAAAAATCATTGGCGCCCAAGAAGCTGCTAACGGGTAAAACACCGATTGGCAAACTGGTGAAATCGACCGACTATGCCAATCTGGATATGATTGCAGCGGACTTATCGATGCGTCATTTCGATGCCTTACTGGCACAGCAGCAGGAGAAAGGCCGGGACGATCTAATTCGTCAACTGGTGGCCCCATTTGCCGAGCAGTACCAGTTAATCGTGCTTGATTGCCCGCCAAGCTTTTCGCTACTCAGTGAACAGATTTTTAAAACCGCGGACGCCCTGTTTGTGCCGCTGGTACCTACCCCGTTATCACTGCGAACTTTTGAGCAAACTCGCGACTTTTTCAAAGAACATCAGCTCAAAGCTAAACGGCTGCACGGTTTTTTCAATATGGTTGATCGGCGGCGAACCATGCATCGCGTCATGCTGGCGCATCCGCCCAAAATTCTCAAAAACCGTCTGGAAACGGTACTGCCCTATTCTGCAATGGTTGAAAAAATGGGTGAATATCGGGCACCGCTAGGCTGTTTTGCTGCCAATAGTCCCATCGCCAAAAGCTATCAGCAGATGTGGCATGAAATGCGTGCCTTACTCAGCGAGTTTTCAGGTGGTCAAGCCTGACAGCGCCCGTCTGGGTTTCAGCGATGCTTGTCCTTTGAAATTTTCCAGCAGTAGTGGATTTTGGGATTTTTCTCAAAATCCGCTGGCAAGGTAGCACGGCTGATATTGTCAATATTCAGGGCCTCCAGCGCTTTTTTATCGAGTTTAAAGTCACGTCGGTTGGTCGAAAAGAACAACAGCCCATCAGGACGCATAATCTTGATGCAGGACCAGATTAATTCCACATGATCACGCTGGACATCAAATACGCCTTCCATTCTGCTTGAATTGGAAAAGGTCGGTGGATCCAGAAAAATCACGTCATAACGCTGCTGCTGTTCACGGGCTTGCGTCAACCAGTCGATACAGTTCGCCCGAATAAAATGATGTTGAGGTCCATCCAGTTTATTCAGCAATAGATTGTCTTGAGCCCAGTTGAGGTAGGTGTTGGACATATCCACACTGGTTGTTGAAGCAGCTCCAGCTGCGGCAGCGTAGACCGTTGCCGATCCGGTATAGGCAAACAGATTAAGAAAATCCTTGCCCTTACATTGTTCGGCGACCATCTGTCTGGTCAATCGATGGTCCAGAAACAGTCCAGTATCCAGATAATCGGTCAGATTCACCCAGAACTTCAAGCCATTCTCATCGACGGCAAAACGCTGTCTCATCGCCGCCTGAGCTTCGTATTGCTGTTTACCGGACTGACGTTGACGCACTTTCAGCGCGACTTGTGAGGCGGGCACTGACAGTACTTCGGGAATAATCTGCATCATTTCGGTAAGCCTTTCAGTGGCTTTGAGCGGATCTATCTTTTTCGGAGGCGCGTATTCCTGAACGTGAACATGATCGGCATAGACATCAATGGCTGCGGCGTAGTCAGGCAGGTCAGCATCGTAAACCCGATAACAGCTGACATTGTTTTTACGTGCCCATTTGGCCAGATGTTTGTAATTTTTGCCCAGACGATTGGCAAACATTCGTCCCTGCTCGGAAATTTCAACTTGCGGACGACTGGTATTGTCCTGTGCTGCTTCTGTTGTTTCCCTTATCTGAGTTGCTGCTTGCGTCCGTTCAGTCAGCGTGACAGGTTTGACCGCTCGGTAATAGAGCACTTCACAGGCAATCGGACCGTTATCAAACGGAATGCGATCAAACAAAGTCAGGCCAGTAAATTTTCCAAGTTCCGGGTTGTCTGTGATGATGGCACTACGCCAGCCGGGCAGACTCTCCTGAATGATATTGCCGACACTGTCATAGAGATAATGCAACTCGTCGCGCTGGCCGATCCGCTCACCGTAAGGAGGATTGCAGACCAGTAAGCCTGCGGCAGGCAACTGTGAGGCTTCTGCTGGCCAATCAAGTAATTGTCGTTCGAATACCTGAATTCGTCCCTGCAATCCTGCCTGTTCAATGTTGCTCAATGCCGCTGCCACTGCGGTGGCATCAATATCTCCTCCCACGATCATGGGCATCCGACTCAAGCCAGCATGACGACGCCTCTCAGCATCTGCCTTGAGCTGTTGCCAGGCAGGTTTGTCATGTTGTTTCCAGTAGAGAAAGCCGAAATATTCCCGACCGATACCCGGTGCAATATCCGCAGCTATCATGGCAGCTTCGATCAGGAAGGTGCCTGAACCACACATCGGATCCAGCAAGCCCCAGCCCTGCCTGGATAAACGCGACCACTCAGCACTCAGCAAAATCGCTGCTGCCAGATTTTCTTTCAATGGCGCCTCGGTTTGTTGCTGACGATAGCCACGCTTGTGCAAACTTTCGCCGGACAGGTCAATGCTGACGATGGCCTGGTTATGTTTCAGATAGACATTGATGCGTAGATCCGGTTGAAACAGTTCTACTGAGGGACGATGGCCGCTTTGTTCGCGAAAGCGATCGACAATCGCATCTTTGACTTTTTGGGCACCATATTGAGTGTGTTTGATTTTGGAACGAAAACTATTGAAATCAACTGCCAGTGTCGAACCTTCCGCTTCAAGATGCTCTTCCCAGGCAATGGCTTTGACACCATCGTAGAGTTGTTCTGGAGTTTCGGCTGCAAAGTGTGCAATCGGCATCAGCACCCGTATCGCCACTCGCGACCACAGGCAAAACCGATAAGCATCTTCAAGCGAACCGGTGAAACGAATACTGCCCTGTTCTTGCCTGGTGTTCGAAATCCCAAGGCGGCGCAGCTCATCGGCCAATAATGGCAACATGCCTCGCGCAGTGGTAACAGTAAATTTGTGTGTAGTCATCAGGCGTCCCGGAGTCAAGCGACTTGCAGTCTCTGCTCGCCCGTTCAAGGCAAGTCCAACAAGGGCTGCATTATAGCGATTACTGCCAGTAAAAGCTCTGCATGTTCGCTGTCAGACACTGTACTGCTGATTTAGATTGCCTGAGACGAAACTCCCCGACCCAAGTCATTGTCCAGAAGCTGTGTACTCAGCCAGATGCAGGGAACTGCATAACTCTGGTTTTGCACAAAAACAAAGCTTCTGGTGAAGTGTTTGGCACCGCGATGCTGCTATAATCATTGATTTATCGCAGGTTCACTCAATGTCTGTTACCGACAAGCAAAAGCGCTATCTTAAAGGTCTTGCCCACAACCTCAAACCCGTGGTGATGATTGGCAACAACGGCCTGACTCCGGCTGTTTTGGCCGAAATCGATAATGCGCTGACACATCACGAGCTCATCAAAGTCAGAGTCAGCGGCCAGGACCGCGATGAGCGCAAGAAAATGCTTGAAGATATCGCAACAGAAACCCGATCCGACCTGGTCTTGGTGATCGGCAACATTGGTGGATTTTATCGTGCCTCGACTGAGCCTCAAATCACACTGCCACGTTGAAAGGAGATTCTATGATTCATAAACCTGCCCAAACCGCACATGAAATCGCGCCGATTATGGCTAATCGCTGGAGTGGTCGCGCCTATGACGGCAATCAACCAGTGAGTCAGGAAGACATCATCAAACTGTGCGAAGCCGCTCGCTGGGCACCTTCCTGCTTCGGCGATGCACCTTGGCGGTTTATTGTCTGGAATAAATTTGAAAACGCCTCAGCCTGGCAGAAAGCGCTTGATTGTCTGGTACCGGGTAATCAGGAATGGGCAAAAGATGCGCCTGTCTTGATTCTGGCCGCATCGGTGCCAAACTTCACTCACAACGACAAAAAAAACCGCTGGACTGGCTACGACACAGGTGCCGCCAGTGTTAGCCTTTGCCTACAGGCAACTGCACTGGGTTTGATGTCTCATCAAATGGGCGGCTTCGAGGCAGACAAACTGCGTAGCGCATTTTCCATTCCGGAAGAGATTTCACTGTGGTCAATGATTGCAATTGGCCATGCCCTGCCGGAGTCTGCACTCAGTGCAGAACAGGCTGAACGAGAATTACAGCCAAGACAACGTCGTCCACTCGAGGATCATTTTTTCACAGATGGTTGGCAATAACAGACTCTAACGCAGGAGACTTCGAATGAAATCAGTTCTGGCATTAGCAGGTATCGTGCTCAGCAGCTCGGTAATGGCGCAAACCAACCCGAATCAGGCATTCATTAATCGCTTGCTGAACCAGGGATATTGCAACTACTGCAATCTCAGTAATGAGGATTTCAGTAACCACGATTTTGCAGGTGTTGATATCAGTGAAGCCATTCTCAGAGGCACCAACTTTAGTGGCAGTAACCTGAAAGGCGTCTGGTTCACCCACTCCAGAATGCATGGTGCCAATCTTGAAGGTGCCGATCTTTCTGGAGCGCTGCTGGATTATGCACAGTTGATTGGTGCCAATTTACGCAATACCAATCTGGAAAGAGCCCACCTGATTTTTACTGATTTGACTGATGCTGACCTGACCGGTGCAAAAATGGAAAATGCCCACATGCGAGGCATCACATACTGCAATACCACAATGCCTGACGGCAGTATCAACAACGAAGGCTGCTAAACACCAGCTTTCAGTTCGCAAAACCCGCCATGTGATGACATGGCGGTATCATTCATTAACAAACTTGCTCTCAATAAGGATTTTTTTATCGTGCAGCTCAGAACCATCGCTTTCCTTACCACCCTGTTTCCAGCCAGTGTCTTCTCAGCTCCCGTCACCCTGATACTCAGTAACGGTGATCAACTCAAAGGCTATCTTGAATCAAGAACAGAACAGTCGGTGGTGATCACTCATGAACTGCTTGGTCAATTAACCATCGCCAACAATAAAATCAGCCAAATCCGCACAGATTTTGAGGGGCTTGCCCAGCGTACCCCGGTGATTGAGCCGATGCCGTTGATCGATGAACCGCCTGAGTCTATCGCTGAAGCGGAGACCGAAGCTGAAGTTGTAGCAGAAGCACTGACCATGACACCTGAAGACAACGGCTTCATGGGCACAGGCTGGCTGGTTGGCTGGGACCGACGACTTGATGCAGGTCTGGCAGGCTCTGCAGGCAAATCGAAAAACAATAAACTCAATGTGGCATTCATTGCTGAACTCAACAATGAACGTACTCGTATTAACTGGCGTAACGCTTATTACCGAAGCACTTCCGAGGGTGAACTGTCAGATCACAGCTTTTACTCAAGCATCAATCGTGACTGGCTGAGACCACAGTCTCAATGGTTCAGCTTTGCAGGCGGACGACTGGATCTGGATGAGTTCAGAGACTGGGATTATCGTGTCGCGGGCAATGCCGGTCTTGGTTATGAATTTGTCGACACAGAAAACTGGTTGTTGCTGGGCCGTTCAGGTCTGGGTTTCAGTCAGACTTTTGGTGGTGATCGTGAAGACTTTACGCCGGAAGGTTTGATTGGCGTTGAAACACGTTGGAAAATTAACTCAACGCAGCGTATTGCTTTTGCCAACACCCTCTACCCTAGTCTGGAAGATATGGGCGAATATCGTAATTTGACCTCGCTCGACTGGATTCTTGATTTGAATACCCTTGCCGGTATCGCGCTCAGAGTGGGCCTGACCAACGAGTACGATTCCGAGACCGAATCAGGTATCAACAAAAATGATTTCAAATATACTGTGTCGCTGTCCTGGACGATGTAAGTCCTGTCCTGCCAACTCAAGAATCTACACAGTACGTGAATAAATTTTTGCAAGACTTTGAAAAACAGGTAGAAAAAACAATGATAGCCGACCGGCACAAGCTGCGTCGGCTGGCAAGCGAACTCGGCAGGCAGTCACAGCCTACCGAGTCAAAAGTCTCTGCCCTTGCCAAATTACTTCAAGACTCATCGCAGCGTTACCAGCAGCGACTGGCACATCGACCCCAGCCGAAATTCTCGGCAGATCTGCCGGTAATTGAACGTCGCCATGAAATCGCCAAAGCCATCGAGGCCAACCAAGTCATCATTTTGTGTGGTGAAACCGGCTCGGGTAAAACAACACAGCTACCTCAAATCTGCCTGGAATCTGGTCGCGGCATTGCCGGCCTGATAGGCCACACCCAACCGCGACGTATTGCCGCCAGAACCGTGGCAACACGAATCGCTGAAGAACTGGATAGTCAGATCGGCGAAGTCGTCGGTTACAAAGTTCGCTTTCATGACCAGGTCAACAGTGACCGCAGCTATGTCAAATTGATGACCGACGGCATATTGCTTGCCGAGACACAGACAGATCGGTTTCTTAATCAATACGACACGCTGATTATCGACGAAGCCCACGAACGCAGTCTGAACATCGACTTTCTGCTGGGCTATATCAAGCAACTATTACCGAAACGCCCTGATCTCAAGGTCATCATCACCTCTGCAACCATAGATACCGAGCGCTTTTCCAAACATTTTGATAATGCGCCTGTGCTCGAAATCAGTGGCCGAACCTATCCGGTTGAAGTCCGTTACCGGCCGCTGTTGAGTCAGGATGAAGATTCTGAAGATTATGATTTTGTCGAAGGTATCGTTGCGGCAGTTGATGAGCTGTGCAAGGAAGGTCCTGGGGATGTGCTGATCTTTCTGTCTGGTGAACGCGATATCCGCGATGTATCGGAAGCCTTACGCAAGCATCATCCGCCCAAGACACAAATTTTGCCATTATTCGCAAGGCAATCCGCCGCAGAACAAAATCGTGTCTTTCAAACTGGCGGACAGCGGCGGATTATTCTCTCAACCAACGTCGCCGAAACCTCACTGACCGTCCCCGGCATACGTTACGTCGTCGATCCCGGCCTGGCCCGAATCAGTCGCTACAGTGTACGTAACAAGGTACAGCGACTTCCGATTGAGAAAATTTCTCAATCCAGTGCCAATCAGCGGGCGGGTCGCTGTGGCCGTGTCGCTGCCGGCATATGTATCCGCCTCTATGACGAAGCCGACTATCTGGCCAGACCGGCTTTCACTGATCCGGAAATCTTGCGCACCAACCTGGCTTCGGTCATCTTGCAAATGGCAGCATTAAAACTGGGAGAGCCTGCCAAGTTTCCCTTTATCAACCCACCACCGGAGAAAATGATCAACGATGGTTACCGCTTGCTGGAAGAGCTCGGCGCCGTCACCCGTCGCAGACAGATTACCAATGTGGGCAGACAACTGGCCCGATTGCCGGTGGATCCGAGAATTGCCAGAATGCTGGTTGCAGCTGGCGATCAAAATGCCCTGACGGAAGTATTGATCATTGCCAGTGCCCTGAGCATTCAGGATCCCCGAGAACGGCCCATGGACAAGCAGCAAGCCGCGGATGAAGCACACAGTCAATACAAGGATGAGCGCTCTGACTTTTTAGCATTTATCAAACTATGGAACCACGCACAAAAGCAGCGTAAACATCTGAGTCAGAATAAATTTCGTCGCTATTGCCGGGAACATTTTTTGTCGTTTTTACGACTCCGCGAGTGGCAGGATATCTACCAGCAACTGCATGTTCAGCTCAATGAACTTGGCTTCAAGTTCAATCAGCAAGCGGCTGATTACCAAAGAATTCATTGCGCACTCCTGACCGGTTTACTTAGCCATGTTGCGATGAAAACCGATAAGTTTGAATACACAGGTGCCCGTAATCTAAAACTACGCATATTCCCCGGTTCTGCCCTGCACAAAAAAGGCCCCAAATGGCTGATGGCAGCCGAGCTGGTAGAAACTGGACAACTGTATGCCAGACTGGTCGCCAAGATTGAACCCGAGTGGATTGAGCCGGTTGCCGGTGAACTGGTCAAGCGACAGTACACCGATCCGCATTGGGAGAAGAAGCCTGCACAAGTGGTGGCATTCGAAAATGTCAGTCTTTTCGGGCTGCCCGTGGTCAACCGCAGAAAAGTCCATTACGGACCTTTGGACCCTGCAGTCGCCAATGAGATCTTTATTCGTGAAGCACTGGTCAATGGTGACTTTGAAACGCGTGCCAAATTTTTCCGGCATAACCGTCAGCTGATTGCCGACATTGAACAGCTCGAACAAAAATCTCGACGCCGAGATGTGCTGGTCGACGATGACGCCCTGTTTGACTTCTATCGTCAGCGCATCCCTGACAACATCATCAACGGCGCGGGCTTTGAAAAGTGGCGCAAGCAAGCCGAACAAAAGCAGGCTGACATCCTGTTCCTGAAACGCGAGCATTTAATGCAGCATCAGGCTGAGCAAGTCACCGCTGAAAGTTTTCCGGATCAAATGCTGGTTAACCGTGTGCCATTGCCGCTTGAATACCATTTCGAGCCCGGCAAAACACATGACGGCATCACACAGACCATTCCCCTATCACTGCTCAACCAGACCAGTGAGGAGCGCTATGAATGGCTGGTACCGGGCCTGTTGCGTGACAAGATTATTCATTTACTCAAAGGTTTGCCCAAATCATTACGCAGGCACTTCATTCCAGTGCCGCAATACGCTGATAAATGCCTGCAATTGCTGTCGCCTGATTCCGGTGCCTTACTGCCAGCGCTCAGTGAGCAACTTCGCAAACTGAGTGGTGTTGAAATTCCGCTGACGCAATGGAACACCGAAGAACTGCCATTGTATTTGCAGATGAACTTCCGTCTGGTCGATGAGCAAGGCAAATTACTGGATGAAAGTCGGGACCTGCATCAACTCAAACAACGCTGGGCGCAGGAAGCAGCCGCCAGTTTTCGTCAACTTCCCAACAGCGAATACGAACGCACAGGGCTTCACTCCTGGGATTTTGATGAGTTACCAAGGCAGATCACGCTACAACAATCCGGTATGGAAATGACTGCCTATCCGGCCTTGATTGATCGCGGTGAATATGTCGATTTGATGTTGCTGGATACCCAGCAACAAGCTGATCAACAAACTCCACTAG
Organism: Methylophaga lonarensis MPL; assembly: GCF_000349205.1. Lineage (GTDB taxonomy): Bacteria > Pseudomonadota > Gammaproteobacteria > Nitrosococcales > Methylophagaceae > Methylophaga > Methylophaga lonarensis. The sequence continues at coordinate 11,717 of NZ_APHR01000059.1, read as the reverse complement.
GGCTGCGTCGATTATTCATGCTGGCACAACAGGATGCCGTCAAATACCTGAACAAACATCTGCCCGGTATTCAGCAAATGTGTTTGCACTATACCAATGTGCCACCATCGCCCTATCAGTCAGACACAGATGACAAAATTAAGCCCTGCGATCAGTTAAAAAATGATTTGATTGCCGTCGCCTTCGATCGCTGCTTTCTGCTGGGTCAACAGCCAATACAGCATCGTCAGGACTTTGAACAACGATTGGCACAGTGCAAAGGACAATTGGTACAAATCGCCTCAGAACTGGCGCAGATTATTGCTGAAGTGCTGGCCGCCTATCATGCAATCGCCAAACGTCTGACCGGTAATATTCCACTGGCTGCGGTGCCGGCCATCAAGGACATCCGTGAACAATTGCAGTGTCTGGTTTATCAGGGGTTTATTCATGATATGCCGGATAGTGCCCTGAGACGATTGCCTGTGTATTGTCAGGCGGTTGGCTCAAGACTCGATAAACTTCTGGTCGATCCTGCCAAGGATCGTCAACGTATGGCTGAAGTGGCGCCTCATTGGCAGCGTTATCAGAAAAAAGCAACGGCTAAACCTTCAGCGGCACTGGCTGAATATCGCTGGATGCTGGAAGAATTCCGCATCTCGGTATTTGCTCAGGAATTGAAAACCAGTGGACCGACTTCGGCCAAACGCCTCGACAAATTATGGGCAGAAATTTAAGCCCTGTTGATTTTTTACCGCTACTTCTGCCGAGGTTAAATTTCCTCAATCAAGCATTCAGTTAAGGTTCATTTAACGCTTGCTATTGTGCAGTCATCCCTGCTGAAGGAGTGATGACATGAAACAAGCAATTACCTTAATGAGTCTGGCCACCTTGCTATCGGTATCTTCTGCGGCTATCGCAGGACCACCCCACCATCACCACGCGCCACGCACTGAAATGGCAAAAGTCACCCATGTCGAACCGGTTTATCGCTATGTGCGTGTTGCAACCCCTCATCGTGAATGCTGGCGTGAGCCGGTACATAGCTATCAAGGCGGCTATCAATCTTATACCGGCACCATTGCCGGTGGCATTGTCGGCGGCGTCATCGGTAACCAGTTTGGCGGTGGCAGCGGCAAAACTGCCATGACCGTCGCAGGCACTCTGCTTGGCGGCTCTGTTGGTCGGGACATGACACATCGAAATTCGCACAGACCGCAACAATCACGCGAAACCTGTCGTGTCACGGAAAGTTATCATGAGCAACGAGAGCTTGATTATTATCGCGTCAGCTACCGTTACAAAGGGCAGCTTTACTCGACGCATATGGACCATCACCCAGGAAAACACATTCCGGTTGACGTACATGTGACTCCATCACAACAACGGCGCTATTATTACTAATTAAGGCACCAGGGTCAGACGATCGCTGACCCTGGTGCATCCGTGTTTTGACAGGAACAGCGTATGAAACTGACAAGTCTGATCATCGCCCTTGGCCTATTGGCAGCGCCACCTGTACATGCCAATCAACCGTACATCGTCATGGACGGTTATCGAGTCGATAGCCAGACATATAACGGGTTTCGCCTGTTTCGCAACTGGTGTGCACGATGTCACGGAACCTTTGCTCAAGGACTTGCCGGCCCGAGTCTGGCAGAAAATCTTAACCGCATTGGCAAAATGCAATTTATGGAAATTGTCGAAAACGGAAAAACGGGACAGTACGGAGTCATGCCTGCGTGGAGCAGCAATACGCAGGTGATGGCGGGTCGTGAAGACATCTACCGTTATCTGAAAGCTCGGGCGGATGGTGTGCTTGGGGAAGTTCGCCCGGAATTGGCACAATGAGTTTCACATTCGTCAATATGTTGCCGCACGATACTTGCACTTTGATCCAATAGCGTTACCATAAAGGATACATTTTATTAGGGGCTTTTTTTGATTTATGAACCACCACTGACGGCACTTTTATGAGCAAAAATGCATACATAAATATCAGCGCCTCGGTGGTTCAGTTGTGAGTGAGAACACATTACACTCAAAACAGTCATTGAATTGTATGGCTAAACCAATACTTATTGCAGTGTGTGAGAGCCGGTTCAGGTCATCACTAAGCAGCGATGAAAGATAAACAGAACTAGGGTTATTACATGCGTTTACTTCGTCTACTTGTTATGTTTTCTGTGCTGGCAACGCCGCTGGCGTGGGCGGGCTACGCGCCGGTGTATGCTGAAGAAAATGACACCGAAACCTTTCATATCATGCTGCCACTGACCACGGATTCTGCTGCAGAGCTTGCACAATTACGCACCGGAGGCAAAGTGCTATCGGTCGAAGAGGAACAACGCAACAGCTACACACTGTATCTGGTTAAGGTACTGCATGATAACGGCCGTGTGCGTACCTATCGATTTGATCGTGACACTGGTCAAACAATGCGAAATCGCTAATGCGCGTCTTGCTAATTGAAGACGAGTTGCATCTCCTGGAACAAATCACAAAGCAACTCCAAAAACACAAACTCACCGTAGACGCGGTCGCTGATGGTGAAGAAGGTCTCTTCATGGGCAGTGAATATGCCTATGATGTCGCCATTATCGATCTTGGCTTGCCGAAACTCTCAGGTATTGACGTTATCAAACAACTGCGTGAACTGGGCAAGGACTTCCCAATCCTGATCCTGACAGCCCGTGGCAGATGGCAGGATAAAGTCGAAGGACTGGAAGCCGGTGCCGACGATTATCTGGTCAAACCCTTTCACTTTGAAGAACTCATCGCCAGAATCAACGCCCTTTCTCGCCGTGCCTCAGGCTGGGCTAATCCGGTGCTGAAATGCGGCCCGGTTGAGCTGAACCCTGCCACACAACAGGTTAAATGCCATGCTCAGGAGGTGGATCTCACCGCCTACGAATACCGCATGCTTCACTACCTGATGCTGCACGCCGGTGAAGTTATTTCAAAAACGGTACTGACTGATCATATCTACGAGATGGATCAGGACCGTGACAGCAATGTCATTGAAGTGTTTGTCAAACGACTACGCAGCAAGCTGGATCCGGACAAAACACTCAACCCGATTGAAACCCTGCGTGGACGTGGTTACCGACTCAATCTTCCGCGTGTTCATCAATAAACTTTCTCTCTCTCAACGGCTACTTATCGCGGTCAGTCTGGTACTGACGGCCTTTCTGGGATTGTCTGCTTTCAGTCTCAACAATGCCTTTGAAGCCAGTGCTGAATCTGCTCAAAAAGTTCGTTTACTAAACTACGTTTATATGTTGCTGACCGCCGCTGACCTTGATGATCACGGTGAGCTACTCGTGCATGGCGAACGACTGGCAGAAAAGAAATTCACTATTCCCAATTCAGGCTTATATGCTCAAATCACCAGTGGCGATTTGATTATCTGGCAGTCACCCTCAGCGATTGGCCGAAATCTCTCTTTGCCTGATCATCCCGGCCCTTCTGAAGAAATTTATTCCTTGATTGAATCCTCAGGCGGCAGTCGACTGTTGAATCTGGCTTTCGGAACCGTCTGGGAAAACGAATCTGGTCAGGAGTTTGATTACACCATCAATGTGGCCGAAGATCTGTCGATGATCGAGGAGCAAACGGCTGGCTTCCAGCGCAGTCTCTGGTACTGGCTGGGTGGCACCGGCGTCATGTTGCTGATCATCCAGTGGTTGATTTTGCGTTGGGGTATGCGTCCATTACAAAAAGTTGCTGTTGATTTACACGCTATTGAAACCGGCGAACACAGCCGGCTTTCTGACGACTATCCCCCTGAACTTAAACAGCTGACACTCAATATCAATAATCTGCTGGATCACGAAGCTTCTCGAAGACAGCGTTATAAAAACTCACTGGCCGACCTGGCTCACAGCCTGAAAACACCCCTGGCGGTGTTTCGCGGTGCACTTGAAGGTAATCTGAACCTGCAGGAAATTCGTGATACCGGACAAGAGCAACTGGATCGTATCAGTGCACTGGTCGATTATCAGTTGCAACGAGCGGCGACTGAAGGCAAAAGCAATCTGCTTGCTCCGGTGTCATTAGGTGAGGTGATACACAAAATCACAAACTCATTGGCCAAGGTCTATCAGGACAAACACGTGCATTTACAATCGGAAATTGCTCGTGATTGCTATATTCATGCCGATGAAGGCGACTTGTATGAATTGCTTGGCAACCTGCTGGAAAATGCCTTCAAATACTGCCAGCAACATATCAATATCGTAGTTCAACCTGCCTATCAACGGGTATTTGTCATTGTTGAAGATGATGGCAACGGCGTCCCGGCTGCTGCGGTAGAGGACATTATCAAACGTGGTACACGCATTGACACCCAGGTCGAAGGCCAAGGGCTAGGTCTGGCAATCGTCAAAGATATCATTGAGGCTTACGAAGGCGATATTCGTGTTGAACGCAGCCATCTGGGCGGTGCTCGTTTTATTGTCAGCCTGCCTGACAACTAGTGGTTTATCGCCCCCGAGTCGACGCCGGATAGCCGATCAGGAAAAGCGGTTTTCAGAATGTCCGGTAGCCGACGCTCTCTACTCTGCTTCCTGCATCTGCTGCAAATAACGAAATAATTGTCGAGCCGATTTTGGCGGCTTGTTTTGAGCGGATTCTCGACTGGCATTTCTTTGCAGTTGTCTAACGTGCTGAATATCAAATTCCGGAAACTTTGCTTTTAGCAGAGCAAACACCGAATCATCTCCTGCCAGAAGTTGATCTCGCCACTGCTCAAGCTGATGGAACTGCTCAACCTTTTGTCGCTCCGGCTGGCGAAGTTGCTGCAGGTTTTTTTGAATAGCCTGCCAGTCTGATTTTGCAATCAGGCCGCCCAAATAGCTGGTTTGTCGTTTCAAGGCGCCTTTTTGCATGGCATGTGACTTCAACACAGCTTCGTAAATATTCTCTGGCAAATCCAGTTTTTCCAGATCATTCGGACCAAGAGACATGAGTTTTCGGCCCAAATCTTTCAATTGATCCAGTTCACGCTTGATTTGTGACTTGCTTTTGCCGATGGGCAAATCATCATCAAAGTCTTCATATTCGCTCATGATTCGCCCTGTACTGTCACAATAATGCGTCGTTGATGTCGTTGGGTACGATGTTCCCAAAGATAAATTCCCTGCCAGATGCCCAGCGCACATTGTCCCGCAGTGACTGGCACCGTCAGGTCCGGATTGGTCAGGACCGTTCTGATATGAGCACTCATGTCATCGGGCCCTTCATCCTGATGGCGAAACATTGGATCGCCATCAGGCACGATATGCTGCATAAAGGTTTCCAAATCGAGACGCACATCCGGATCGGCATTTTCACACAACATCAATGAAGCACTGGTGTGCTGGACAAATATGTGGCAAGTTCCGGTTTGAATGCCTGATTCAGCGACAATCGACTGAACCTCACGCGTCAGATTATGCGTGGTCCGTGCCGCAGTCTGAATACTGAGTGTCTGCTGATAAATCACTTATCGCCTCCCCTGTTCAAACTGTTGCAAGGCCTTACCTGAATCAAGAAGTTCTCTGACATGATTGGCCGCCGCCATAAAATCAGCATGCAGACCACAATGACACAATGCCGCAGCGGCCCCGTAAATCAGGCTGTCGCGTGCTGGCCCTTTGTGACCATTAAGCGCTTCCAGGCCTCGTTCCAGGGTTTCGGCAGCTGTGACCTTTTCGGCCACAGGTTGAACACCTCGAGTGTCCTGCTCAATCGCAAATTGCAGTGGATCCAGAGGCCATTCCTTTAACTCGCCATCCAGCACCTGATAGTTATTAGACAGCTCGCGCAGCGTTGGAATGACACCACCTTCAAGCCCTCGCATGATCATCGCACTGTTAAAATCACTATGATTGACCAGCCAGCCAAGTACCGAAGGATAGGCTTTGTGAACAAAGCCAATCATGAGATGGTTTCGGCGAGCACGCAGTGGCAGCAGCATTTTTTCCAAGGTCGCGATGCTGGGTCGCTTAATCATGCGTTCACGCAAGGATTGCAACTGAAAAACGGCGGGACTTGCCACAGACTGATCCACATAAGCCCAGCCTATTGAGGGATCTTCCAATCGTGACTTGGCCGTTTCCAGCGTTTGCTGATTCATTCCGGCAGCTTGCAATACCTGCGCGTGGGTCACGCCAAACTTTGGCCCCATCGACTGCACGCCCTGCGACATTACAGGCAGGCCAGCCGCCGCCAGAACGGGCAACATAAAGACACTCATCGGACAGTGGCGATTAAAGCCATTAAAGGGATCCGAGTAAACCAGCAGATCATCAACAGCCACGTCAAGTTGATGAGTATGCTGCTGCAAGGCTTGTAACACCCCCAGGTTTTCGGCGTTGGTTTCGCCTTTCATTCTGAGGGCAATGAAGAAAATTGCTGCACGAACCTCATCTGCTTCACCAGAGAGAATTTCCTGCATGGCGGCGACCAGCTCTTCAGTGGTCAGATCCTTGCTCAGGTGAGGTCCAGTCGCAACTTTTTTAATGGCATCTGCCAATGCAGTCATGAGTTAAATCCTGTCCAGGCTTGAAGTGTCGCTTCATCCACCACGGGAATATCCAGTGATTGTGCCTTGGTTAATTTAGAACCGGCATCTCGACCGGCAACAACGAAATCGGTTTTGCTGGAAACACTTCCGGCAACTTTAGCGCCCAGCGCCAGTAGACGTTCCTTGGCCTCGGCTCTGGACATCTGTTCAAGGGTGCCCGTCAGCACAATGGTTTTACCACTCAACGGAGAATCCGTGTTCGTCGACTGCTCTGCAGGCCAGTGGACGCCAGCCGCTTTTAACTTGTCGATGACTTCAAGGTTATGCGGCTGTCTGAAAAAGGTATGGATATGATGTGCAACCACTGGTCCTACATCTTCAATTTCCAGTAATTCCGCCTGCTCTGCCTCAATCAAGGCAGGCAAATCCAGAAAGTGCATCGCCAAAGATCGAGCCGTTGCTTCACCCACTTCCCGAATACCCAAGGCATACAGAAATCTTGGCAAGCGTGTTTGTTTAGCATTCTCAAGTGCTTGTAGTAGATTGCTCGCGGATTTTTCCGCCATTCGGTCAAGGCCGGCAAGTTGAGATAGCTGCAGATAAAACAAATCAGCCGCATCTTTGATCAGTCCACAATCAACCAGCTGTTCAACCAGTTTGTCTCCCAATCCGTCTATATCCATCGCCTTTCTGGAGGCGAAATGCTTGATAGCCTCTTTTTGCTGGGCAGGACAAAACAGGCCACCACTGCATCTGGCAACGGCTTCCCCTGCTTGTTTCTCCACTTCAGAGCCACACACCGGACACGCCGTTGGCATCTCAAACACAGGCAATTCACCACTGCGCTGGCTCTCGACGACTCTGACGATTTCGGGAATTACATCGCCAGCACGACGAATGATCACGGTGTCACCTACCCGAACATCTTTACGTCGAATTTCATCTTCGTTGTGCAAGGTGGCATTACTGACGGTCACGCCCCCGACAAATACGGGTTCGAGTCTGGCCACTGGGGTCAACGCTCCGGTGCGACCGACCTGCACTTCAATATCCAGCACGGTGGTTTGTGCTTCCTGAGCGGGATATTTATAGGCAATTGCCCAGCGCGGCGCACGTGACACAAAGCCCAAGCGATCCTGCAATACATAGTTGTTGACCTTAAACACCACACCATCAATCTCGTACTCAAGTGCACTGCGTTGTTGTTCCAACTGGTCAAGGTAACTAAAGCATTGTTCTATGCCGGGCAGAATCTTCATTTCCGGACAAACAGGACAGCCCCAGTGTTGCAGCAAATGCATGGCGTCTGTGTGTGTTTCAGGTCTGTCCATTCCTTGCAGTTCACCCAGGCCATAACAAAACATGGCCAGCGGACGTTGTGCCGTGATGCGTGAGTCCAGTTGTCTGAGTGAACCGGCGGCAGCATTGCGCGGATTGACAAAAATCTTTTTACCCGCTTCGGTCTGTTGTTGATTCAGTCGCTCAAAGCCCGCTTTTGGCATGTATATTTCACCACGGATTTCAACAACTTCCGGCACATTGTTGCCATGCAGTCGCAACGGTACACAAGCGATGGTTCTGACGTTTTCAGTGACATCTTCACCGACATAGCCATCGCCTCGGGTGGCAGCTTGCACCAATAGTCCTTGCTCGTAGCGAATGCTGATGGCCAGTCCATCAAGTTTTGGTTCTGCGGCATATTCGATGGCGGTTTTTGCCGTCAGTCGGTCTCGAACGCGCTGGTCAAACCCTTCAAAACCGGCTTTGTCAAAAACATTGTCGAGCGACAACATCGGAACAACGTGCGTCACCTGTCTGAATCTTTTTAAGGGTGCCGCCCCCACTCGCAATGTCGGAGAATCGGCAGTCAATAATTCCGGGTGCTGTTGTTCGAGTTGTTGTAATTCACGAAACAGCTGATCGTACTCAACGTCCGCGATGTCCGGATCATCCAGCACATAGTAGCGATGGTTGTGATAGTTGATTTGTTCGCGCAGACTGGCAGCGCGCTGTTGCAATTCAGTTGAGATAGTCATCACCGGCTGATTTCTGTTCGTTTTGCAGAGTGAGATTGAACTCGAAGATACGACTGCGCAGTGACTCAATGGTGCTGTCCGTCAGCGGCTGACGTTGGTCATCACACAGCACGCCTTCCAATTGATCAGCCATTTGTTCTGCGCTTTCCAGCAACAGATCAAACAAGGCCATGCCATTCATCGGTCCGGGCAAACGGGCAAAAAGCAGTATGCCCGGTGTCTGCAATGACAATATCTGGTCTGGCAACAAAGTGCCCGGATCAAGAATATTAGCGACACTGAAAAGCGGTTGTTTGCGATTGGCAGAAATATAGCGATGGTAAATCTGCATATCACCGAAGTGCAGATCATGACTTTCCAGCACATGTTTCAGGGCCTTTCCGGTGAACATAGTCTCAGCGGGTGCCATGATAGTCAGCGCAATGACCAGGTCCCACTCACGTACCACCGGATCATCTTCTTCCTGTGTGATTGGCTCAGCAGGTTCTACTGCGATGTCTTGTTCTGCCGTCAGGGTGAAATTTGCCGAGTCCTGCAGATCTATATCGTCATCGAGCCTGATTTTCGGTGTATCTGCGTCAGCGTCCTGCTCGTTCTGCAACTCTTGCTCAAAAACGGCGTCGAAGCGACGGCGAAATTGGCTGCTGGCGTTGTTTGAATCCGGATCCAGTTCTCGCTCGAAGGCTCGCGCCTGTTGTTGGTTACGATTATGCGTGTACCAGCCAGCTGCGATAAATCCGACCACAACCAGAATTGTCAGGATGATTATTTCTAACACTTAATTTAATCTGCCAACTAAGGGATAATGTTGCTTTTTACTTGTCATTTCAGAGAGTTTTGATGTCCACTCAACCAAGCAAACAATTGGAAACTTTTGATAACGCCGCACCCGAGCGAGATTATACCATTCACATCGAGACACCAGAGTTTACCTGTTTGTGTCCAAAAACGGGGCAACCTGATTTCGCCACGATCAAAATCGACTATGTACCTGATTTAAAATGTGTCGAGCTGAAGTCCCTGAAACTGTATTTCTGGTCGTTCAGAGAAGAAGGTGGCTTCCATGAAAAATTGACCAACCAGATTTTGACTGATCTGGTGACAGCCATCGATCCTCGTTTCATGCGCGTCACCGGTGTCTTTAATGTCCGCGGCGGTGTTTACACCACAGTGGTTGCCGAGCACCGTCAAGCTGGCTGGGTTGCTCCAGAAGCCGTCCATCTTCCTTAACTCTCTGATGCGTTATGTCTGATAACGCATGGATTGGAATTGACCTCGGCACCTCCGGGTGCCGGGCAATTGCCATAGACGATCAAGGTCTGGTGATTGCCCAACAACGCAGTGACTTTGCTCACTCACAACAAGTTCAAACTCAACAATCTCCCCAACAACACTGGCAATTAGTCAAAGACTGTCTAGGCTTGCTGCTGTCTCGTCTCGACGCATTCAAGATCATCGCAATCGCCGTTGATGCCACTTCTGGTTCGGTAATGCTGGCAGATAGCGCCGGTGAAGCTGCAAGCGCGTTATTGATGTATCACGACACTTCAGCCAGCGTTGAAGCCAGCCTGATCAAATCGGTTGCTCCAACAGATTCTGCTGCGCATGGCCTTGGCAGTGGGTTGGCAAAAGCACTTTATCTTCGGCATCACACACAGCAAGACAAACCGCTTCGTTTATTGCATCAGGCAGACTGGATTAATCTCAAACTCGGCGTTAGCCGTCATATCACGGACTACAACACCGCGCTTAAAACCGGTTTTGATGCGCAGTTAATGTGCTGGCCTGATTGGATCAATGCGCTGATACCCTCAAGCATGTTGCCCGAGGTCGTTGCCCCCGGCACGGTGATTGGCCGCCTGGATAATATGCTGTGTGATGAGTTTAATCTGAGCGAAAGCCCAATGATTGTTGCAGGCACCACAGACAGTATTGCCGGCGTTATCGCTACTGGTGCTTATCAACCGGGAGATGCAGTGACGGTGCTGGGGTCAACACTGGTGTTAAAGATCATCAGCGAGCGACCAATTTTTGTCCCAGCATTGGGGGTTTACAGTCATCGCTTTGATAAGCACTGGCTGGTCGGCGGCGCTTCCAATTGCGGTGCTGCTGTGCTCAGGCAATTTTTTGATGACGAGACGCTTAAAAGCTTGTCGGAGCAAATTAATCTGGCCGACCAGCCAGCAGCGTATTATCCACTGCCAGCTAAAGGCGAGCGCTTTCCTGTCAATGATCCGAACAAACAACCATGCTTCTCACCTCGCCCTGACAGTGATGCGCTTTTCTTGCACGGTTTGCTGAAATCGCTGGCCCGAGTTGAAGCTGAGGGTTATCAGTGCATACAAAAACAAGGAGCCCCCGCCATCAGTAATATGCGCACGATTGGCGGTGGTGCTGGCAACCCTGTTTGGCAGGCATTGCGTCAGCAGTATCTTCATTGTCCATTCCTGCCCGTTGAACAGACTGAACCAGCCTATGGCAGCGCTCAGCTTGCCCGCAAGGCCACACAGGAAAATGACTGATTTACTGGGCAGTTAACTCGGCTATGTACTGCTCGACATCATAATCACAGGCGCCGCAACCGAAACTGGCACCCGTGGCTTTGCCGACCTTATCAATGCTGTCTGCACCTTTGTCTACCAGGCTTTTGATTTTTCCCCGCGTGGTACCACTGCAATGACAAAGAATTTCCTCAGGATCATCATCAAATTCAACCATCTGTTTCTCTCAAATAAGGCACAGTTCAACGTTAACTCAGACTGTAAAAGCTCATAATCTTTGGCATTCGACCAGCTTTGCCTCAGAACATTCCATCATCTTCGTTGTAACCAGTCGGCAATGCGTTTCACTGCTTCATCCAACCGGTTCAGCTCATTGGTATAGGCAAAGCGGCAATAGTGCGCTGCACGATGTTGACCAAAATCAAGTCCTGGGGTGATCGCCACGCCCGCTTCGTGTAATAAACGCTGACACAGGCGCATGCTGTCGGGTGTTTCCTTGTCCAGTAAAGCACTGCAATCGGCGTAGATATAAAAAGCACCGCGTGGTGTGCTGTCAATTTTGAAGCCCAATTTTTTAAGGCCCAGCATCAAACGATCTCGGCGCTGTTCAAACGCTTGTCGCCGTTGCTCCAGGATCTGCTGTGTTTCCGGCTCAAATGCAGCCAGGGCCGCGTATTGAGCAAGTSTGACTGA
>NZ_APHR01000058.1 GCF_000349205.1 Methylophaga lonarensis MPL | reverse complement strand
TCAGTCAGAGACAATAACTTGATTSASGTTTGCATTCTTGCGAATTACTCACGTCTGATTTATCGAAACAAATCCCACGCAAGCACCCACACAAATTACTTGATTCTGATTTTTTAAAGAGCTGCTGACTCGTGCCAGCAAAGAAGCGAGAATTATACAGATAAACCGCTTCTTGTCAATATCTAGCTGCCGTATCCGCGCCGGTTTATGCCGTTGCGTGTCGAGCAGAGAGGCGCATTCTACAGGTTCGTTTTGACTAGTCAACAGGAAGTTCTTCCCGATTAGATTGGAGCCGTGTTAGTCGTTTGATATTGATGGTTATTTTAAGGCGAACATTACTCCAACATTTGAGTTTAGCCGGAGGTTTCCTGGGTGTAGTCCGCCTGTCAATATGCGTCGGAGCGATATTCGCGCAGTGATTATTGCTGAAGCGAGTTGGTCAGATAGTGTCGACAGTGTTCCCGTTTGTATTGAATTTTGGTCATTCACACTAAAAGACACCATCTTGGCTAATACTCACAGGATCGAAAGCTAATCACTCAAATATGATTGCGTTCGAGTGTGTCGGCGAAAGCCATAATCTCTGACGCCACGGATAAATCTGCATATTCGTGTATGCCTTTGGTGATGAAACATCAACGTTTACATATTCTCTAACGATAATTTCTTTCAGGCATTCCAATTTTTCGCCCACCAGTTGATCTTCCATGCTTAAGTGTTGCCCAGCCAAGCTGTTGCTATGTGACTGTTCTTTGTAAATTTGCACCATGGTCAAGAAATTAAGCCGTTTGAGAAAAGTTTTATCATCGTGAAGCCAGCAAACTCTCACTTACCTGTTTGACTACAACAATAAGGAGAGAAGATGACCAACCACTCACAACATGCCGGCAATGTAATACTACTTCGAGGCGCTTGCTTGTGGATTTTGATGGCGCTAATACTGGCTTGGATTCTAGTCGGCCTCTATAACCAGATTGGCTTTCTGCAACAGCTATTTCCAGGTGAACTTCGTCGGATATTGCAGGCACATATCGACTTTTTGCTGATGAGTGCGTTGATACTGGGATTTTATGGTGCCAAGGTGAGTTTGCCATGGCATGTCAGCTGGGCAATGGTCGTAGGGGCCTTTACGAACTCCAGCCTGTTCTTGATGTATGCACTTTTTCCAGTGCTTGATCCGGCAACTGAGGCATACACACCGAATGGCTTCTGGTTCAATCTTTTTAATGTGTATCTGTACTCGAGCCTGCTTGTGACCAGTTATGGGTTTGGCAAGGGTGCCGTAGTAGTGCTTCGCTCAACAAAATCATCGGCTGATGACACTTCGCAGAACTGCAAACGCTGCGGCCGAAGACTGGCTTGATCCATCACACCGATGCCGAGTGTCGGCATCGGTGATTCATCAGTTACGCGGCAACAACACGAGCGAATTTGCGCTTACCGACCTGAATGATATGGGTCATCCCCGCCTGCAACAGCCAGTCCTTGTCATCAAGTCTTTCAGCATCGATCTTCACCGCACCCTGCTTTAGCATGCGTAAAGCTTCTGAGGTGCTGGCAGTAAGACCTGCCTCTTTCAAAACATTGGCAATTGGCATACCTTCTCCGACGGCAAGCTGAATCTCTTCAATATCCTCGGGAATTTCACCCTTTTTGAACTGGTTTTCAAAAGCTTGTCGAGCTTCGGGGGCTGCCGCTTCACCATGAAAACGCGCGACAATTTCCTCAGCGAACAGTTTTTTGATTTCCACCGGGTTACGGCCGGAGGCAACCGACTGTCTCCACTCGTTAATCTCATCAAGTGCTCGGAAACTCAGCAGATCGATATAGCGCCACATCAACTCATCCGATATTGACATGATTTTGCCGAAGATATCCTTGGCCGGCTCGCTGATACCAATATAGTTGCCCAAGGATTTCGACATCTTTTGCACACCGTCGAGCCCTTCAAGCAACGGCATGGTTAGAATAGTCTGTTGCGACTTACCATAGGCCTTTTGCAATTCACGGCCCATTAAAAGGTTGAATTTCTGGTCAGTACCGCCAAGTTCAACATCCGCCTCCAGCACTACCGAGTCATAACCCTGAATCAATGGATACAAAAACTCGTGAATGGCAATCGGCTGGCCACCGTTGTAACGCTTGTGAAAGTCATCACGTTCCAACATGCGCGCCACAGTATGGTTGGAAGCCAGACGAATCATGCCGGCCGCGCCCAGTTCGTTCATCCAGTGTGAGTTAAACACCACCTGGGTACGTTCAGGATCGAGAATCTTGAACACCTGTTCCTGATAGGTTTTTGCATTATCAGCGACTTGTTCAGGGGTGAGTGGTTTGCGCGTTACATTTTTGCCGGTGGGATCACCAATCATGCCGGTAAAGTCGCCGATTAAAAATAGTATGGTATGGCCGAGATTCTGGAACTGTCGAAGTTTGTTTAACAGAACTGTGTGACCCAGATGCAGATCCGGCGCGGTAGGGTCGAAACCAGCTTTGATGCGCAACGGTTTGCCCGTTTCAAGCTTCTCAATAAGCTCTTTTTCAACCAGTATTTCTTCAGCACCTCGACGAATTTCAGCAAGTGCCTTTTCAACATCAGCCATTCAGCATCTCCAATGTCCGGGAATTGGCGGCAAATGTTATCACAATGCCCTGGGCTGGAGGGGTTCCAATTCTCAGTAAATACTGCGAGAATTGACGGAATTTATTTCAAGAGCCGGGTTCGCTTATGAAGAAACGTAACAGACTTCTTAACTCTTCAGCGGGCAACCGCCTGTTTGCAACCTCTACTCGTCCTAAGCACCATCATTTCAAAACGATATCCTTTCTGGCCCTGGCCGGGATTTTCATCACATCAATCGTACTGGCGACCAGCGAGCCTTCTGCGTCCAATCAGACGCAGGTGATCGAATTACCTAACCTCAACACAGCGCCTGAGGGTAGCTTTCAGCAGGCGGCACTGCCTCCGCAACACCAGGTGTTCGGACTCAGTCAGCCGCGCATTCAAAGAGAAGCTGAAAAATCTCAAGCAGAATCAGTCAGCGAAACAACTGTTCAAGAAACAGAACAAGACATCGCAATCACCGAATCCGAGCAGCTTGAACAATTACATCTTCTTGAAGCTGCACAGCTGGATACAGCCGAGTCTGAAATCGACGTTGTCAGTCAAACTGAAAAAAACATCGCCGATCCCACACTTGACTGGCAGGAAATCACCGTTGCCAATGGTGATAACCTTTCTTTGATTTTTCCACGTGTTGGATTGACCGCGAGAGACGTTTACAACGTCGCACAGACACCTGGCGACATTCAAGCTCTACTCAATTTGCGGCCGGGTCAAACTATGCGCTTTGGCATCACTAAAGATGATGATGCCAAACTGAGTGTGCTTGAGTTGGAAATTTCGCCACTGGAAACCCTCATTGTCTCCGCTGCTGAGAGTGGCTATACGGCAGAAAGATCTATCCGTGAACTTGAAACGCATCAACAACAAGCTGCCGGAGAAATCCAAAGCTCGCTGTTCGCCGCAGGCATTCAAGCAGGCATGTCAGACAAACTCATTATGGAACTCGCCTATGTGTTTGGGTGGGATATCGACTTTGCACTTGATATCCGCAAAGGCGACAGTTTTCGGGTGATTTACGAGGAAGGCTATCTTGATGGCAACAAGATCAGCGATGGCAACATACTCGCTGCCGAATTCACAAATCGCGGCAGAACCTACCGAGCTATCCGCTTTACAGACTCTGACGGTCATGCCGACTATTACACTGCTGACGGACGCAGCATGCGACGTGCGTTCAACCGCACACCCGTCCATTTTTCGCGTATCAGCTCTCGCTTCAATCCAAACCGACTTCATCCGGTTCTTGGTACCAATCGCCCACATCGTGGTGTGGACTACGCGGCACCTACCGGCACTCCCATCATGGCAACTGGCAATGGTCGGGTCGAAAGCATCGGCAATCAGGGGGGATACGGTTTGACAGTAGTGCTGTCACACGGCGGAAAATACACAACCCTGTACGCTCATATGTCCAGATTCAAATCCGGCCTGAAACGTGGTGATCGTGTTCGCCAAGGCGATGTGATTGGTTATGTCGGTATGACTGGACTGGCAACCGGCCCTCACCTGCACTACGAATTCCGTGTCAATGGTGTTCACCGCGATCCATTGACTGTTGAATTACCTCAGGCTGAACCGATTGCTGACAAATACCGTCAAGCATTTCAACAACAGGCGCAGCCTCTGCTGGCCAAATTGGATAACCTGGAAATTCCGGCCTTGGCAGCTCTTCAGCAAGACTAGATAGTACTTGACTATCACCACACCAGAGGAAGTTATGCTCTGGTGTGGTGTTGAAAATACCCGGCTTGCCGGTTGTTATTTGGAATGACCACAAACTGCTTCTCTTGCCCATGATTGGTGTATGTTCAATCACCACATAGGCAGCGGTGAATAATCAACAGGCTCTAGACACTTTGACTCTATTTATTGGCGTGATGTCCGGCACCAGCCTGGACGGAATTGATGTTGCTGTGGTTGAGTTTGCTACTGAAGGACAGTTCAGACTGCAGGCAGCGCAGACGTTTCCCTATGACTCAGAACTACGTGCTTCACTACTGCGACTGATAGAAAATCAGCAATGCAGCCTGACCGAGCTTGGTCAGTTAGATATGGCCATTGGCGAAGCTAGCGCTGATGCCATCCTACATCTGCTCACTCAACAAAATATTGCGCCCAACCGCATCAAAGCCATCGGTAGCCATGGGCAAACGATATGTCATGCGCCCGACCTTGAACTGCCCTTTAGTTTACAAATTGGCAATCCAAGCTTAATTGCTGAAAGAACAGGCATTACGACTGTCAGTGATTTTCGTGAGAGAGATATGGTGGCAGGCGGTCAGGGCGCTCCTCTGGTACCCGCCTTTCATCAATCGCTGTTCAGTTCCGATGCAGAGAACCGGGTGATTCTCAATATTGGTGGCATCAGTAACATCACTGTGCTATCCAAGGAAGAAAACAGCCAGCCAGTGGCATTTGACACTGGACCCGGCAATGTCTTGCTGGATGCATGGATACAGCGCTCTCTGGGTGCACCATATGATGATTCGGGCAAGTGGGCGGCCGAGGGTCAATACAACGAACAACTTTTAACCTGCCTGATGGAAGATGCCTATTTTTCCAGACCAGCCCCTAAAAGTACCGGGCGTGAGCTATTTAATGCTCAATGGCTAAGCAAATTACTCGATAAATGTCAGGCAATCACAACACTGTCCGCTGAAGATATCCAGGCGACACTGGCAAGACTGACGGCAGTTTCCATTGTCGATGACATCATGCGTTATGCACCAGAAACACAAGCGGTCTATGTCTGTGGTGGTGGCGCACACAACCTCCATCTGCTGAATCAGCTGAGCGAACTGCTCGGACCGGATATCAGATTGGCAACCACGGAAGCTATTGGCTTGTCGCCCGACTGGATGGAAGCTTGTGCTTTTGCCTGGCTGGCACAACAAACCATTCTGCAACGGCCTGGCAATCTGCCCAGCGCCACTGGAGCGCGTAAGGCCTGCATCCTGGGTGGGATTTATGCATCAAGCAAGGCATCGTAGTCTGCCGCCGACAAAAATTGTTGCATGTCGGTTTGCTGTTTCGGGCTAACACTAAAAAGCCAGCCTCCCTCATAAGGCTCCTGATTAATCAGCTCAGGTCTATCTGCAAGCTCTTGGTTAATCATGGTCACCGTCCCTGTAAATGGCAGGGTAATCTCGGTAGCAGACTTCACCGATTCAAGCACGGCAACGATCGCCCCCTCTGAATATACCTCCCCAAGACTGGGCAAGGTGACATAAACCAGATCTCCGAGCTGATCCTGTGCAAATTCCGTGATTCCCAATTTCCATACATCACCTGCTTGCTGTTCCAGCCATAAATGCTGTGTGGTGTATTTCAATTGTTCAGGGTTTTCGTGCACTTCACACTCGGCCATAAAGGGCGTTTAGGTACGCCAGCCGCTGACACGTCCCTTCTTCCAGCATCTCCCAGTCAAATTTCCACTGCCAGTTGTCTTCAGTGGTGCCTGGTGTATTCATGCGGTGCTGACCATCCAATGCCAAGACATCTTGCATGGGAATGATCGCGAGTTCGGATACAGACTGCAGTGCCGTTCGAATCAACAGCCATGGCATCGCTTCAGGACTCTCGCCAGATAACTATGGAGATGTAGTTGTGTGGCCTGATCAAGCGACTCATACCAGCCCAGTGTTGTATCGTTATCGTGCGTTCCAGTATAAGTCACGCTATCAGGCCGGTGTTGATGAGGAAGATACGGATTAGTCGCATCTCCTCCAAAGGCAAACTGCAGGATATTCATACCCGGCAAGGCAAACTGCTCACGCAAGGCGGTGACTTCCTCGGTGATAATGCCAAGATCTTCTGCCACCAGCGGCAACTCACCAAAATGAGCCAACAAATTGCTGAACAGTGCTTCACCTGGCGCTTTTTTCCACTCACCATCGACAGCAGTCAGACAATGCGCCGGTATCTCCCAACAAGCTTCAAAGCCACGAAAGTGATCAATTCGAATCAGATCAAATAATAGCAGCTGACTGGTCAGCCGTTGTTGCCACCACTGAAATTTCTCATCTTCATGCTTTTGCCAACGATAAAGCGGATTACCCCAACGTTGCCCGGTCTCGGAAAAATAATCTGGTGGAACACCGGCAACTGTTTCTGGTTGCCCGGTTTCATCCAAAGTGAATAACTCCGGGACCGCCCAGACATCTGCACTGTCGTGAGCAACAAAAATTGGCATATCGCCAAACAATTTAACGCCTCGGTCGTTAGCATACTGCTTGAGTGAGCTCCATTGCTCATAAAACATGAACTGCTCAAACTTCCTAACCATCAGCGCCTCTCGGCGCTGAAGCGAAAACTCGTAAAGTGCGCTCTTATCGCGATCTCGCAACTCATCCGGCCAGTCATACCAGGCGGTTGCATGGTTTAGATGGCGTAACTCGCGAAACAATACATAGTCGTCCAACCAGTATTGATTGTGCTGGCAAAACTGCTGAAATGCCTGCTGTTCATCTGCCGATGCTGATTGCGAAAACTGCCTGAAAGCATGCGCCATGATGGTGATGATTTTTTTGCCTGTCATTTCAGCCGGGTTTGCCCAAGCTTTGCCGCGAATCGAATCCAGGCAGATGAGTTTGTTGTTTCCTGCGTGTGCAGACAAGCATTGATAGGGAGAACCATCACTGTGAGTGGGCCCCAAAGGCAAAACCTGCCAGACGGTTACTCCCGAGGCCTGAAGAAAGTCTACAAAGCGATAAGCATCTGAGCCAAGATTGCCAGAAGGCAGGCTTGTGATATGTAGCAGGATTCCTGTCCGTCGTTGGTCAAAAATATGAGCTTTTTTCATGTTTAGTTGCCGCGCCGCATTGTCCCACCCTGTTCAGCTCCCGCCCCACCCAGTGAAATGGTTTCCGATAATTTCTGGGGTACTTCCAGCCCCAGCATTTGATATAGATTGGAAAGATGCAATCTATAGAGCCGGTCAAAATCACTGACACTATCTGCCGAATTGTAGTCACCAAACCACCAGAACCAATCGGAGCCTTCGCAAATAGCCAGTTGTCGCTCAATTGCAGCTTGCGTTTCCGGCTCAAAATTCTGCTCTGCCATCACCTCGTCATAGGCTTGCTTGGCCTCCGTCAACAAATCCCAGGCACGATTCTTATCTTCATCACCAATCCAGGTAGAGAAGGTGCCATAAACCCAGCTGCCCGCCATCATGACCGGTAGCTCGGCGGGCTTCACATGACCTTTTGTCAGGCAATTTGAAAACGTGGTTAATTCAATATCGGGATGAGCAGCAAGTCTGCGATACAACGATTGCAGGAAGTAAAAGCCATTATAGGAATAGTATTCCCATGCGTTTTCTCCATCCAGAATGACAGATACCACCCTGTCCTTGTCATCGTCGGTGGTCGCTTGAATGTTGCTGAGATGATGCACAAAGTCACTCACCGCATCATCTGCCGTCCAACCGGTGTAAGTAAAACCAATCAGATCCGAAAGTCCGTCATCACGGAAAAAACAAGCAAGCTTTTGCCCTGGCAGGTGATAAGGCTTGTGAATTGCATTGTCATCAAGGCCCGATTGCCGCAGGCTGTTTCTCAGCACATTTTCTCCAGAAGCAGCCCATTTAAAACCATGGCGATCTATCAATGCCAGAGCCTCCGTCGAGACCGCCCCCTCAGAAGGCCAGCAACCGGCAGGACGAAAACCAAAAAAGGATTCAAAGACACTGATTCCCTCTTCCATGTGCCAGTCTGCACGCTGCTGTCCATCTGGATAGCATTTGTGCACCGGTAGCGGTGCATCCGGCATGGCCTCAAGGGTACTGTTAATGTCGAGCATCAATGGCAAAATCGGATGGGCATAGGGGGTGACTGACAACTCGACACGCCCCAACTCTGCCAGCTTTTTGTAACGGGGAATCAATCCATCAAGCAACTCGCCAATCACGATCATCAATTGCCGTCGATCATGAAAACTGAATTGCCGGGCTTTGTTCATCAATGCCTGGATGCGCACATCATTTCGCTTCACCGATTCACCCATCCAGGCGAGGTGATACCAGACCAGCATATCGATAAGGCACTGATCATTGACATAACAGAGTCGATCCGCATCTTCGAGCGCCCAGCGTGCAATCTCTGCCAGTTTGGCAAAGGCAGGAAAAGGCTGTACCAGCTTTTCATCGTTTAATCGCAGACAGGCATTGATCAGTTGTCTGCGATCTTCGATATGAGCAGGCTGCACTGGTGAATCCAGCGCCAGCAACAGTGGATCTTTGAGACAGCCTGTTCCCTTGAATCTACCTTTGAGTTGTTGGTTGTAATCAGCCAGTTGTTCCAGCAAGGTAGGTGCAAAATTAACAACTGCATGTGCGTCAGGAATATTTTCCAAATGCCAGGCCATGTCCACATAGTCCTTGATGGCATGTAGATACGTCCATGGCAGCTGATACATGCCTCCCATAGGCTCGCTGTATTGCGGCTGGTGCATGTGCCAGCAAAGTACGACTTTAAGTTTAGCGGACATAGCGATAGTTTTGCCCCAGCATTTCAGGAGTAACCAACACCACCCCATTGGGTGACACATAAAAACGCTCGGCATCACGCTTGGCGTCAAAACCGATTTCGGTGTTTGGCGGGACTTCACAGCCCTTGTCAAAGACCACCTTTTTCAATCTGCAATGTCTGCCGATGCTGACATCAGGCAAGACCACACAATCCTCTATTTCAGAAAAACTATGTACCTGCACGTTGGAAAACAGAACCGAGTGGCGGACCACTGAACCGGAGATGATGCAACCTCCAGACACCATTGAATCCACCGCCATGCCGCGGCGGTCGTCATCATCAAAGACAAATTTTGCAGGTGGCAGCTGGGCCTGATGTGTCCATATCGGCCAATCATCATCGTAAAGATTCAACTCAGGTGTCACACCAATCAGTTCCAGATTCGCTGACCAGAACGCATCAATGGTCCCCACGTCGCGCCAGTAACCAGGGTCATTGCCCTGAACATCTTTATAAGGGAAGGCAACGACTTTATATTTGCGAATCAGCGATGGAATGATGTCGTGACCAAAGTCATGACTCGATTTGCTTGAGTCCGCGTCCTTGATCAACTGCTCGTAAAGGAACGCAGCATTGAAGATATATATCCCCATCGAAGCAAGTGCCACATCTTCTCGTCCTGGAATTGGCGTGGGCTCGGCTGGTTTTTCATTGAAATCGATAATCCGGCGATTATCATCCACAGACATTACGCCAAAGGCTTTTGCCTGATCCAAAGGCACTTCAATGCAACCAATTGTCATGTCGGCATTCTGAGCCACGTGCTCAGCCAACATGTCACCATAGTCCATTTTGTAAATGTGATCACCTGCCAGAATCAACACGTATTCTGGGTTGTGGTTACGCAGAATATCGATATTCTGATAAACCGCATCTGCCGTACCAAGATACCAGCCCTCTTCAGTTCGCTGAGAAGCTGGCAAGAGCTCAACAAATTCCCCCAGTTCACCTCGCATAAAACCCCAGCCTTGCTGGATATGTCGAATAAGTGAGTGAGATTTGTACTGACTTAAGACTCCAACCCGACGAATACCGGAATTCACACAGTTGGATAACGGAAAATCGATGATTCGGAACTTGCCACCAAAAGGAACTGCGGGCTTCGCACGCCAGTCTGTGAGTTGCTTGAGACGTGATCCTCTGCCACCGGCCAGAATCAATGCCAGAGTATCTCTGGTCAGACGACTCACAAACCGCGTACTATTGCTCTTCGACATAAAACAAACTCCAGGCCTTGCTATCAATTGTGATGGAATGCCGATTAGCCTGCCACAAGCAGACAACCAACAGCAATAAAATAATTCAGACAGGATTCAAACCCTATGGTTTTGGAAAAAAAACTTAGTGAAGATCGCCTCAAAATCATAGAAGCCCGGCACCATGATCCCTTTAACATCCTCGGGTTTCATCGTCATGACAAGCAAGCCACAATCAACGCTTTTCTGCCAGCGACCCAGGAAGCCTGGCTCGATGCAGAACGAAGAATGAAGCGTATCGAAGGCACTGACTTTTTTACCTGGACCGGTGACGCTGCCGATATTAAAAAGCCTTATCAGATTCACCGGCTGGATAATCAGCAACAAGAACGATCACATTACGATCCCTATTGTTTTGACAAACAAATTTCGGACTTTGACCTGCACCTGTTCTCTGAGGGAAAACACTGGCACGCCTACCGTGTTCTGGGTGCCCATCATCGCGTTGTTGATGGTGTAGCCGGCGTACTGTTTGCCACTTGGGCACCCAATGCACAACGCGTCAGTGTGGTGGGTGATTTCAATCAATGGGATGGTCGCTGTCACCCAATGCGAGTCTGTGGTCACAGTGGGGTCTGGGAGTTATTTATTCCGGGTGTTCGAGCCGGCGCCTTATACAAGTTCGAAATCCTCAATCAACAACAGGGTAGTCTGCATCTAAAGATGGATCCTTACGCCCAACAAACAGAACTTCGCCCTGGAACAGCCTCGGTTGTGATGAAACCAGAGAGCTTCAACTGGCGTGACAAGGACTGGATGGATAAACGTGAGCGAACCAACTGGCTTCATGCCCCCCATTCGGTCTATGAAGTACATCTTGGTTCCTGGCAGCGTGATCATGATGGAGGTTTTCTGGGTTACAGAGAACTCGCCGACAGACTGGTGCCCTATGTTCAGCAGCAGGGCTTTACTCACATTGAACTTCTGCCCGTTACCGAGCATCCACTCGATGCTTCATGGGGCTATCAGACCACAGGATACTTCGCTGCCACCAGTCGATTCGGCTCACCCGATGATTTTCGCTATTTTGTCGAGCAATGCCATCTTGCTGGAATTGGCGTCATTCTCGACTGGGTGCCAGGACATTTTCCAAAAGACGCTCATGGCCTGGCTAGATTTGATGGCACAGCACTCTACGAACATGAAGATCCAAGACTCGGAGAACATCAGGACTGGGGTACGTTGATCTTCAACTACGGCCGAAATGAAGTAAGAAACTTTCTGCTCTCCAGCGCCTTCTTCTGGCTGGAAGAGTTTCACATCGACGGTTTACGGGTCGATGCAGTGGCTTCGATGCTCTATCTGGATTATTCCCGTGAGGATGGTCAGTGGCTGCCCAACATCTATGGCGGTCGGGAAAACCTGGAGGTTATCGCTTTTCTGCAGCATCTCAACAGCGTGCTGCATCAGGCGCATCCCGGCTGTATTATTGCGGCTGAAGAGTCAACTTCATACCCAATGGTCTCTCGGCCGGCGGATATGGGGGGCCTGGGTTTTTCCATGAAATGGAACATGGGATGGATGCACGACATACTGCAATATATGCAACAAGATCCGGTGCATAGGCGTTATCACCACGATCAGCTGACCTTTGGCCTGCTTTACGCATTTACAGAAAACTTTGTATTACCGTTTTCACATGATGAGGTTGTGCATGGCAAGCGATCAATGCTCTACAAGATGCCCGGTGATGAGTGGCAACGGTTTGCCAACCTGCGATTGCTGTACACCTTCATGTTCACCTATCCCGGCAAAAAACTGTTGTTCATGGGCTCCGAGTTCGGACAAGGTTCGGAATGGAACTGTGATAAAGCGCTCGACTGGTATGTGCTCGACTACCCGATGCATCAGGCTTACAAAAGCTGGTAGCCGATCTGAACGCGATTTACCGACGTTATGCAGCCTTACATCAGTATGACTTTGATGCACAGGGGTTTGAATGGATTGACTGTACAGATCACGAACACTCCATCATCAGTTTCATGCGTAAGGCAGCAGAGGATTACACCATCACACTGCTGAACTTCACACCGGTGGTTCGCAAGCAGTACCGAATTGGCGTGCCTGAAGCCGGCCAGTATCAAGTGATACTGAACTCGGATTCAGAATACTATGCTGGCAGTAATTACCCAGCGGCTATTTTGATTGATGCCGAACATAAACCATGGTCTGACAGACCCTTTTCGTTGGCACTGGATCTGCCGCCACTGGCAGGACTGGTACTTGTAAAAAGTCGCTGAAATGGCCAGTCGCTACCACACTGAAAAAGAAGCCCTGCAGATCGAACTGCTCAAAGTTCAGCGCTGGGCACATCAGCAGGATCAGCGAATTGTCATTCTGTTTGAGGGGCGTGATGCATCAGGTAAAGGGGGTGCCATCAAGCGCTTCACTGAGCATCTAAATCCCAGAACAGCGCGTATTGTTGCGCTCAGCAAGCCCAATGGTACAGAGCGGGGTCAATGGTACTTTCAACGTTACATAGAGCATTTACCAACTGCTGGGGAAATAGTGCTGTTTGATCGAAGCTGGTACAACCGGGCTGGCGTTGAAAAGGTCATGGGCTTTTGTAGCGAATCAGATTACCTGCGCTTTCTGCAGCAGGCACCGGCCCTGGAAAAAATGCTGATTGATGATGGAATATGGTTGTTCAAATACTGGTTTTCTGTCAGCCAGCAAGAGCAAAAACGCCGCTTTGAAGCCCGACTTAACAGCCCGTTGAAAGACTGGAAACTAAGTCCGATTGATATAGCCGCCCAGGAAAAATGGCAGGAATATACTCAGGCCAAACAGACCATGTTTGAACATACTCATAGTGAGGAATCTCCCTGGGTCATTATTCGTTCAGATGATAAAAAATCGGCCAGGTTAAACTGCATGAGACATTTTTTACATCGCCTTACTTACGACGGCAAAGATGTACGCTTGACTGAGAATATTGACTCAGACGCCGTCTTTGAACCTGAACGGGCTCAAAGACGGCGACGCAAGACTGATGGCGTCAGCTAGGCTTTGCGTTTATTGACGCAACTGCCGGATCAGGCGAATCAGCTCAGTGGTTGAACTGTCGTGTTCAGAAATTGACTCATCCGCTGCCAACAAATCTGGCAGGATGGCTTTTGCCAGTTGTTTACCCAGCTCCACACCCCACTGGTCGAACGAGTTGATGTTCCATACCACGCCTTGGACAAAGACTTTGTGCTCATAGAGAGCAACCAACTGGCCGAGCATTTCCGGTGTCAGTTTAGGGAATAACAGCGCATTGCTGGGGCGATTCCCGGGAAACACCTTATGCGGCAGTAAGGCTTCCAGTGCTTTGCCTTCATAGCCCTCCTTGACCAGTTCACTTCTGACTTCTTCCGCTGTTTTACCTTTCATCAAAGCTTCGGCCTGAGCAAGTCCATTCGCCAGTAAAATTGATTGATGATCACATTCTGGATAATGACTGTTGACTGGTAAAACAAAATCAACTGGAATTAACTGCGTGCCCTGATGAATCAACTGAAAGTAGGCATGCTGGCCGTTAGTCCCGGGGGTTCCCCAGATCACAGGCCCGGTTTTATAGTTGATACGAGCTCCCTGACGATTAATAAACTTGCCGTTGCTTTCCATATCCAGCTGCTGCATATGACTTGGAAAGCGGGCAAGCGAATGGTCATAAGGCACAATCGCATGCGTCTGACTGTTGAAGAAGTTCACATACCAGATGCCCAGCATCCCCATGATTACCGGGATATTTTCGGCAAGTGGCTGATTACGGAAATGCAAGTCCATCGCATGACCACCATCGAGCAAACGCTCGAAATTATCCATGCCTACGTAGAGGGCAATTGGCAAACCAATCGCGCTCCACAGTGAGTAGCGTCCGCCTACCCAATCCCAAATCTCAAACATATTGGCCGTATCAATACCAAACGCCGCAACAGCTTCGGCATTGGTCGACACCGCGACAAAATGTTTGGCGACATCTGACTGTTGAGCGGATTTCAGGAACCATTGTCTTGCTGACTGCGCGTTGGTCAGAGTTTCCTGGGTGGTAAATGTTTTTGAAGCCACCACAAACAAGGTGGTTTCTGGATTCAGCTTCTCCAGGGTTGTACTCAGATCCGTGCCGTCAACATTAGAAACAAAATGTACCGACAAACCGTCAATGCCATAAGGCTCCAGTGCATCACAGATCATCGCAGGTCCAAGATCTGAACCACCAATGCCAATGTTGACGATATCGGTAATTTTTTTGCCGGAATAACCAAGCCAGCTACCGCTATGAACCTGCTCGCAGAAACGAGCCATTTTTTCCAAAACGGCATTGACCAGCGGCATTACATCCTGGCCATCTACCAACACCGGTGAATTTGAGCGGTTACGCAACGCTGTGTGCAGTACCGCCCTGCCCTCGGTGTGATTGATGATATCACCGGTAAACATCCGCTCCGTCCAGTCTTTCATATTGACGGCTTGAGCCAATGCAATCAGTTTGTCGATGGTCTCCTGAGTAATTCGATTTTTGGAATAATCCAATAACAGTTCACCACTTCTAATCGTGAACCGTTCGAATCGACCAGAGTCCAGCGCGAATTGCTCACGCATTGATAAAAACTTGATATCACCGTAGTGCCGATCAAGCGACTGCCATTCTGGAATATTTAAGGGTGTCATAGTGCCGTATTTATTCTTTTAAATTCCGTTGATATTACTGAGCCAGAAATGCTGCAAGCGCATTCCATTCGATGGTGTGCTGCTCCCCCGTTGCCATGACTTTTACGCCAATGACCTTGTTTGCAACCTCATCGTCCCCCAGGATCAGTGTCCAGCGAGCACCACTCCGGTCAGCTCGTTTAAACTGGTTCTTAAAACTACCACCGCCACAGTGGCATAGCAACTTAATGTCAGGCAACTGATCACGCAGCTGCTCTGCCAATAATAGTGATTGCTTGCTGGCCTGCTCACCAACCGCTACCAGATAAGCGTCTACAGCTTCTGGCTTTGGTAAAGCATCATTGGCTTCCAACAAGGCGATTAGTCGCTCAAGTCCAATCGCAAAACCGATGGCGGTTGAGGCCTTGCCACCCAGTTGCTGTACCAGAGCATCATATCGACCGCCGGCACAAACGGTTCCCTGGGCACCCAGCTGATCAGTCACCCATTCAAAAACCGTTTTTCCGTAGTAGTCGAGCCCACGCACCAGTCGTGGGTTAATCTCATAAGGCACACCGGCCGCATCAAGCATGGCACAAAGTGTCTGAAAATGTGCCCGAGACTCATCATCAAGATGATCCAACAGCTTGGGCGCTGCTTCATTCAACGCCTGCATCTCAGGATTTTTACTATCAAGAATACGCAGCGGATTACTGTGCAGACGTCTCTGGCTATCTTCATCCAGTAACTGATGATTTGCCTCGAAATAAGCGACTAACTGTTGCCGATATTGCTGGCGTGCTTCCGTAGTGCCCAACGAGTTGATTTGTAATGTGACGCCGTTCAGTCCCAGTTTTTTCCAGAGACGCGCCGTCATCAAAATCATTTCAGCGTCGATATCAGGCCCTGAAAACCCATAGGCCTCGACACCCAATTGATGAAACTGCCGATAACGGCCTTTCTGGGGGCGTTCATGTCGAAACATGGGACCGCTGTACCAGAGTCGCTGAGTTTGATTAAGCAAGCCATTTTCCATCGCAGCCCGGACACAGCCAGCAGTGCCTTCAGGCCTTAAGGTCAGGCTATCGCCGTTACGGTCTTCAAAGGTGTACATCTCTTTTTCGACAATATCGGTCACTTCGCCAATAGAGCGCTTGAACAGCTCGGTTTTTTCGACAATCGGAAATCTGATTTCCTGATAGCCATAACCGGCAAGCGTGTCCTTGAGCGTTTGTTCTATGGATTGCCAGTAAGGAGTGACTTCGGGAAGTATGTCGTTCATTCCCCGAACTGAACGGATGGTTTCTGTCACGTTTTGCTGATGTCCTTTATCGGAATTACTTTTTCTTTGGATTCGGTTTGCTGACGCAAGGCAATGCGTTGTCTGATTTCACGCTCCAGCTCATCAACCAATGACTCGTTGTCCACCTTGTGATGAGGTTTGCCGTCTTTATAGAGCAAATTTGGGGTACCACCGGTCAGGCCAATGGCGGCCTCCTTGGCTTCACCTGGTCCGTTGACCACACAACCAATGACTGCGACATCCATCGGTTCAGTGATGTCTTCAAGGCGTGCTTCCAGGGCATTAACAGTGGCAATCACATCAAACTGTTGACGAGAGCATGACGGGCAGGCAATCAGGTTGATGCCCTTGTTACGAATTCTCAAACTTTTGAGAATATCAAAGCCAACACGAATTTCTTCTACCGGATCGGCAGCGAGCGAAACACGAATGGTATCGCCAATACCTTCGGCGAGCAGCATGCCAAGACCGATGGCTGATTTCACTGAGCCGCTTCGTAAACCGCCGGCTTCGGTAATTCCAAGATGCAATGGTTGCTCGATTTGTGATGCCAGCTTTCGATAGGCAAAAACTGTCATGAAAACATCAGAAGCTTTAAGGCTGACTTTGAAATCAGGAAAGTTAAGTCGGTCCAGAATATCGATATGGCGCATCGCTGACTCGACCAGAGCATCCGGGGTCGGTTCGCCATACTTTTTTGTGCAGATCTTTTTCCAGAGATCCGGCATTGACACCAATCCGGATCGGGATGCCAACATCACGTGCTTTGTCTATCACCGCCCTGACCCGATCTTCACGACCGATATTGCCGGGATTGATGCGCAAGCAATCAACACCCAGGTCAGCGACGCGCAGCGCAATTTTGTAGTCAAAGTGAATGTCTGCAATCAGTGGCAACGTGACTTGTTTTCGAATCTGACCAAAAGCTTCTGCGGCATCCATGCTTGGTACCGACACCCTAACCAGATCAGCGCCGGCTTTCTGCAAGGCCTGAATCTGTGCAACTGTTGCAGCAACATCGGTGGTCTCGGTGTTGGTCATACTCTGTACAGCGATGGGAGCGTCACCGCCAATAGCCACATCCCCCACCATGATCTGACGGGATTTGCGGCGTTGGATACTGAAGTCAGACTCCATCACGACTCAGCCCCAATTGAAAAACGCGCCACATTACCTTGGGTGTATCCACTGATATCCACCGGTTCATTATTGAACTCAACGGTCACTGCTGAAGCTCGGCCAAGCAGGACATTCAAGGGTAACTCACCCTCAAGGTTCAGTTGTTCACCTGCCCGAACTATTCGACTCAGGAGTGTGGTCGCGCTTGCATCTATCACCTCAACCCAGCACTCTTCTGAGAAAGCCAGTGATAACTGTGGCCGCCGCTGCTGCACTTGCACCTCAGGTTCAGTTGGATCAGCGATTTCTGTTGCCTGGCTGATATCAATGTCAACAGCCTCGGGTTGCAGCAGCGTGCTCAGCCAATCGTCCTGTGAAGTTACTTCCAGACTCTCATCAACAATCTGTCGCGATGTCACAGGTTGAGACTCAATGATGGGTTCAACACTCCGGCTGAAACCCGCCGCTGGTTCTAAAGTTTCAACCTGTGAAATCTCAGTCTCATAATCGCCACCAGTTTGTTCGGATTGCGGGGCGACAAGGTCAACAATCATGTCTTGATTGCTGAAAACAAACCATGCCAGCACAGCAAGAGTCAAGGCAATGAGAATCGGCATCACCGGGAGTCCCAAACCACGCTTGTCTTTGATTTGCTGCTTGAGTCGAGGTGCAGTTGTGGGACGCTCAACTTCGGTGTAGCTCTGGTTGAATTGCTCGATCAGCTCTTCGTAATCAAGCTGTAAAAATTTCACATAGCTGGAGAAGTAACCGCGCGCATAGGTTCTACCATGCAGCCGTTCCCAACGTTCTTGTTCCAGGCTGGCAAGAACATCTTTCGGCAATCGCAATTGCGCGGATGCTTCAATAATGCTCAGTTGTCTGGCTTCTCGTGCTTTTCTCAGTCGTTCGCCGACATCGGGAATTGAAGACGTTTGGATAGTTATCTCTTTGTCATCGATGGCGGTCATTCTCTGTAAAACCCTCGGTTAACCTGCTGAGCCTCGTCCGAGTCAGGAAATCTGGCTCGCATCACAAGCTTGTAACTCGCGACAGCATCCTGATCATTGAGTTTGTTTTCTGTTTTGATGGCAGTCAACAACGACTGCGGTGTCCACGCGGCAGCGGCTTGAAAGCGCTGCACATAAGCCCGAGCCTGAAGATACTCCTGGCGATCATAGCTGATGTCGGCCATTCTGATCAGTGCCTGTGGAAGCTCAGGGTCAATTTGCAAGGCCTGCCGAAAATATCGTTCAGCCTTGTCGGCATCGCCACTGCGTAATGCACATACGCCGGCATTTTCATAAGCCTGTGCAGCCATCTGATACAGCGGGTTTTCAATAGCTGCCATAAATCGTTGTTCAGCTTCCTGATAACGCTCTTGTTGGCACAGATACACGCCATAGTTGTTTTGTGCTTCTGAATACTGTGGCGTGCGATTCACCGCTTGTCTGAAATGATGTTCAGCTTTTTCGTTTTGTCCCAGTTGCTGGTATAGCAAAGCGATGGTGTTATGCGCTGTTGTCAGACCGGGATCTTGTTGAAGTGCTTTTTCAAGTTTTTCCAAAGCCACTTCATATTCGCCACGTTGCAGATAACTTAGACCCAACCGCATGTTGATGTCTGCCGCGCGCGCATCCTGACTGACTGGCCGCTGTTGTCCGCCACCGGCGCAACCGAGCAGACCCGACAAAATAAAAACTATCAGTGTACTTTTTAATGCTGTGTTCATGGTTGAAACTCAAGGCGATGTGTCTGAATTCGCTCACTACGACGAGTTTTATCTTGCACTTCACCGGCGAGCTGTCCGCAAGCAGCCACAATATCATCGCCACGGGTTTTTCGTACAGTCGCCACCAGCCCTGCATCACTGAGAATTTTCTGGAAACGACTGATAGCGTTTCGTGATGAGCAACGATAATCAGTGCCCGGGAATGGGTTAAATGGAATCAGATTAACCTTGTTGGGCAGACCTTTAAGAATGCGAATGAGATCTCTGGCATCTTGCTCAGAATCATTGATGCCAGCCAACATCACATATTCGACAGTAATGTGGCGGCGTTGTTGTTCACCAGCGACATATCGCTTACATGCCGCCAGCAGTTCGGCGATCGGGTATTTCTCGTTCAATGGAATGATCTGGCTGCGCAGCTTGTCATTGGCGGCGTGCAGTGAGATTGCCAAACTGACATGACAGTCCTGTTTGAGCTTATCGATCATCGGCACCATACCCGAGGTACTCAATGTCAGACGGCGCCATGAGATGCCATAGCCATGGTCATCACGCATCAGGCGCATCGCCGTGATTACATTATTGTAGTTGGCCAGCGGTTCGCCCATCCCCATCATGACGACATTCGTCACAACCCGGTTGCCCTTGGGATCCTTGCCCAGCGCTTCATTGGCAATCCACAACTGCGCGATGATCTCGGCAGCCGTCAGATTACGATTAAACCCCTGTTGCGCCGTTGAACAAAAGGTACAGGTCAGCGCACAACCGACCTGAGATGAAACACACAATGTGCCTCTATTGCCTTCGGGAATATAGACGGTCTCAATGGCGTTGCCGCCATCCATTTTGATCAACCACTTGCGTGTGCCATCAGTCGAGATGTGTTCGTGCATGACCTCAGGCACTTTGATCTCTGCAACTTCGCTTAGCTTCTGGCGCAGCGCTTTGCTGAGATTGCTCATCTCGGCAAAGTCAGTCACTCGATACTGATGAATCCATTGCAAAAGCTGACGCGCACGGAAAGCTTTTTCGCCGTGTTCGACAAAAAAAGCTTCCAGACCTTCAAGGTCCAATCCAAGCAGATTCGTGCGATTGGTCATTTGCTTTTGATTTAGCGAGTACGTGAGCAGAGTTGGTCTTCGGTAAAGAAGAAAGCAACTTCTCTTGCCGCACTCTCAACAGAATCAGAGCCATGCACTGCATTTTCATCGATGCTTTGTGCAAAATCGGCACGGATAGTACCTGCATCAGCTTGCGCAGGGTTGGTTGCGCCCATCAGATCACGGTTTTTGATGACCGCATCTTCGCCTTCAAGTACCTGAATCATCACAGGACCAGAAGTCATGAAGCTCACCAAATCACCAAAAAACGGACGTTCTTTGTGTTCTGCATAAAAACCTTCTGCTTGCTCTTGGCTCAGATGTATCATGCGTGCAGCAACGATACGCAGACCCGCTTTTTCAAAGCGGCTGTATATTTCGCCAATGACATTTTTTGCTACAGCGTCAGGTTTGATGATTGAAAGTGTGCGTTCGGTCGCCATGTTGTTCCTCAATTATTGATTTCGGTTAGTAAAATCAGGGTATTCTAGCATTGAATGCTATTGCATATCATAGTGGCATAGTGGATTTTGCCGGCCCGCTGATTTTCCTTTGGATTTTACGTCAAAACCATTACCATCACGTGACCGTTATTCGTATTAACCCTAGTGGCTCACATCATGCAAACAAGCTTTAACCGTATCGGTTTATTCATCCGCAAGGACGACCCGGTGATGGAAAATGCGGTGGTTCAGGTATGCAAGTTCCTCGAATCACAATCTGTTCGCCTATACACCAATGAGCCACTGTCTTTCTTGCCCGCCCTGCAAGTCCTGTCGGTACATGATTTCCCTGAACATTGCGATCTCACCATTGCGATCGGAGGTGATGGCACGATGCTGTCTGCGTCGCGCGCCCTGGCTGGCAGTAACCTGCCGATTGTCGGCATCAATGTGGGTCGTCTGGGCTTTTTGGCCGATGTGACCTTGCCCAATCTTGAGCAGCAATTGCAACTGATTCTGTCTGGACACTACCGTGATGACAGTCGCTTTCTACTCGAAGCCAGTATCAACGATGTGAAAGGATCCGCAGGTATTGCGATGAATGATGTGGTTATCCATGCACATCAGCGGCTGCAAATGATTGAATTTGAAACTTATATCAACGGCCGTTTCCTCAACAGTCAGCGTGCAGATGGACTTGTGATCGCCACACCTACTGGCTCAACTGCTTATGCAATGTCGGCAGGTGGTCCGATTCTGGATGTCGATCTGGATGCCATCGTGCTGACGTCAGTCTGTCCTCATACGCTCAGCAACCGACCTTTGGTCATTGCTGCCAGCAGCCAGATTGACATCATGCTGAGTGAACACAATACAACAACCGCGATGGTGACCTGTGATGGTCGTGCCGGACATCTTTTGCAGCCGGGCGATACCATGCGTGTGGTGCGTCATTCTGATCGTATCCGACTATTACATCTTGAAAATCATGATCATTACTCTATTCTGCGTGCCAAACTTGAATGGGGTCGAAAACTGACATGCTGATTAGTTTAAGCGTCAAAAATCTCGCTGTTGTCGAGGATCTTGCACTGCAATTCCAGTCCGGAATGACATCACTGACTGGTGAAACTGGTGCGGGTAAATCCATGCTGGTCGATGCACTGAGTCTGGTACTGGGTGATCGCGCTGATTCAAATATGGTCAGACAAGGCTGCGAGCGAGCAGAAATCGAAGCAAATTTTGAAACCACGAATAATCCCGCATTGACCGATTGGTTAAAAGCTCAAGAACTGGATGACGATGCACAATGCCATTTGCGCAGAACCATCAGCAGCGATGGGCGTTCACGCGGCTATATCAACGGTCGGCAGGTGGCACTGAATCAATTGAAGGCGGTCAGCGAATGTTGCATTGACATTCATGGTCAACATGCCCATCAATCGCTGCTTCGTCCAGATACGCAACGACAACTGATTGATACTGTCGCCGGTAATCGTGAGTTGCTGGCAAAGCTCAAGTCTGCTTTCAAGCAGATGCAGGAATGCGCATCAACACTGGAAAAGCTCAAACAGGATAACGAACAACAGCAGGCCAGACTTGAATTACTGAGCTATCAGGTCAAAGAGCTTGAGGTATTTTCACTCACCGAACAAAGCGTCAATCAACTGTTGCAGGATCAACAACAACTGGCCCACTCTGCCGACCTGTTACATGCCGCAGAGGCCGCGATTCATCGTATATTCGACAATGAAGAAATCGCCGCTTACGACATTCTGAGTAGCGCCTTGGTCGAACTTGAAAAACTGCAGGACATCGAGCCACATTTTGCCAGCATCGTTGAAACCCTCAATGCAGCACTCATCAACCTTGACGAATCCGGCTCTGAACTTCGCCACTATCTCGACAAGACCGAACTCGATCCCGAACGTCTCGAAGAAGTAGAGCAGCAGATTTCTCAACTGCACGATCTGGCACGCAAACATCACTGCGAAATCGCAGATCTGCCAGCGGTCTATGACAGTCTTCACAATGAACTGAATACCATCAGCCACGCAGGCCAAACGCTCACTGATCTCGAACAACAACTGAGTCAACATCAAAAGCAATGCCTGGATCTGGCGATGCAAATCCGTGAACGGAGACTCAAGGCCGCAGCGCCACTGGCTGAGCAAATCACAACCTCTATTCGTGAACTTGCCATGCCTGCAGGCAGAATCGAGATAGAAGTCACACCAACATCGCATGAGACCATGACCGAAACAGGCTGCGATCAGGTAAGACTTCTCGTAACCACCAATCCCGGACAAGCAGCTGGAGAACTAGGCAAAATTGCTTCAGGCGGTGAACTGGCGCGCATCAGTCTCGCCATACAGGTGGTCACAGCAGGTCAGCGCAGTGTGCCGACGCTAATTTTTGATGAAGTGGATGTCGGCATTGGTGGTGGTGTCGCTGAAGTCGTCGGTCGACATTTACGAACCCTGGCTGCCAGTCAGCAAGTGATTTGCATCACCCACCTTGCACAAGTTGCGGCCCAAGCGCATCAACAGCTTCAGGTCAGTAAACATCACCGCGATAACAGCACTCATATCGAAATCCAGGCGCTGGATCGACAACAACGGATAGAAGAAATCGCACGGATGCTGGGTGGGATGCAACTGACAGAGAAAACACGATTGCATGCTGAGGAAATGCTGGGGCTCGTTGAGCTTTCATAGTTGTCAATGGTGAAAGCTAACAGCTTATAGCAAGGCCAGTCCGGGCGCTATAGCTTGTAAACGCCTTGAGCTTTTGGATAGGCCAATTGAATCGCTTATCTCAGATTTGACCGCTGCAGTTCAGCGATTGGCGTGGTAAATACCAGACCATGACGGCGTTGCAGCTAAGCTAGCTAATTTCCTCTCGACCGTCATGCCTGGCAAATGTAACTCTAGCGGTCTTTCTTGCAGTCTTCTCGATTACAAATACCGTAGATGTAGAGGCTGTGATCCGTCATCTCAAAACCATTTGCCTCGGCGATCGCTCGTTGCCGCTGTTCAATGACTTCGTCATAGAATTCCACGATTCGGTTGCACTTCACACAAAACAAGTGGTCATGATGGTCGCCATCTTCCAGTTCAAAAACGGCATGACCACCGTCAATGTTGAGCCTTGATACCAGACCTGCCCCCTCAAATTGAGTCAGCACCCGGTAGACAGTTGCCAGCCCAATTTCCTCCCCCATTTCAAGCAAGGCTTTGTAGACATCCTCAGCACTTAAATGACGTTGTTTGGAGTGTTCCAGGATTTCCAGCACCTTCAATCGCGGCAAAGTAATTTTCAATCCCGCTTTTCTCAGATCTTGTCTTTCCATTATCTAATGTTGCCTCGAAGAAATAGTACGAATAGAGTATCATCGCATCTTGGTCATCAACTCAAGCACAAATACTAAATGAAAAGCCTTATCATTTACAGCCTTTCGCTGCTCACTATCTTTTTGTCCGCATGCAGTACTGACAAGATACCAGGAGTTTACCGGATTGACATACAGCAGGGAAACGAGGTCTCGCAAGAGATGATAGGCAGACTTGAGCCAGGCATGACTAAAAGTCAGGTTGCTTTCGTAATGGGCTCGCCGCTGCTGATCAATACGTTCCAACCCAACCGCTGGGATTACCTATACAGCTTCCAACCCGGTAATGGGCCACGCCAGCAACAACGCATCACCCTCTACTTCGACGAAGAAGAACGCCTTGAATACGTTCAAGGTGATGTCAGAATTGTTGAGCGTTCGGAAATGCCTGAGTTCGACACCGCCGGTGTCAATGTCGTCGTTCCGCTACAAGAGCATCGTACCGGCTTCTTCCGCGGCTTGATGGGCGCCGTTGGACTGGGTCGTGACGATGATCAAATCATTGACCGTCGCGATGACTCAAGCACGCGCGAAATTGTTGAAGATGCTCAACTCGAAGATCGGGTGGAAGAGTTGCCAGAAGCCGTTCAGGAAGAGATTCAACCCTGAAACTGACTGGACTCGAAAAGACCTGATTTTGGGTTGAAGCACAGCAACTCACCAGCCGCAAGATCAAAATACCAGCCATGAAGCCGCAATGTTCCGGCTTCAACGCGCTGGCGAATCGCTTCAAAACTCAATAAATTGTCGAGTGATACTAGGATAGAGCGCATTTCACAGGCTCTTAACTGAGCCGCCTCCGGGTCTTCAGCGTGATGTTGCTTGACCCAGTCTTTCGCCGACTGGGCAATCGACATCCAACGATGAATGAATTGTGAGTGATTTTGATCTGACCCCTGCCACAAAGCGCGAATCCCGCCACAATTGGCGTGCCCCATGACAATAATGCTTTCAACCTGCAAACCTTCAACAGCAAACTCCAGCGCTGCACTTGTGCCGTGATAGTGACCACCATCTTCACAGGGTGGAACCAGATTGGCCACATTACGGACAGTAAATAAATCTCCTGGATCACAATCAGTCAAAATCGCCGGGTCAACGCGTGAATCACAACAAGCCACCATCAGGATCTTAGCGGGTTGACCATTTTTCATACTGGCATAGAGTCGACCGTCATTGCCAAAATATTGCTGCTTGAATCGCTGGAAACCTTCCAGAAGTTTGATGGTATTTGCCATTTTTATTATTGTCTCAGGAAAGCTAAAAAAGGATTGCTCTGCTTCTCGTCGGCCAGCGTCGTTACTGGACCATGCCCACTATGCACTCGCAAATTGCCAGGCAGCTGCATCAGCTTGCTGAGACTGTCTTGCATCAATCTGGAATTGCCCATAGGAAGGTCAGTTCTGCCGATACTGCCGGCAAACAGGGTATCGCCGACAAAGATATCGTGGCCATCATAATAACAGCCCTGACCAGGTGTGTGTCCTGGAGTGGAAATAAACTGAAGCCTGGTCTGGCCCAATTCGATGGTATCGCCATCATCCAATAAGCGATCAACTCGACCACATTCACGATTGAGTGAAGGCATGCCAAACCAGCTACCTTGCTCTGGAAGACACTCAAACATTGGTAATTCAAGTCGCGGTAAACAAGTCGTGGCCTGATATTGCGATTGCAGTTGCGACAGGGCGCCAGCGTGGTCAAGATGACCATGCGTCAGGAGAATATAACGAATATCAGGGGCTGGCTGAAGCTGGCTGAGCTGTTGCAAAAGCTCAAGTGATTCACCGGTATCAATAATGGCACACTGCCCGGTGACTTCATCTTCCACCAGATAGGTATTGACTTGGAACGCGCCCACAGTAAAGCATTTGATATGCATTAATAACGTCAGTAACTGTCAAACTACTTAAACTGCAAGCACGTTCCCTGTTCAATTCAGATAACGAATTCAGTCCTCAAACTGATCCCATTTCTTACGGCTTTCACGCGCTTTGATGGTATTTTGCTCAAACCATTGTTTCTTGAGCTGCTGTTTACGCGCAAGACTGAGGTTGGCTTCGTACCATTTTTTCTTGATATCAGCATGTGGATCAGGGTGCAGATTGGCTTCATACCATTTCTGATGACTGACACGAGCCTGAGCCAGGTTGGCCTCATACCATTTTTTCTCTGGAGCCATCTGAGCGTCACTGTATTCATACCAGTGTTTGTCAGTAGGTGTCTGATCCCGATTCGCTTCATACCATTTGAGTCGGTGCTGACGAACTTTGTCGAGGTGAGTCGCCTGAAAGGCCTTTTTCACATCGGTATGTCCAGCTTCACGGAATTCATACCAGTGCTTGTGTGAAGCAGTCTGTTCAAGGTTCGCTTCATACCATTTGTGCTTGCTTGCTCGCAGCTTCTCAACAGTTGTCCGTAAGTTGGTTTCATACCACTTACGTTTGGTATCCTGATGCTTGACCAAGTTGGCTTCATACCAGTGTATTTCTGACTGTTTTGCCGGGCGCTGGTTAGCTTCATACCACTTGCCTTTTTCCCGAGCCACATGGGTATTGGCCTCAAACCATTTGCGTTTGATGATCTGCGTTCTTGCCACTGCAATATTGGATTCGTACCATTTTTGCTTGACCTCTGCATGCGGATCGGGATGCAGGTTGGCCTCATACCATTTTTGATGACTGACTCGTGCCTGAGCAAGATTCGCCTCGTACCATTTTTTCTCTGCCGCCATTTGAGCGTCACTAAATTCATACCAGTGTGTTTCGGTTGGCGTTTGGTCTAGGTTAGCCTCGTACCACTTGATACGTTTTTCCCTTGCAGCACGGAGATTATCGGCCTGCCAGCGTTTTTTTGACTCGGAATACTGTTTTTCACTGAATTGATACCAGTGGGTTTCTGTAGGGGTTTGATCCAGGTTCGCTTCGTACCATTTCCGTTCTGCTCGAACGGCTTCGACTGCAGTTTTCAGATTGGCCTCATACCATTTTTTCTTGGTATCGAGATGTGCAACCATATTGGCTTCATACCAATGCACTTCCGATTGTTTGGTCGGGTTTTCATTGGCTTTGTACCAGGGGCGATTTTTGGCCTGTCTGCGCTTTTCCTTTGCAGTGAGCCATTTTTCCCGAATGCTGCGTGTGGATTGATTGTTCATTGCGTACCACTTTGATTTAATGTTTATTGTGCCACTCATGTCTCGTACCTCTCTGGGTATGTTTATGATTCCGATACTACATGAGAAACGATCAAGACCACAAGTAAATCCAGTGTATCAAAACGGGCGCGTCTTATTCATTCAAAACACCGCTTTTCAGCCTTAACTCTCTGAAGCATAGATATATTTTCCTCGACCTGAAGCATTCTCCTGGATTCTTTCTCATCAACCAGTGCAGAGTAGCTCAAATAACCCAGTCCAATCAGAACATTAAGAATTGGCACGGTATCCATCACCATCACGGCAGTGGCAATTTTGTTAGTGTTATCCTCATAAAAACCGGGTTTATAGGTATATCTATATGGATGTAAATGTCTAATCGCATCATCAATTTCAGCACAACTGGATTGACGTATCAATTCAGTTGCTTTGACAACCGGAGGCTCGTAGTAGATGGGTGCGGTGGGCACAGGCGGTAAGGTCATCGCCGACGTTTGTGCTGTCATCAATAAAGACAGCGTTAAAGTTATTCCTCGTAACCTGAACATGTCTGATATCTCCTGCTATCGCTTATCAGACGTTATCGGCGGGGAATATTGAAACTTCAATCAGAACCCTCCGTTTCACTCTGCTCATGATGCCCGTCCTTGTCACTCTTATGATGATCGGCCCAAACTTGTAGACGCTTGGCGACTGCCTGGTTAAAGGTCGCCTCAGGATATTCACCCGCCTCATTCATGGCACCTGATGGCATTCCGGAAAGCAGCGCGATAGCTTGTTCAACATGTTCAATCGCATAAAGGTGAAAACGGCCCTCAGCAACGGCTTGTCTTACATCGGCTCTCAGCATCAAGTGCTGAACATTACTGACTGGAATAATTACGCCTTGCTCGCCCGTCAGCCCATCAATACCGCAAACGTCAAAGAAACCCTCTATTTTTTCATTGACGCCACCAATTGCCTGCACCTGCCCTTGCTGATTCATCGAGCCCGTAATGGCTAATGATTGCTTGAGCGGTATTTTGGCAATAGATGAGAGCAGTGCACACAATTCAGCGACGGTGGCACTATCCCCTTCAATTTCGCCATAGTTTTGCTCAAACACCAAACTGGCCGCCATGGAAAGTGGCTTATCCTGTGAATAGGTTGCGCCTAGATAACCGCTGAGAATCAAAACACCTTTTGCGTGAATACTGCCCCCCAGCTCTACCTCACGCTCGATATCGATAATTGTGTCATCTCCATAACGGCAATTGGCAGTGACTCTGGCAGGTTGACCAAAACTAAAGGATCCCGTCGTCAGCACCGACAAAGCATTCACCTGTCCCACAACACTGCCCCTGACATCAATCTGAATTACATTGCGCTGAATTTGCTGCAAAATTTCTCTATGAAGTCGCTCCAGTCTGTATTGTCTTTGCTGCAATGCTTTTTCAACATGCTGACGAGCAATCAGCTTGGCATTCTCCTTGGCAGCCCAAAAAGCTGACTCACGAAGCAGATCAGTCAAATCGCCGAGATGCAAGGCCAACGCGTGGTTATCTTCAGCATCTCGCGATGCTTGTTCAATCACTCTAGCGACAGCATCACGCTGCATAGCGGGTAGATCCTGCTTCTTCAGAGTGGTGGCGATCATCCTGGCATACAACATATGGTGTGCCGGATCCCTATGTAAATCTTCCTCAAAGTCGGCCACTACCTTGAACAGACGAGCAAACTCCGGATCGATCTCATAGAGTTCATAATACCAACGGCGATCACCCAACAGAACGACTTTGATATCAAGTGGAACAGGTTCTGGCTCCAAGGAGACTGTAGCAACCAGACTATACATACGTTCAAGTGTGTCAAAACGAATCTCTTTTGATAGCAAAGCGCGTTTCAAGCCTTCCCATGCGTATGGCTGCATCAGCAATTGCTCTGCATCCAGGATCAGAAAACCACCATTGGCTCGATGAACTGCACCGGCCTTGATCAAGCTAAAGTCGGTAATTAAGGCCCCCATCATAGCCATGTTTTCAACACAACCCAGCAATGTCTGATGATTTGGCAGGTTTTCATAAATTACTGGAGCACCTTCAAGGTGCGAGTTATCTACCAGCAAATTCACCTGATATCTGCGCAACAGATTGTGTTCTGTGGCAACACTACTTTCTTCAACATGCTCATCCGATTTGAGAAAAGCATCCAGATTCTCGCGAATATCCGCCTGCATCATGTCGAAATAAACTTGCAGCCGAGCAGACTTGGGGTAGGCATTTCTCAACTTGTCGAGATGATTACTGATGATCTCAGAAGCAACTTCTTCATTCAGTGCTTGAATTTTTTTGAAATTACCTCGCTCCCACTCATGTAGCTCCAGCAAGGTATGCTGCAAATCCTCATGCAGACTGGCAATCGCCTCTTCCGTCTCTTCTTGTTCAGCAAGCGGTAATTGCTCGAATTCGTCAGAAGTTACCGCTTCACCGTCTCTTTTAGCGGCAAAGGCATAACTACCATCCTGGAGTCTCAGCAGTACGACCCCTTTCTTGTCTGCTTCTGACTGCAAGGTACCAAACAGTCGTATGCGATGTTTTCGAGCAGTTTCATCAATTGCACGCACTCTTCCACGGTAATATTCGTCATCAAATGCATGTGGCAAGTCGGTCTGTAACTGACGGATAGTTCGCTCGATATCATGGCGAAGTTGCCCTCCCTGGCCGGCAGGCAAGGAGAGCGCCCATGGCTTTTGTGGATCACTAAAATTATGCAGGTACAGCCAGTCATCGCTTTTCGAGAGATGGCGTGCATGTTGATCCAGCAATCCTTGTGCAAGTGTATGTTTACCAGCACCGGAAGCTCCCATGACATAGAGGTTGTAACCGCTCGCCGCCATGTTTATCCCAAAATCAACAGCATCCATTGCGCGTTGCTGTCCTATAAGCCCGGGTAATTCAGTCAGATTTTCAGTATTGTCAAAAGCCAGATCTTCCTCCGGACAAGCGCGGTACAAATCTGAGACTTGCAGTTGACGAGCATTCACCATAAATTTCTCTGTGTGGAAGTTGACTTAGTCGGGTAGCTCATCTCACGATCGTGGCAAAGTGTCGATGAGAAACACAACAGCCACAGCTTAGGTCAAGGCCTGATGACAAGGCAATATGAAATAAACAATGGAGTTATGTAATGAGCAGCCAGGACTATGAGGAAAAACGCGATTATTTCAGAATGCAGATCAAAGCAGCGATGACTTTCACGCTGGATGGGGAGGGTATTACTTATCATGCTCAGAGCGCTGACTTGAGCGCTGGGGGCCTAGCCATGTGCAGTGATCACGCGCCCCAAATCGGTCAAAGCATTCACATTCACATGCCATCAGCAAGCGAAAATATTGCCGCATTCGATGCTCACGGCAAGGTGATGCGTGTGATGCCGCATCCTGATCAGGCCGATCAGTACCTGATTTCAGTAGCCCTGACCCATATGGAATAAAACACTACAGCCAGTAGCTTGTTCGTGTCATCACCTTTGACATCAGACCCATCAGCGTTTTGACGGGCGCAGGCAAGGGTGCTCCGCCAGCCTGCAGTGCCAGGCTCCCATGGTGAGCTTCATCTATCTTCATCTGCGCAATCACCGCCCTGCTTTTCAGATCATGCTCACTGATCGAGGCAAGATGTTCGTCAAGATGCTCAATCACCTGCCTCTCTGTTTCGGCAACAAAACCAAGACTCCATCTGTCACCGACTTTTCCAGCTAAAGCACCCAGGGCAAAAGAGCCGGCATACCAGAACGGATTCAATAAACTGCGACGCCCGCCTAATGCCACGATTCTTGACTGACACCAGACAAGATGATCATTTTCTTCCAACGCAGCCTGTTCCATTGCTTGTCGTACATCGGGCAATCTGGCTGTCAAAGCCTGTCCCTGATATAAAGCCTGTGCAGAGACTTCACCCGCATCGTTAATCCGCATCAAAGCAGCTGAATGACGCCGCTCGCTGGCTGACAGTTCAGACTCAGCCAACTCAGCGCCAGGTATCGGCCTTGATGTTGTGTCAGGCACACCCCAGATGGTTGTGAGCGCCTTATCAGCCTCGATAATAATGCGGTCAATGGCAGTTAATTGCCGGACTGTCATCTAAAACAACTCCACGTCATTACTAGTCACTAATGGGCTCTGTTTGATTTTGCCCTCACGGACCAATTGTTCAAAAGCATGCACCTGATTGCGTCCATGATGCTTGGCATAATACAGTGCCTCGTCGGCCTCACCAATCACATCGGATGGCGATTGCTGATGTGCTACTTCGACAAAACCAATACTCACGGTCACCTGATCCAATTGAGGAAAACGGTGAGCTCCGATGGTTTGTCTGAGACGTTCAAAAGTTCGCATTGCGTTGGCTTCATCAGGGGCTCTCAGCAAGACCACAAATTCTTCACCGCCATATCGGAATACAATATCGTCTTCACGCATCACGCCAGAAGTCATCAATCTGGCAGCCAGTATGATCACCTCATCACCATAAAGATGGCCATAGGTGTCGTTGATCGCCTTGAAATGGTCAATATCGACTAAACCCAACCAGTACTTGATGGCGTAACTGCGGCGACGAGCATCGTTAGGTACGGTGTTGATATCACTCAAATCACCAGCACGTTTGACCAGGATTTTTGTTGATCTCTTCATCCAGTGTTTCGCGATTGAACAAACCAGTGAGCTTGTCTCTCTGCGAGCGATCAATTAGTGCCAGATAATTTGCATAGACGCGCAGTATTCCGTAGACAAGCCGCTGATCATTGCCTGATGGAGGTTCGTGCGTTGTATGCACCAACACGGCAAACACCTCACCATGTGAATCAAACGCTGGATAGATAACATGCCAACCGTCATCGGTATCGGTTCTGACCAACTCAATATCTTCATTGCTGATTGCCGCTGCCAGAGCTTCTGACAAATGTTCACTGCTTGGAATCAGCTTGGGATTCTCGTCTGAAGAGACAATCACGTCATTGACGCAAAATGCCAACAGACTCAACTCATGGTTACCGGCATGTTCACGGGCTCGGAACAATCTGAGTCCGTGCGCCGGAAACAATTCATTAAGCGTCTTAAGCAAACTTTTTTCCAGCACCTGGCGATCATGATGACTGGTAATTTCAGCCAGATTATCGATAATCCGAATGCTGTTATGTCTGTGATTTGACATGTCTGGTCTCTGTGCTCTCTGAGCATTTCTGGGAACACCGATTAGC
Organism: Methylophaga lonarensis MPL; assembly: GCF_000349205.1. GTDB lineage: Bacteria > Pseudomonadota > Gammaproteobacteria > Nitrosococcales > Methylophagaceae > Methylophaga > Methylophaga lonarensis. The sequence continues at coordinate 38,949 of NZ_APHR01000058.1, read as the reverse complement.
TTAAGTAAATAGAGAAAAATCGGTGTTTCAGGCCTGAACTGTTGCTATTTCTTCAGCAGCGCATGCCGCGTCAGGTAGTCCCTGAGAATAGCAGCCAGCTCACGAGGCTGGAATTTTGAAACATAGGCATCGGCGCCCACACCCACTCCCATGTTCTGGTTGGCAACCGCAGTCAGCGATGAGTGCATGATCACCGGCAAACCAGAAAAGCGGGGATCAGCCTTGATTTTCTGTGTCAGCACATAGCCATCCATTTCGGGCATTTCAACATCGGTGAGCACCGCCTGAATTTTGCTGGTGACATCAAGCCCGTCTGCCGCCGCCTGATCAGCCATCTTGTTGAGCAAGCTCCAGGCTTCTGCTCCATTGACAGTTCCTATGTGCGCCACGCCCATTGCATCTAGCGTTTTTACGATTTGTTTTCTAGCAACGGTAGAGTCGTCAGCAAACAAAATGGTGTAGTGCTCTTCGCTCTCAATTTTGTCAATGCCGTCAAAGACTGTGTCATCGTGAAACTCACCAGCATCGGCCAGCACTTTTTCAACGTCCATCAACATCACTAATCGCTTGTCACTCAACTCGGCAACCGCAGTGACCAAGCCTCCCATTCTACGCGAAATCAACGGCGGTGGTTCACGCACTTGTTGCCAGCTCAAACGCTGTATTGTGTCGACGGACGATACCAAAAAACCCTGAACGTGGGTGTTGTACTCAGTGATCATTAAAATTCTGGGTTCATCGGCAGATTTCAGTTTACAAAATTTTTGCAGGTTAATGATTGGCACCATATCACCACGCAAACTAACGAAACCTTCCACTCCTTCTGGCATTTCTGGTGCACTGGTTATTTCAGGAATGTTGAGCACCTCTCGCACTTTAAACACGTTGATACCAAACAACTCATTACGGCCGGTATCATCGTTGGTGCCGAGGCTGAACAGCAACACCTCAAGGTGGTTTGTACCAGCCAAATTTGTTCTTTCGTCTACTGAGTCGATGAATGTCGCCATCTGCTTCCACCTGAGTGTGAGTGTGCAATCATGATCGGCAAAAATTCGTCAAAAAAACGGCAAATAGTGCCAGCCATGAAGCTAAGACATACGCTGTGCATGTCGCTTGTTAGTGAACAATATCGCAGTGTCAGCACTGATTCAACTGATCGATATCGAAACATAGTAAGCAAATTTCAAGCCCATTCACTCACAAGCTGCCAAGACCAACAAAAAAGCAACGGACATTTCAATAATAAGGGTGTAAGATTGTTGTCATGTTGCAACTGCCAACATCATTATGCGCTCGTACGGGAACCGCTTTTACAAGTCATCCCGGCACCTTCCACCAGGCACTATTACGGCCTGTTCTGATATTTTCCAACAGAAGTATCTCCGGCTCTGTGCTCGACGAGGCAAAAAAAAAAGCTGCCGACACGTGTGTGTCTGCAGCTTTCATGTGTTTTCGGAATACTCCGAAAGCGGTATTTGGTGCCCAGGGGGAGACTCGAACTCCCACGTACATAAGTACACTAGCACCTGAAGCTAGCGCGTCTACCAATTCCGCCACCTGGGCAATTGAAGATGCGCAAGATACAGATTGAGATAACAACTGTCAATGACCAAGAAACATAAAAATGATCCATTCGGGGATCGCGAAGCCGAAAAATATGACAACCCAATCGCCAGTCGCGAGTTTATTCTCGAAGTTCTGAAACAAAACAACATTCCACTCAGCCAGCGCAGTATTGCTCGCTTGCTCAACATCAAAGGTGAAGAAGAAACTGAAGCGTTACGCCGCCGCCTGCGCGCCATGGAACGTGACGGCCAAATTCTGCGCAACCGCAAAAATGCCTATGGCATTGTCACCAAAATGAACCTGATACGCGGACGTGTAATGGGACATCCAGAAGGCTACGGTTTTTTGATTCCTGACGAGCCCGGCGAAGATCTGTTCCTTAGCGAACGGGAAATGCGTTTGGTTCTGCATGGTGATATGGCTCTGGCCAGAGTTACCGGCACCGACCGCAGAGGTCGCAAGGAAGGCGCCATTGTCGAAGTCGTTCAACGTGCCAATGAAAAGATTGTCGGCCGTCTGATTTCCGATGCGGGGGTGTTCTATGTGATACCGCATAACCGTCGTATCAGTCAGGATATTCTGATTCCACCTGCCGACTTGCTTGATGCTGTGAACGGCCAGATAGTTGAAGCCGCTATTACGGAACATCCTAACAAGCACCGTTCACCGCTTGGCAAGATCATCAACGTTCTGGGCGATCACATGGCGCCGGGAATGGAGATCGACATTGCCTTGCGCAGTTTTGAACTACCGCATGAATTTGATCCTGCATCACTCACTCAGGCAGAAGCCTTTGGCAGCAGCATTCCAGCTTCAGCCATCGATGGACGGTTGGATCTTCGGGAATTACCTCTGGTCACAATTGACGGTGAGGATGCGCGGGATTTTGATGATGCCGTTCATGCCGAACAGCTTGAATCAGGTGCGTGGCGACTTTGGGTTGCCATTGCCGACGTCTCTTATTATGTGACTCCTCACAGTCCACTCGATAAGGAAGCCGAAAAACGCGGAACATCGGTCTACTTCCCAAGCCAGGTCATTCCGATGCTGCCGGAAGCCCTGTCCAATGGACTGTGTTCACTTAACCCGGAAGTCGATCGCCTGTGCATGGTCTGTGAAATGGTGATCAATACCGATGGTGAAATTGAGTCATATCAGTTCCACCGGGCGGTGATGAACTCAAAAGCCCGGCTGACCTATAACAAAGTTGCAGCCATGCTGGTTGACGAAGATGCCGAATTAAGACAGCAATATGCTGCTGTCCTGCCCGGCCTTGAAACCATGTATCAGTTATTCAAAACCATGCTCAAAGCGCGTGAAGCCAGAGGCGCGATCGATTTTGAAATGACTGAAACGCAATTTGAATTTGATGAAAATCGCAAAATTGCAGCCATTCATCCACGTGAACGCAATGATGCCCATCGCCTGATTGAAGAATTCATGGTGGCGGCCAATGTGGCGGCAGCCAGGTTTCTACTTAAACATGAACTGCCTGCGCTGTATCGTGTTCACGAACTGCCCTCAATGGAAAAACTAGGCGCTTTGCGCGAGTTTCTCGGCGAGCTGGGCTTGTTTCTGGCCGGTGGTGACGAACCAGAACCCGGTCATTATGCCTCCTTGTTGAAAACGGCCAGCAAACGACCCGACAGTCATCTGCTGCAAACGGTCATGCTGCGCAGCATGAAACAAGCGATGTATAGCCCGGACAATATCGGCCATTTTGGTTTGGCACTTGAGGCCTACGCCCACTTTACCTCACCCATTCGTCGCTACCCTGACTTATTGGTGCATCGGGCAATTAACCATATCCTTAGCAAACAGAAGAAAGCCAAGTGGCCTTATTCCGAAGAGAATATGTCTCAACTGGGCGAACATTGTTCAATGACCAGTCGACGTGCTGATGAGGCTACACGTGATGTCAGCGACTGGTTGAAGTGCGAATTCATGCGTGACCGCGTTGGTGAAACACATGATGGCGTCATTAGCGGTGTTACCGGATTTGGACTTTTTGTTGAACTGAGTGACATTTATATCGAAGGATTGGTGCATGTAACTTCGCTGAAAAATGATTACTATCAGTTTGATGCCAGTGGACATCGCCTGACCGGAGAACGCACTCGCAAAGTCTACCGTCTGGGGGATACCGTCAAAGTCAAAGTGGTCAGGGTTGATCTGGACGAAAAGAAAATCGATCTGGAATTGGCCTGACAACATTTTTCCTTGACCAGAAAAATAAAGGCAGTACAATTACGTGCTTCCCGAAAATGGTCTGTTTTCAGGCTGTTTCAATAAAAATACTGTGGTGAGTGTAGCTCAGTTGGTAGAGTCCCGGATTGTGATTCCGGTTGTCGTGGGTTCGAGCCCCATCACTCACCCCACCCTTTAGAATATTGATGTGTTGGCAACTTGCATGGCCTGCCGAGCATCCGTATAATGCGCGTCTTCAAGCCGGTGTAGCTCAGTTGGTAGAGCAGCTGATTTGTAATCAGCGGGTCGTAGGTTCAAGTCCTATCTCCGGCTCCAAAATATCAAAGCCCTGAAAGTGTCGCTTTCAGGGCTTTTTTATTTTTCAAAAAATCTCATCATCAAACTTGTAGCGATATTTGAATTTTTCATTCTTGAAAATCGTCTCAACACTTTTACGAATTAAACCTGTGGTATCACTCGGTTTTCCCAGCAGCACATATCGCCTTCCCGACTGAGTGTGTCCTATGCCTGAGGACGGATCAAAGTGCTCAATCACCGTACTGTTACGAAAACTACAGTCCAGCCTGAACCAGCCGTCTTCGGCCGCATGTTGCATAACAAAATTGGGAGGTGTTCGACGAAGCCCCACAAAAATTGCCGAACCCGCCTCAAACTCCACAATATTCCAGTTCAGCAGTGTGATGGGCGGTTTAGCAGTTTTACTCATATAAAGACCTAAAAAAATCCTAACGACAAACAGACAGCAAAGTCCCAGTATAAGTGATCGTCTGCGGCATTATTCAATAAGCAAGTGCTCAAGCATTGATCCCGGATAACTATCAACCTGCCCGTCTAAACCGCTTAAATTTAACCAATCTTTGATCCAGCTCAAGTTCACGCCTGTTCGGACTTGTTCGATTATCTTGTGCATCGTAGATTCGGGGTAAGCCACACACCTACGGAGATCAACAATGAAACTAACGCACTTGCTCGCACTTTCCGGCAGCCTGTTGATGAGCAGCACTGCGATTGCAGATCGCATTCAGCAGGAGCCCATCAAACCGATTGAACCCGCCGTCATCACAGAGCCTGAGAAAGTTGAGTTGGGTAAAAAACTGTTTTTCGATCCAAGGCTATCGAGATCTGGCTTCATCTCCTGCAACTCTTGTCACAACCTCAGCATGGGGGGCAGTGATAACCTGCCGACATCTATCGGTCATAACTGGCAGGAAGGTCCCATCAATTCACCAACAGTGCTCAATTCCAGTATGAACGTAGCTCAATTCTGGGATGGCCGCGCGGCCACATTACAGGAACAGGCAGCCGGCCCGATTGCCAATCCGATGGAAATGGCTTTCACGCACACCCTGGCAATTGATGTGCTGCGTTCCATTCCACAATATGTAGCTGATTTTGAAGAAATTTACGGTACCCCTGAAATCGAGCTGGATCATGTCACCGATGCAATCGCTGCATTTGAAGAAACACTGGTCACACCCAACTCACGGTTTGACTTGTGGCTGAAAGGCGATGACAAGGCATTAACCGACGATGAATTGGCCGGTTACCGAAGATTTAAGGAAATAGGCTGCGTGGCCTGTCACAACGGTGCAGCAGCAGGCGGTACATCATTCCAGCGCATGGGGGTTGTGGAACCCTACGTCACCGATAATCCGGCTGAAGGTCGATATGCCGTCACCGGCAAAGATGCAGACCGCTTTTCATTTAAAGTACCTACGCTACGTAATGTTGAGCTGACTTATCCCTACTTTCACGATGGCGCCTATTGGACTCTGGAAGAAGCGGTTGATGTGATGGCAAGGTTGCAACTCGGTCAGCAACTGGCTCAGAGCGATATCGACAATATCACCGCCTTTCTGAAAACGCTGACAGGTGACCAACCTGATTTCAGTTTGCCGATATTACCGCCTTCTACCAACGATACACCAAGACCTGTTCCTTTTGAGTAACTAGCAAACTGTCAGCCGTGTCTTCAGATACGGCTGACAGTTTTGTTTCACACAGGCAATTCATCCAACGTATTCACCACTGCCGCATACAAATCTCTGGTTCCAGCCAAGGCGCCAGCCTGCACTTGTTCAGCACTCAGCAACTGTCCATCGGGTCCAGCCAATGGTCTGGTCGCCGTGGCACTTGCAACAATCGTGTTGTGATAGCCAAGGTTAAAGGCACCATGCGCTGTCGAGTTGACGCACATGTGGGTCATGAAACCGGCCAAAATGAGATTTTTCACACCCAGTTGTTTCAGCTTTTGATCCAGCGAGGTCTCAATAAAACTGTTGGGATACTGCTTAACGATGACCATCTCACCGTCCGTTGGCGCAACTTCAGAAGAAATGGCTCCCAGGTCTGTATCCAAATCATACGGCGAACCCGCACCACCATCATGCTGAATATGAATCACCGGTATCTGATGCTGCCGAGCCAGTTTCAATAGAGCCTGCGCCTGGCCGATAGCCGCTTCAACCCCGGTGAGTTGCATCAAACCTGTCCGATAAGTGTTCTGACAATCAATCAGCACCAGGGCCGATTCAGAAAGTCGGGAAGGCGTGTGTCCCAGACCGACAAGATCTCTCAGCGTTGTCGTTTGGCTCATGTCTGCTCCTTTGCAGTGAATTATAGATGGGCAATTCAGTTCATTCTGTGTGAGAAACTGATGGCATACGCCGCTGGACGGACCCTGAGAACCGGATCATCAGATATTTCAATGCCATCGGGTAATGCCAGTGGATTAAACATGGTTGCGCGTTCAAAAGCTGCAGCATCCTCATGCATGGCTTCCAGTTTCAGCAGGCCCAGTTCAACAACTGGCCTGTCTTCAGGCCAGATCACCGTGGCATCATTAACCTCATCGTCCGGTCCTGCCAGTTGAACTGAAAGTCTCATCAGCACAGCATTCTGTTGCAGACGCTGTGGTAATTCATTGACCAGATAGTCTGCATGCTGTTGTTTTCCTGTTTCGGCATCAAGGTGTTGCTCACCTTCCACTGGGCTGAGAATATAACGCCCATAAACAGCGTCTCCCTGGGCATTAATAAATCTGAAAGCGTTGACGCCATGGTAGCTAAGCGAAGCAAAGCTTTTGGGAAAGGGTTTGGGATGTTGAACAAATCTTTTTGCGCTGGGATGCGCTTCAAGAAATGTTTCAATTGGTTTGGGTGACGCCACATCGGGGCCTGACTGGCTAACCGCAGTGAGCATTTCCAGAAACAGCTCAGGCGTGCTCACCGGAAACATCGGAACCGAACTGAAGACCAGATCATGATATTCCTCATCACCCAAATCCAGTCTGATGGCAATACCTTTGGCCATGCCTCTTGGGTCATTGTCGGCAATGTCCGGAAAGCCTGTGGCATTGGAGAATCTCACAACAGCAGGCGAACTTTCCGTTTGTAAATGGCTGGCCTCACTGATGTTTTTAGCTGTTTCCGAGGGCGTAAATTCGCCGACGACAACAATTCCCTTGGTGTGGTTGGAACGCAGACCCGGCCGTGGACCGCTGAATAGCTGATGTTGAACATCAACTATTTTTTCAACCACTGAGACCGATGCCGGCTCCGCATAGAGGCCGGTGGAAAGTCCAAACATCACCAGCCAGCCAGCTACAAATTGTTTTTTCATCATGGACTCTTTCCTCTATAAGCATCAATCACATTGAACCGTGACATAATCTATCAGTCAGACAAAGCCAGAGGCATTTGATTTCACCAGACTTCTGCTGTGATTAAAAATACAAACAACAGTTATACCACCAAAGTTATCAAGTCTTTACCAGGAGAGATACTATGCAATGGATCACCAAGTTCATCTCAGGCACTGCTTTGCTTGTTTTATTCACATTCCAGACCGCAGCGATAGCTGAATATGCTTCGCCTCACACAGCTAAAGTCGAACTGGCAGCCATGAGTGGACTTGTGATGCCGGAATCCGCAGTGGCACATCCTGACGGACGTGTGTTTGTGACAGAAATTGGCGAATTTGGTGTTGATGGTGATGGCAAGGTCACCGTTTTGAATCTGGATGGCAGCTCAGAACCTTTGGTCACCGGCCTTAATGATCCCAAAGGCATTGCCCTGTTCGAAAACCAGCTATACGTGGCTGACAATGATCGACTGCTGCGTATCAGCCTGGATGGTCGTATGGATATCCTGGCCAATGCCGAAGACTTCCCGGGCACGCCTCAGTTTCTTAACGATGTCGAAATTGACGGGCTGGGCAACGTCTATATTTCCGACAGTGGTGACGACGACGGCAGACATGGCGGCATTTATCGTTATTCTGTCGAGGGTGTCATTGAAGAAATTCTCACTGATGCCTCAGCAATTAAACGTCCCAATGGTCTGCTGATGGATGGAATTGGCCAGTTACTGGTTGCAGATTTTGGCACCGGCAAGCTGTTTCGCTTTGATATTGATAGTGGCAATCTGACTGCGCTTAATCAGGGATTCGGCGGCGCAGATGGCCTGGTCAGAGACAGTTATGGCTTTCTGTACATCAGCGATTGGGCCAATGGCAAAGTCTGGCAACTGGTTGACCCACGTTCCACGCCAAAACTTATCGCCGATCACTATGAATCAGCCGCTGATATTGGCATTTCAGCAGACGGTCGATTCTTGCTGGTGCCTGACATGAAGGCAGGTACTCTGGAATTTTTGCCCATTCGCTAAGCATCTCAAGCCTGATGTGTATCATCAGGCTTGCATTATCGCTATCGCTGGATCAACATAAACGAGTCTTTTAATCCCTCCGGAGTTGATATGAAATTATCACCATGGGTGTTGGCACTCGCCAGCACTGGCCTCATGATGTCTGCCTGCAGTTCTGAATCATCTGATACTGATACCGTGCAATACCAGCCAGCGGCTGACGAACTCACTCTCAATATGGCTGATGAGGACCAGTTTCAGAGTAGCTTTGATGCCATTATGGAAACTCTGGATGATGATCAGCGCCAGCGCTTTGCAATAGCCCTCCAAGCTGCCGCCAATGAAGCCATCGAAGTAACTGATGCCAAACTGCGAGTTGAGGACCCAGACCGCTATGCGATCTGTGATGGAGAAGAAGTTGAGGTCGAAGTCCAGATTGACTGTTCGGTATGGTTTATGGGCGAGATGGATGACTGGCTCAATGAAACACTCGATGGTTCCTCAGCAAACAGCATCATCGCTCGATTCGGCCAATAAACTCAGTCCTGAAGTAATATCACCAGCAAGGCCAGGTTGATAAACAACATTATCAGGGCCAGACCTTTCCAGAATCGCAACGGGTCCCGTTCTAGCAGCGGGACATGTTGCTCCCTCAAGAACACCGGATTAGGCTTGCGCATATCGGCCTCAAACTCCGACAGCTTTTCATATCGCTGCTGAGGATTTAACTGTTGGGTTTTCCGGATTGCCTTATCCACCCAATGCGGAATATCCGGTTGGTAATTTTGCACTGAAGTGTAACTGAGTCGATTAAGATCACGTCGACTATTCACTTTGGCAATTTGCTCGCCATAGGGCAATTGACCGGTCAGCATCTGATAGACCAGTGCTCCCAATGAAAACTGATCAGATTGCGGGCTGCCGGGCTCACCGAGTAGATATTCAGGTGCGGTGAAAAATTTGGTCCCCAGCAATGTTTTGCGTTGAATCGGTGTGGCGATATCTGCAATGCCCGCAATCTTTGTCGAACCAAAATCAATGATTCTCAGCCCGCCCTCTTCAGTCAGCAGAATATTGCCCGGCTTGATATCCTGATGCAGCATGTCCAGTCGATGAAAAGCGCGTAAGCCGGCGATCAATTGTGGCAACAACTGCCTGACTTCATTCAGTGATAAATAACCTTGATCATCCAAATGTTGTTCGAGTGTCTTGCCTGGCAGATATTCCATGACGTAGTACAGAAATCTTCGGGGCCGCTTCTGCTCGATGGTCTTGACTACATATGGACTCTCGATGCGGCGGCCAACCCACTCTTCCAACTGAAATCGTTCAAGATAGGCAGGATCATCCTCAAAGTTGACCGAGGGTGTTTTCAATACCACTCGCTGACCACTGTCTTCATCAACGGCCAGATACAACTGACTGGTGGAGCTGGCATGAATTTCTCGAACGATTCGATAGCCATCAAGAATCATTCCCTCTTCCAAATCCGGCGGGAACGGCAGTGAAGTTAATCTTGCATAAACCTCATCGGCCTGAGGTTTGGGCAAACTATCAACGCACAGAATCTGACAACTGACATTGTCCTGACTCCCCTGGTTTAGAGCGAGTTCACATAGCGCTTGGGCACTGCTGTTGGGATCTTGAAGCTGTTTCAGATGGTTCTTGAGGCTTGCATCACTGATAAATTCGTAAACACCATCGGTCATCAAAACCAACAGATCCCCCGCCTCAAGATCAACGGATCGGTAATCAATTTCCAGGGTGTAATCAATCCCCAGCGCTCTGCCCAGATACTGTTTGCCTTGCTCAAGCGTGATCCGGTGGTCAGTAGTTAATTGTTCCAGATCCTGACCTCGAAACAGATAGATTCTGCTATCTCCGACATGAAACAGATGGGCTGTGGTGGATTTAATCACAAAGCCTGAGAACGTCGTGGCCAAACCCCGCGATTCATGCGCGAAATTCTGGCTCTGTCCACACAGCCAGACATTGATGGCGGTCAGCACTTTAGCGCCGGATTGCTTGACTGACCAACTATCCGGGGTACTGAAGTAGTCAGCCAGAAAACCTGTTACCGCCGCCTGACTGGCTTCTCGTGCTTTTTCACTACTGCTGATGCCATCGGCCAGAGCACATCCGAGGCCCTTATTTTCCAAAAGCACAGGATTGGCTGGCAAATGAAAACCAACCGCATCCTGATTTTCTGGTTTAACGCCTGGGCTGGAAAACTGACCACAGCGAACTTTTAATTGGCTCAAACGAACTCTCTAGTGAACATCAATCATCTGGACGGTGCCATCAGGCAATACCTCGGCCATCTGGCCGCGTGGCTCGTCCATAAACTGTACCACTATTAGCGTCACCACAGCCGTCAGGGCAATTACCCAGAAAAACAGCTGAGCCGACACGACCGACAACACGGTCAGGAACAACAAGGCTCCGACGTTACCATAGGCGCCTGCCATTCCAGCAATTTGGCCGGTCAGGCGACGTTGCACCAGTGGCACCACCGCAAAAACAGCGCCCTCACCCGCTTGTACAAAGAATGAGCATGCCATGGTAGCCATGACCGCCAACACGATGAACCACTCTGGCGTGATAAGCCCCATGACAAAATAACCTACTGACAACCCCGCCAAACAAATCGTCAGCGTCAGTTTTCGACCCCATTTATCACTGAAGTAACCGCCAGTCGGACGCGACACAAGATTCATGAAAGCAAAACCTGATGCCAGTAATCCTGCCTGAACGACGCTTATCTGGAATGTTTCGCTGAAAAATAGCGGGAGCATGGACACCACCGCCAGCTCAGAGCCAAAGGTCGCAAGATAAGCAAGATTTAGCACGGCGACCTGTTTAAATTTATAACGATGAATTTCCGGAACAGGTGTTGAGAAGATATGTTTATTCACCTGATAGATATGATAAAGCTGGTACAAAAATAACAGCACCAGGCCCACATAAATCAGCGAAGTGATTGTTTCCGACAGCAGACTGACACCCGATGGTGATAATTTCCAGGCGAGTAAGCCGAGCGCAGCATACATTGGAATATTCATCAGTACATACAGCACCAAATCGCCCTTGCTGGTCACTTCCATCGCACCGGATTTTTTCGGCTTGAAATAGGTTGAGCCTTTGGGTGTGTCGGACACACTGTTGTAGTAAACAAAGGCATAGACCAACGCAATCAGACCGGTCAGTGCTACCGCCCAGCGCCAGCCTTCATCTCCGCCAAAGATCAGTGCAATGGTTGGCAAACTCATGGCTGCAGCCGCTGAGCCAAAGTTGCCCCAGCCACCATAGATACCCTCAGCAAGCCCCACCTGTTTGGCCGGGAACCACTCTGAAATCATTCGGATGCCGATAACAAATCCAGCCCCCACGAATCCCAGTAAAAAACGCGCCAGGGCCATCTGCTCAAAGCTGTCAGCAATGGCAAAAAAGAAACACAATACGCTGGCAATGCCCAACAGCAGGGTGTACATGATTTTTGGGCCGTACTTATCGACCAGCATTCCCACCACAATTCTGGCAGGGATAGTCAAAGCCACGTTAAGAATGAGCAGCGTTTTGATTTGATCGTCAGTCAAACCCAAAGTTTCACGAATCGACACCAATAATGGCGCGTGATTAAACCAAACAACGAAACTGATGAAAAAAGCCATCCAGGTAAGATGCAGCACACGGCTGTTACCACTGAATGAAAAAAACCTCAAACTTGACGCAGACATATAAAGCTCACTTTAAAAAACATTCTGCGTCATTAAGCTGGAATCATGCCAAATTTTAAGCGATTGATTTTATTGGACCAGTCACTTTAAAACAGGTATTCCATGCACTTGTTTAAGGCGGCAAGCAATCAAATGAACCAAATTGGTGCAGTGCACAATCAGCAGGCAAAAGCGACGGCGTTCTTTCCGTTGTGCTTGACCGCGTACATGACATTGTCTGCGGCTTTAAGCAGCGATTCAAAATCGTTGCCATCGTCTGGAAAACGCGCAATCCCGACACTTGCTCCAATCAGGCATTGATGACCATCTATCACCACAGGTTCACTCAATGCCTGAATGATCTTGTGACCGATTCGCTGAATGTCTGATTTCAATGTTGTGCCAGTCAGCAGTACCACAAACTCATCGCCTGAAATCCGAGCAACATGATCACTGGCTCTGACCAGGCCATCAATCCGCTTGGCCACTTCAATCAGTAATCGGTCACCAACGGCATGCCCATAGGCGTCGTTAACAGCCTTGAACTCATCAAGATCAATAAACATTACCGCAAGCGATTGCGCCTGCATGCGGGCATGATGAATGGCCTGCTCTGCCATCTGAGTCAGCATCGATCTATTAGGTAGCCCGGTCAGTGCATCCTTATGCGCCATATCGCTGAGTTTTTGCTCGCGCAATTTTCGCTCTGAGATATCACGAATATCGGCAGATAGCTCCATGCTGCAGCCATCTTCACTGGGCGCTACCTGCATCAGCATTTCTGCAATGATGATGTCGCCGTTGATACCTTTTAAACCAACTTCACATCTATATTCGGGCAACGATTTATCCGCATTGATGAGTGCTATCAGCTTTTCAATATATTCAACAGAAGCAGGATCGAACAATTGCTCAAGCGGTTGATCCAGATAGTATTTTTCATCACGCCCCAACAATACCTTCACCGAAGCACTGATAAAGGTAATCAAGCCACTACCAGCATTAATGCCCAGAACAATATCCGAGCTTTTTTCCATCAAATTGGTGTAGTACTGATCTCGCCGAATCAGGCGGTGGATAGCCATGGCAAAAGACAGCAGGATCATCAGGACAATGATCGTTTGCAAGCCCCTTAACAAATAGGTCGAACGACGGGCATCGTCCTCCAGTTGATTGGTCAGAGTATTCATCAAATCCAGCAGCAGCAGATTATCTTGTGAAAGGCGTGAAACTACCGAAGGAAGGTAGGTTTCGTCACTGAGCAATAAATTCAGTTCCGTGAAAAGTGGTTGCCATATCTCCTGAGCTTTCGACAAGGTCTGACTGATATTACTGGTTACCTGCTTATCGACACGAATTGCCTCACCCGCAGCGCTGGTAGCTTTGCCCCCCTGATAAAAAGCGTTGAGAGTTTGATCAAATAAAAACACAGCTTCACGAAGTTCATCAAAGCTGTGTTCTGATGACAAACCCTGAGCGTGTTGATAGTGAATCAACATGACCGACTTGGTCATTTTTTGTGACAGCATTCGCTGACGACCGGCAATATTGATATTGACGGAGGAAACCTCAAGCTGCGCGGAGATGACGTAATTCATTGCCAACAAGGATAAGTCGAAAACCAGCACCATCGATAAGGGCAACAAAAAGTGCCGATATTTTCTGATGATTTCCCTCATGGGAAGTCTCCATCCTCATCAACAGATCGTTGATATTAAGGTCAAAGCCAGTTGATCTATTAGTCACTTCGCCTGACGAATAAAATCAACAGGCCCTAGTTATCCTGCCAATCAAGATCGCAACAAAATACAAATTGTTTGTCTGACGAAGTCACCGTTTGTGACACCGTGATGCACATTCTCGAGTCAGCAACTGAAAGGTAAGGTCGGCTCAGCTGCATTTGTCCTGGATGTTGCACCGCCCTGAAGTGATAGTGTTTGTGAGACCAGTTGGCGTTATCACCTGATAGCAGCGGTGTAAAACGAACATCCATGGTTTGCTGGTAATGCGGAGAGTAGATATTGCGTGCCATCTGATAGCCAGCATCATCCAACAGGTAACACCTTACTGAACGCTTTTCAGCAAACAGAATCTCGCTGCTTTCTTCAAAGTTCTGAGTCACTGAAAAATGATTGATGGCACGCTTGAACAAACGCTCGATCTTGCGGAAGTTTTCGTTGATCTGATGAGTATTTTTAAAACGTTGCCGTTGCTGATGCTGCAACAGCTCATCGATTACCGAAACAAATTCTTCATGATTCGAGCTTATTAACTGCTGCGGTTTTGCAAAGTAAAACCCCTGCACCATATCAGCGTTGGCGGCTATGGATACCAGCGCCTCGCGCCTGGTTTCGACCCCCTCCAATACCACCAGACTGCCAGCTTCGTGGATCAAGGAAACGATCCCGGTGAGGATACGTTCAACCCGGCTTGATTTACCCGCCTCCTGGACCAGACTGCGATCAATTTTGACAATATCCGGCTCCAGCTCCCAAATCCTGTCAAAATTGGAATGGCCTGCACCAAAATCATCAATCGCTATCAAACAGCCCAGACTTCGAAAATGTTTAATCAGTTGTTTCAGGTATGAGCGATCGGTAATTTCACTTTCCAGAATCTCAATCACAAGCCGGGACGGGTGAATGCCTGTCGTCTCAAACAGCCTGTTCATAAAACCGGCATCCGGTTGTTCGGTCACCAAACATTGTGAATTAAGGTTGAGAAACAACCAGCAATCCCCTGTTTCCTGTCGGGCAAAATTTTGCAAATGCAATTGCCGACAGGCCCGATCAAGTTCGAGGTTTTCCTTGCTGTTATTGGGCAAAACCAGCACTGCAGGTGGGGGAATCAGAGCACCACTATCAGTTGATGCCCTGAGCAAGCCCTCATAACCCACCGGTCTTCGGTGGGAAATACTGAAAATTGGCTGAAAGTGACTGCTGAGGGTGAGTCCCTGATATTCAGTCGTTACCCAATGCCGAGCCACGGTTTCAGAAAGTTTTTTTTGCACCCATAAAGCCTTATGAAGTTGTTCATACAATCCACTGTCCAGCATCAGACCGATTCCATCCATAGGGCTCGATGAGTCATAAAAGCTCAACGTCTATCCACTTGCCTGGACTATGCCACTTTACGCGCATGACGTTCGTGCAGGAAGTGAATCACTTCTGAACGATAGTGATTATATTGCTGATCATCTGCCAACTCGAGTCGCTTGCGCGGTCGCGGCAGATTTACCTCCAATATTTCACCAATGGTCGCGGCGGGTCCATTTGTCATCATTACAATCTTATCTGACAGTAGTACTGCTTCATCGACATCGTGAGTAATCATAATCACCGTGTTATTCAACTCCGACTGAATTTCCATCAGTGAGTCCTGTAAATGTGCCCGAGTTAGTGCATCCAATGCACCAAAAGGTTCATCCATGAGTAGCACCTTGGGCTCCATTGACAGCGCACGTGCGATTCCTACACGCTGTTTCATGCCTCCGGAAATTTCAGAAGGCAATTTGTCTTTCGCATGCATCATATGTACCAACTCAAGGTTGTGTTCAACCCATTCGCGAATCTGTTTACGATTTCGCCGGTGTCCCGACACTGATTTCACTGCCAGCTCAACATTCTGATAGCAGGTTAACCAGGGAAACAGAGCATGATTCTGAAACACAATGGCTCTATCGGGCCCAGGCTCATTGACTTCCTTGCCCTGTAACACCACGCCACCTTCAGTAGCTTGATACAAACCACCGACAATATTCATGACCGTGGACTTGCCACAGCCCGAGTGTCCGATAATGCTGACAAACTCACCTTTATTAATTTTCAGATTGACATTATCCAAGGCGCGAAACGCTCCATTAGCGGTCGGAAAATCAATGCTGACGTGATCAAGATTCAAATAGGCATCCATAATTCGGCGCTCCTCAGTTAACGGATAATTGCGGTTTTGTCATAAGAAAATACTTTTTGCAGAGTCAGCATGATTCGGTCGAGTACAAATCCAAGCCCACCAATCACCAATACTGCCACCATGATCCTGCTCAGTGAGGTAGAACTGCCGTTTTGGAATTCATCCCAGACAAATTTTCCCAGCCCCGGATTTTGAGACAGCATTTCCGCGGCTATCAGTACCATCCAGCCAATCCCCAGCGAGATTCTCAGTCCGGTGAAAATCATTGGAATAGACGAAGGAATAACGATCTTGAGTACAGTCGTCAGATAATTAAGGCGCAACACTCGACCCACATTGATCAAATCTCGATCGATTGAAGATACCCCCACCGCCGTATTAATCAGTGTTGGCCATAATGAACAGAGCATCACCACGATGGCCGAGGTCACAAAAGACCGCGAGAACATCGGATCTTCAGTGACATACAAAGCACTGACCACCATGGTCACAATGGGTAGCCAGGCGAGTGGCGAAATGGGTTTCAGGATCTGTATCAGCGGGTTGATTGCAGAGTAGAGATTCTGACTCAAGCCACTGACAATTCCGATGGGAATGGCAATCAAACTGGCCAGTAAAAACCCGACAAATACCGTTTTCAGACTGGTCTGGACCTGATCGATAAAGGTGTCTCGGCCGGTAAATGGGCGAATACGTACTTCTGCATCTGGGTCAGCAGCCAGCCGCTCGGCATTACGCAGTTCCTGACGCTCATAGAATTGCCGTTCACGTTCACGCTCTGCCCGGTGTTCGTCCAGCAACACCATTGATTGCTCCCAGACCTGAGTGGGTCCTGGCACCTGACCAAGACTGGTGATCACCTTTGCTGCACCGATATGCCACAACATCAGGAAAATCAGCATTGCCAACAATGGCAGGCCAATCATTTGTACCAATAATTGTGCCTGTTTCAGTGGTGCCTCGCCTGCCAGCATTCTGACCACCGGTACGAACCATGTCATCCCGGTCAGTTCCAGGAAATAGATTAGTTTATCTTTCATAATCGCTCTTGAATCCCGAAGGTTTGAGAGTCCGGTCTGATACCGAGGTATCAGACCGGCCACACAGGGTTGCTAGTCAATCACCTCATCAGCTTTCAGACCGATCTCAAACTGCTCGAGATAGGCAGATGGCTGTGTAGCATCAAACACAATTCCATCAATAAAACCTGACTGCGGTGGTTTGTAGCCGGTCTCGACAGAAAAGTCCGGGAAATCCTCAGCACTTAACTTGCCTTCCTCAATCAGCGCTTGAGCCGCCAATTGATACACTTCGGGCAGATAAACCTGTCTTGCGATCTCGTCAAACCAGCTATCAGGCTTGGCTTCAGGAATTTGTCCCCAGCGACGCATCTGGGTCAAAAACCAGACAGCATCGCTGTAGTAGGGATAGGTGGCATGGTGACGGAAAAACACATTGAAGTCAGGGACTTCGCGGACATCACCTTTTTCATACTCGAAGGTACCGGTCATGCTGTTAGCGATCACGTCGAAGTCGGCACCGACATAGTGCGGCTGAGACAGAATTCGTACCGCCTCTTCCCGGTTGGCATTGTTATCGGCATCCAGCCAGTGTGCCGCCCGGATTAAAGCCTTGACCAAAGCCACATGAGTATTGGGATTTTGCTCAGCCCAACTTCTGCTGACCCCAAACACTTTCTCTGGATTGTTCTGCCAAATCTGATAATTGGTGACAACCGGAACACCAATACCCATGAACACCGCTTGTTGATTCCATGGCTCACCGACACAGTAGCCATGAATTGTGCCAGCTTGCATAGTCGCAGGCATTTGTGGCGGTGGCGTCACTGACAGCAGGGCTTCCGCTTCCAGGTGACCACTGCTATCACCTTTGTGCGGCGCATAATATCCGGGGTGTATGCCACCCGCAGCCAGCCAGTATCTCAGCTCGTAATTGTGGGTAGATAATGGAAACACCATGCCCATATTGAAAGACTGACCCGCATCGGCAAAGTTATCGATGACTGGTTTCAGCGCTTCTGCAGAAATCGGGTGTATTGGTCGACCTGCCTCATCATGCGGGATATGAGGTTTCATCTGTTGCCAAACATCATTGGAGACAGTCACCGCATTGCCATTGAGATCCATATTGAAGGCAGTCACCACATCGGCTTGAGTACCAATGCCAATCGTGGCACCTATCGGTTGTCCGGCCAGCATATGTGCACCATCCAAGGTGCCATCAATGACACCATCCAGCAGTACACGCCAATTGGCCTGTGCCTCAAGCGTCACATACAGGCCCTCATCTTCAAAAAAGCCTTTCTCGTAGGCAATCGCTAATGGCGCCATATCGGTCAACTTGATGAATCCAAGTCTTAAATCTTCTTTTTCCAAAGCGCCAGAAGCCGCTTCAACAATCGATGTGGGCATCATCATGGCTGAGGCAACTATAATCGTTGCTGCCAAAATACCCCGGGGTTTACGGTGACTAAACAGTGGTCTGTTCATGTTTAACTCCAGACAGATAACAGTTATGAGAAGGATGAATGAAGGTCAGGGACGTCGTTATCCGGTTGCCTGTTTTGAAAGAACCCGCCACTGGGTCTGATAGCAGCTGTACAGCAGAGACTGTGCCAGCCTTAAACAAGTATTTTTTACTCCTTATTTTTCATGCAGTTATCCCTTGGTAATTGTTTACATGGGGGATTTAATGCTTAAAAAACAATCATATGGTGCAGCATGCGCACCAATATTGTGCGTTAATTCAGCCGGGAAACATCCAGTAAATCGATGTATCCGGCATAGCCATACCTAAAGCGGAGCATGGATGATGTTCTGCTTAAGCATGGCGTGAAGCGCAGACCAGAGCCGGACAGCGCAGGTGATTCAAAAGCTCCTTAAACTTTCAGCGGACTGTCTATCAAATCAGTGGTTGATAGAATGTTTTTAGCCAAAGCGGCCATCCGCATGTTCTGGTTCATCGCTGCGGTTCGAATCAAGCGATAGGCTTCGTCTTCACAACAGTTTCTTTGTTGCATGATCATGCCCTTGGCACGCTCTATCACCTTGCGATCTTCCAAAGCAGTTTTCAGCTCGTTAAGCTGTTTTTCCAGCAGCTGATTTTTCCGAAAACGTGCCTGGGCCAGCTTCAATACCGGGAGTAGTCGTTGCGGCTGCAAACCGTCAACAATGTAGGCACTGACGCCTGCATCAATGGCTTCTTCCAATTCACTGTCATCATACTGGCTGGTGAATACCACCACAGGCATCGGCCTTTGTTGATGAATCATCTTAAGCAATTTCAACAAATCTTGATGACACTCTTCGACGGCCATTAACAATACAGTCGGCTCATCCGTGAGCGGAACCGCCAACAATGCCTGGAGTGTTTCGGCACAGTGTGTGACCTGATAGTCAGTACCGGCCAGTGCAGATTGCAGCTGTCGACTGAGCAATGGTTTGTCACAGAAAACAAGCGTATTGAAAGATGTCGCGGTTTTGCTATCAATAGAGTTCAGCATAATGGTTTCGTGTGTAGTCGATAATGAGTCCAAACAATCGCAGCAATGCCTCAATTGGCTGACTGGCGATCTCGAAATAGTGCTGGGAGTCGGTTTGAATCGCTCCGTCGATCAAAATTTTCTGTTCTATCGTGCTGAGTAATACCTGCATCAAAGACTGAATTTTTTGAGCTTCAGTCCTGAGTGTTTGATTGAGCTTGTCGTTGTTAATCATCGACAGTTCCCGTAATAACTCATCAGTGTGACTTTTTAATGTCCGTCGCAAAAAATCGAGCATCATTGCATCGGCACCTTCTGCCTTGCCACGGACACACAGTCCTGAGCCGATGGCTCGCGCCTGGCCAATGGTTTCTGCAGCGTGCAAGGTATCAAGACACAACTCTGATACACGGGTTTTGTTGTCCAGCATCAGCTTGTGGAAATCATGCGCACGTGCCACATCGTCAAATAAGGACAACTGGCTTTCAATCATCAGATTATGCTGACGAATCAGGTGGAAAGGTTTGAGATCCTTATCCAGCACATGTTGTTTTAACCTTGGCCAGTGATCACTGAATGACTGCCACTGAGGGAAGTTTTTTAACGCCTCGACACTGCCGTCAGCCAGTGCTCGGTCCAGACCCGACTGTATCGACATCAATTGCGATCTGAGTCGGTCATTACCTTGCACATAGGCATTGGCAGTACCCCGATGCTTTTGGCTGCTGTCCATGACCTGCCGAATAAAAATCAGCAAATCCAGCCCCCGCTGCATTTTTTCAATCGCTTGTGATCTCAGCACAGACATACGTGCCATCACAGCAGCGAACAGTACAATCAGTACCATTACCGACAGATAAGAAGACATGTTTCTATCCCTGTAATCGGCAGCCATTGTTACCAAGCGAACAAGACTCCCGCCATCAACCCTAATGGTGACAAAATGACCATGAAGCAGAGCTTGCAAAGCTCTTTGACCAAATAAATCAAATCAACAATGTAAGTCATGGCAACGCCTCCTTGACGTGGTATGCAAAATAGGTTTTGCATAAGCCGTGCCAACCGATAACCTCTTTTATTTCATAAGCTTATAAAGGAAGTAAATCTAAGCCATGCTTCATTGTGGACATTGGGTTGATGATGACGATCAAACTTGGTGCATCTCGACATGCTGACATCTGTGCCCGGAGCGGTGGCCAGACGTCAGCATGCCGAATGCGCCAACCCTTTAGAAACTTACCTGACCATAAATCCAGAGCTTCTTGGTATCCACCAAGGATGGAAACTCACTATCGGCCCGGTAATCAGCATATTTGACACCCAGGGTGTAATGCTGATTAAAGGTCTTTTGCAGCATCAGGTTCAACTCGTGACCGGCATCAAGACTGTCCTTATCGGTCTTGTAGTCATGCCACGAGGCAACAAACTGAGCGCCCATGATCGGACCTGCAAGCGTCAGATAACGGTCTTTCAGACCCTGTGGCGGCGTAGTGAGAAATTGATCTGCCCAACCCTGATAAGCATGATTAGTACCGAGGGGTGTCTTAAAGCTGTCCGTGCCATTGCCCTGCTGCACCTCATAGGATGCTTTCAGAGTCCAGCCCATATATCGTCCACCCAGTTCTGCCAGCCAATAGTTCTGCCGTGACATAGTGCCGCTTCGGTAGTCATCCTGACTCGCATATTCAGCGGTATAGACCAGACTGAACTGCTCGTTCAGAGGCTGTGAACCGGCAAAACGTCCACCCAGCGTTTTAGAAGAGGTTTCCTTGGCATCACGATAATCCAGCAGATAGGCATAGCCTTCCAACTGACCAAACGACAGGCCGTTGTATTGCACATTGAACAAATGCGCATGCAGATCGATTTTGCCGTTCTTGATGATGCCAAAGTCCCTATCACGCCCAAAAATGGTATGCACTTTGTCGATGTAGGCATAACTGAGACGGGTATCCGCCAATGAGGTATTTTGAATACTCAAGGCATCAAAGGTTTGGTGATTCTGTCTCCACAGCACATTACCGATAAATCGATGCATGGGCGCCTGACGATAGGTAATATCCTGTCTTCCCAGCCGGAACGTAGTATCAAAGTTTTGATAGGCAAAGTAAGCCTGATTGACTTCAGTACCGGTCGGGTCGGCAACAACTGAATAATCAGTATTGTTGTTTGTGGTGCTGTTGTAGCGATTGGCTCCCAATCGAGTCACATTTTCAAATTCCACAAAGCCACTGAAGCCATGAAACTGTCCTGTGCGATAACCCAATGCGGTTCTCAGCGTATTGGCATGAGCATTTTTTAGATCATTATCCTGCCTGACTGACTCATAACGCGCCCTTGAAACGAAGCTGACTTTGCCCCCTTTGAGTGCCTCAATGAAACTATCACCAGCCATCGCGGTTGTTGACATGCCCAGACCTGAAAATGTTGCTGCCAGACAGGTCAGAACCAGTGGTTTTTTACTTTTTAACATGAGCGTTTCCTCTAAAAGCCACGCACACCCAAAGGCATACGCAGCTTAATTACCAAAAGATAACGCTGCTTCTTTGCAGAGTATTAGGATGACATTCCGTTGAACCAGCCCGTCAGGCTGGATGGAATGAAAGATTGCTATTGCAGACGACGCAACATCTGCTGTAACTCGGGAATGCAGGAACCGCAGTTGGTTCCAGCTTTAAGTGCATCCCCTATCTGATCGACACTGGTCAGACGGCGTTCACAAATACCTTGTTCGATGGTTTTTTCACCCACACCAAAACAGGCACAAATCATTTTTCCCTGATCAGGCAGTCCGGAAGCCGGTCTTCCGGATAGCAGACTCATGCGTTCCGCTTGATTCAGAGTTTCTCGGCTAAACAGCTCAGATAGCCACTGACGCTGCGGCAATTGGAAATCCCTGGCAATGAATGCCACGGCCTGCAAACTGTCACCTGAAAACTTGGCAGCACGATAACGGCCGGCTTTTTGATCAGAAAAATCCAGCCAGTCACCTTCAGGTCCCAGTAACACTCTTACCCATTCACTCGCTTCTGGCAGCGCCGATTCGCCCGCCAGCTCATATCGCCAGAATTGTTCACCGCGTACTTTGACCCAGTAGGCGGTATCGCCCAGATCCAGTGGTTGTCGAGACAACACAAAACCATGCCACTCAGCATTGAAAGCTCTAATACTGACCGGTGTTTGCTTGAGTTCGGGTTGACCGGAAAGCGGATCCGTGACCGCATTGACCAGAGTCGCTACCCTTGCCAGTGCTGCAAACTGACTGTTCCAGTGAATCGGCACAAACACACTGCCCGGACGCTGGGAATTACTATGGTTTACCCTGCCAATCAAACGTCCCCATCGACTGGTCAACTCCGCCAGTGCCCCATCCTTGAGTTGCCAGGTAGCGGCATCCATCGGGTGAATTTCCACCACAGGTTCAGGCATGTGTGCTGCCAGTCTCGGTGCGCGACTGGTTCTAGTCATGGTGTGCCACTGATCACGAATTCGGCCGGTATTGAGTACCAAGGGATATTCGATATCACAGTGATTCGCCGGCAGGCGTGGATCAACTGCAATCATTTTGGCCTTGCCGTTGGCCGTATTGAACTGATGCTCCGTAAACAAACGCGCGGTGCCTTTAGGCGCAGCCTCATTCACTGGCCATTGCACCGGTTTCAGCTGTTCAAACTGACTATCGGACATCGTCGCCAGAGCACTGATGTCAAAGTCTCGTAAGTTATTATTTTCAAAGCCTGACAAGGCGGCATGCTCTCTGAAAACATCAGCCGCCGAATTGAAGTCAAAAGCCTCGGCAAAGCCCATGCGTTTGGCAACTTCAGCAATCATCCACCAATCGGCTCGTGCTTCACCGGGTGCCGGTAAAAAAGCCCGTTGTCGACTAATTCGACGTTCCGAGTTGGTGACCGTGCCGCTTTTTTCACCCCAGGCCAACGCAGGCAGCAGAACATGTGCATGTCGCGTGGTATCGGTTTGCTGTTCAATATCCGACACAATCAACAATTCACATTGTTCCAGTGCTTTTTTAACCGCATCAGCCTCTGGCAAGCTGACCACCGGATTGGTCGCCAGTACCCAGACAGCCTTGATTTTTCCGCTGCCCAAATCCTTGAACATATCGACCGCTTTGCGACCTGGGGTGGTGGTTAGTCGGTCGGTTTTCCAGAAACGGCTGACCAGATCCCGATGGCTAGGGTTATCAATGTCCATGTGCGCCGCCAGCATATTGCTCAAACCACCCACCTCGCGGCCGCCCATGGCATTGGGCTGTCCGGTGATTGAAAATGGCCCCATGCCCGGTTTACCGATGCGACCGGTGGCTAAATGGCAATTGAGAATGGCATTACATTTATCAGTACCGGAAGAGGACTGATTGATGCCTTGTGAATAAAAACTGATGCTGCGTTCGGTCTGAGCAAATAATCGGAAGAACTCGGCAACATCGCTCTCTGGCAGTTCACACGCCGCGGCGACGGCCGGAATGCTGGCTGATGAGGTTTTTGCTGCCTGTAATGCATCGGCAAAACCATCCACATGCTGCTCGATAAAACGCCAATCCAGCTTGTCGTGTTGCTTCAAATAGTTGAGTAAGCCGTTAAACAAATAGGCATCACTGCCTGGTTTCACCGGTAGATGGAGGTCAGCCAGATCACAGGTGGCGGTTCGTCGTGGATCGATCACCACGACTTTCATATCGGGGCGTAGTTCTTTCGCCTTACTGATACGCTGGAATAACACCGGATGACACCAGGCAGCGTTGGAACCGGCAATGACCAGCAAATCGGCTATTTCCAGATCTTCGTAGCTACAGGGTACGGTGTCACTGCCCAAGGCACGTTTATAGGCTGCCACCGCAGACGACATACACAAACGTGAGTTGGTATCGATGTTGCCACTGCCAATAAAGCCTTTCATCAGCTTGTTGGCAACATAGTAATCTTCTGTCAGTAGTTGCCCTGACAAATAAAAGGCCACAGAATCCGGGCCGTGCTCTTGGATAATCGTCTGCAAACGTTCGCTGACGGTATCCAATGCCTCATCCCAGCTGACCTGTTTGCCATCAACCACCGGATGTAACAACCGCCCGTCAAGGCCCACCGTTTCACCCAGCGCACTGCCCTTGGAACAAAGCCTTCCAAGATTGGCGGGATGTAAAGGATCGCCCTGAATTTCCACTGTGCCATCTTCAAGCGTCGAAGCAAGTACGCCGCAGCCAACGCCGCAATATGGACAAGTGGTTCGAGTGGTGGTTGCTAAAGTCACGATAATTTCCCGGATCTGATTGCTCGCATCGTCACTGTGGTTGGCGCAGTTTGTTGACGGTCAGTCACAGAGCGATGCTGCGAAATGGTCGCGCTATCGAAGTGATTGCCGTCAATATCAGGACTGATAAACCAGGACTTCATAGCGCAATAAATACCGTTCCGTTATCTACTTTGGTTGCAAAGCTGCGGGTGCAGCCCTTGTCTGGACCGGTGGCTTCGCCACTGTCCAGTGCAATCACCCAGTTGTGTAACGGGCAGGCGACCTTCTTATCGTAAACGATGCCCTGTGACAGTGGTCCCTTTTTGTGTGGACACTGATCAAATAATGCAAATACCTCATCTGTTGAAGTTCGAAATACGGCAACATCACCATCGCTGGTTTCGATAACGCGCGCGCCTTTCTGCGGGATGGCCGACAATGGCCCCACTTCTGTCCAATTCATGCTGACCTCTTAACCGACTTGCTTGATAGGAATGTAATTTTCACGCTGAGTGGCAGCATGTTGCGCCCAGGGATCTTCCTGCGCATTTTTTTGTGACTCGTAAAAGCGCTCGGCCAGCAGTTTGCGATTGTCCGGATCGTCGACCAGCTGTGACACGACCGATTTCAGACCGACCCGTTCAATCCATGGCGCAGTGCGTTCCAGATAATGTGCGTCTTCCCGATACAATTGCATAAAGGCTGCGGTGTATTCCATTACCTCTTCTTCGGTGGACACTTTGCATAAGAAATCGGTGGCTCTGACCTTGATACCGCCGTTGCCGCCGACATGCAGTTCGTAGCCTGAATCAACGCACACCACACCCAGATCTTTAATGGTGGCCTCGGCGCAGTTACGCGGGCATCCCGATACCGCAATCTTGAATTTATGCGGTGTCCATGAACCCCAGGTCATTTTTTCGATATTGATGCCCAGCCCGGTTGAGTCCTGGGTACCAAACCGGCACCATTCACTCCCGACACAGGTTTTTACAGTACGCAGGGATTTGCCATAGGCATGGCCTGACACAAAGCCTGCCTCGCTGAGATCCGCCCACATATTGGGCAGGTCTTCTTTTTTGACGCCCAGCAAATCGATCCGCTGGCCACCGGTAACCTTGACGGTGGGTACGTTGTATTTGTCTGAAATGTCGGCCAGTGCTCTTAATTCCCGAGCATTGGTCACTCCGCCCCACATACGTGGCACTACTGAATAGGTGCCATCTTTCTGGATATTGGCATGCACCCGCTCGTTGATAAAACGTGATTGTGCATCGTCAACATATTCGTTGGGCCAGGTGCTGAGCAGATAATAATTCAGTGCAGGTCTACAACTATGGCAGCCATCACTCGTCTTCCAGTCCAATGCTTGCATAACTTCTGGAATGCTCTTCAACTGTTGCTCACGAATAGCAGCTTTGACTTCACCATGACTCATGTCTGTACAACCACACATGGCTTTCTTGGTGGGGGTATCGTTAAAGTCACTGCCCAGTGTTGAGGCCAACAGTTGTTCGACCAGTCCAGTACATGATCCACATGAGGCGGCCGCTTTGGTGTGAGCCTTGACTTCATCAAGCGTGAACAGGCTTTCTGTGGTGATAGCCTTGACGATATCGCCTTTGCAAACACCATTACAGCCACAAATTTCGGCATCATCAGGCAGGCCATCTACCGCATTGGCAGCACCATGCCCGGAATCGCCCAGATGATGCTGTCCAAACAGCATGAACTCTCGCAAACTGGAGACATCTGTGCCATCACGCATCAGCTGAAAGTACCAGGCACCATCGACGGTATCGCCATACAGCACCGCGCCGACCAGCTGATCATTTTTGATCACCAGTTTCTTGTAAACATGTCTGGCAGCATCTTTGAAAACCAGATCTTCGGTTGATTCGTCACCGATAAAGTCACCAGCTGAGAACAAATCAATGCCTGTCACCTTGAGTTTGGTGGAGGTAATGCTGCTCATGTATCTGGCGATACCCATGTGCACAAGGTGATTGGCACAGACTTTAGCCTGTTCAAACAATGGTGCGACCAGACCAAAGGTCAGACCACGATGTTGTACACACTCACCTACCGCATAAATTTTTGGATCATAGGTTTGCATGGTGTCATCAACAACAATGCCACGCTCACAGTAGATTCCTGCAGATTTGGCCAGCTCGGCATTAGGTCGAATGCCCACTGCCATCACCACCAGATCGGTGTCGATGCTGCTGCCATCTTTGAAAAGTAAGCGTTCAACCCGGCCATCACCTTCGATAGCAGCCGATTCATGCTGCATCAAAAACTTCAGTCCTTTGGCCTGTAGCTGTTCCAGCATCATGTCGGAAGCAGGTTTATCCAACTGCTGATTCATCAACACATCGGTCAAGTGCACGACCGTCACGTCCATTCCCTGAATCATCAGTCCATTAGCCGCTTCAAGCCCTAACAGGCCACCGCCAATCACTACCGCTTTTTTATGTGTCTGAGCTGTTTCCAGCATGAAATCAACATCGGCGATATCGCGAAAACTGATCACACCCGGCAAATCGCTTCCCGGAATAGGCAGTATGAATGGACGTGAACCTGTTGCCATCAGCAGGCGGTCGTAATCAGCGACAGTTCCATCTTCACTGATGACCTGACAGTTCACACGATCAATTTTTGTGATTCTTTTTCCGGCATGCAGTGTGATGTTATTGTCCTGATACCACTGCAAATCGTTAATCATGATCTGGTTGATGGTTTTTTCACCCGCCAGCACTGGCGACAGCATGATCCGGTTGTAGTTACCGTACGGTTCATCGCCAAATACGGTGATCTCGTATTTGTCCGGTGACAGTTTCAGCACTTCTTCCAGCGTGCGAACACCTGCCATGCCGTTACCAATCAGCACCAATTTCTCTTTCATCTACTGCTCCAAAGTTTGTTCGCATTGGAGTTAGCAATGATAATGCCAAAATTTAAGCTGTTGATTTTACTATGAAAGAAATAATAGAGGTATTTAAAATGCGCATTAATGGTGCAAACAAGTATTTTGCATGCACCATTAAAAAACATCGACCATCACAGGTGCAAAAACTTTTCCGCAGTCTATGAACTTAGATGGAAATAACCCGATCACGGCCTTCGTTTTTTGCCTGATACAACGCCTTGTCACAACGCCGTAATAACATGCTCATTGACTCACCAGGCTGCAATTGCGCGACACCGGCACTGATAGTAATTTGCAGAGATTGCTGGCTGGAGTGAAAGGCATGATGTTTGACTTGTTCACGTAGCTGATTGGCAATTTCTGTAGCACGCTCGATATCACAGTTCTCCAGTAACACCAGAAATTCCTCGCCGCCCCATCGACACAGCACATCCTCCCGGCGGATATGTCGCTGGGTCAAGTTGGCAAAACCGACCAGCACTTCATCGCCCAGGTGATGACCGAAGTCATCATTAATCTTCTTGAAGTGGTCAATATCCAGCAGGATCAGTGATAAGGGTTGTTCTCGACGTTGAGCGTCTTTAGCGGCACGTTCATAGACCTCTTCAAATACCTGCCTGCTGATAACACCCGTTAATTTGTCACGCGTTGCCATATCTTCAAGACGACGCTGATGTCCACGCAGCGTAAAGTGAGCGATGAGCAAGACCACAACACAAATCACCAGCGATAACAGCAGGTTAAAGATCAAAGCAGATTCAACTTTCTGTGAATCAGGATAGCCCACCTGTTCAACCACCAGATACCAGTCAAACTCCGGAACCAGTCGGCTGTTGAGATAGATGGTTCGACCATCTTCTGCCTGAAACTCAACGCTGGCGCTGGGACTAGTCAGGATTCGGGTAAAGAGCTTTTGCAAACCCTCACGATTTTGCAGGTGCAGTTGCTCGTCAAAACTCTCGCCATGCAAGGTGACCTCACCTTGACGGTCAACAAAATAAATCTGGCGTCCATAACGACGCTGATAGCTCTCGATCAACTGGCCCACCGCTTCCATCGACAGTCCAACACCGGTGACACCAATCAAACGCCCTCTTTCATCCTTGACCTGATAATTGACAAAAATACTCAATCGACTGCGGTCCGCAGTGTCCAGATCGATGTTGATCTCATAATCATCACGCAAAGCCCGCGAGCGGAAATACCATCTATCCGCAGCATCACCCTCATCCAGTTGCTTGAGTATGCCACTGGGATGGTAGTAATTCATTGTTTTATCGGAGACAAAAAACGCGGTGATCGTATTGTACTTGCGTTGAATCTGCTCCAGATAATTAGAGATACGCTCCGCATCTTGCTCACCTTGCTCGACCCATTCGCGCAAAAAGGTATCATTGGCCATCAGCGAAGAAATCAGTAGCGGCGTTAGCAAGTCACGCTGGATTTCAGAGTAAATATTGTCACTGGTCAGTGGCAGCATTTCCTCTCTTAATTGACTTGAGATCGAGTCTTTAGCAACGTAATAACCAATCAGGCTGGTGATGACAAAACCACTGAGCACCAAAAGACTAATTACGATCAGAAAAAATCTTTTTCGGCGCTGGATGGGCATTGATAAATCAACTCAGTATTAGCTAAATGGAGAAGTCTATTGTCATTTTCACGGTTTGACCATGATCTGGAATAAGTTTTTGGCTTGAGCTTGCCCTAAAACAACAAAAGCCGGCAATGCCGGCTTTTGAGTTACTCAGATTGGTGAAAAAAGACTTATTCACTCATATTCCAGATATGCGAACCGATATCCCATTCGAGATCATCGTTTTCAACAAATACCACCTGCAAGACACCAGTATATGTCACAGTTTCACCCGATTCATTGACAACATCTGCATGCCAATGACCGATGGCTGACATCATTTCATAGGCAAAATTAACCGCTGTAATTTCAATTCGGTGATTGAATAACCCGGCATCAAAAAAGCCTTGAAACAAGCCGGCAATCGCTTCGCGTCCCTGCAGAATCTCACCATTGCCGGGCGACAAAGTGGCATCTTCCAGGTAGAGCGCCGCAAGCCCCTGACTATCGCCCTGGTTGAACAGCTGATTCCACTTATCAAATTCCATTTCGGCGACCATCTCAGGTGTTGGATGATGATGGTGATGATCGTGCATATCGTGGTCATGCATGGAGTGATCATGGCCCTCATGATGATGGTGGCCGTGGTCATCGGCTACAAGCCCGGCGTTAACACCCAACATCAAACTGCTGGCCAAAACTAATTGTTTCCACATAATTAACTCCTTATCAGAAAAAACTGGATATCGTTAAGACACTCTTATTCAAAAACCGTTTGTTGCGAATGCAGACTTTTTAATGACTGAATCAGTTCCTCTGCCTCTGTAGAAGAGAGACTGTCCATCAGCGCATTAACACGTTGATAGTAAGCGGGCATCACCTGATCCAGTTTGGCCTGGCCAGCTGCAGTCAGTTGAATGGCCAGCCGCCGCCGATCATGTTTGTCGGCCACCCGGCTGACCAGTCCTTCCCGTTCCAGGCCATCCAGCAAACCGGTCATCGTTGCGCGACTGACCCCGGCTTTGCTGGCGAGAATTGAAGGTGTTGTAGTCAAATCCGCTTCACGCATTAGCAGGATCAATACCCACCAACGCCCCTGCAACAAGCCGTAACCCGCCAGAAAATTGTCCAACATCAACGATAAGTCGCTGCCGATACGCAACACAGTCAGAAACTGGAGCACCTTGTGAATATCGGCATCCGGGTAGCGCTCAGCAAACTTGCTGAGTACTTCGGCATTGGGAAGATCTTTCAGCTGCAACATAGTAAGCCCCATTATAGTTAGCTAGCTAATTGTGTCAATCATTGTTTTACCGGCAGCTAGAACCGGTGTGGTTAAAACAAGTGATAATAAGGAACGGTATGGGAGACAGGGAATATCAGAAAAGCCAGCACAGCAAGCTTATCCGCTGGTTGAAATTGCAGCTGAAGCCTGCAGTGCCTGCAATGCTTGTGGTGTATCGACATCTGTCAGCACACCTGGATGCTGACAGTCAAAAAACTGTATTGCCGCATGATGCTGTTTTAGCAAATGCCGACCACCGGAGTCGCCTTGCAGTATTGATAACGCCGAATAAAACTGGCTGGAAAACCCGACCGGGTGTCCCTGTCGTTGCATATAGCGGGCCGCTGCCAAGACAGCACCCTGCTTGAGCAGATCCGCAACACCGGCAATCGCCTCAGTTGGCAACAGCGGCATATCCGCAAGACCAATCAACCAGCCTTCTGCCTCAGCCGTAGCGCTGACAGCATCTGCAAGACTGTGGCCCATGCCGGCCTCAGCCTGGGCACTGGGCAGCCAGTCGAGCCGATGATAATCGTCATTAAGCGCAGTCTGTAAAGCCTTTTGTAATGGTTGATAGATCATCGGCACTACCACTAAGACCCGCTCAAACTGTTGCAGCCAAGGCTGCAGACTATGAGCCAACAACGGTGCCGTGACACCAGCGTAGCAAAAGTCTGCCAGTAATTTGTTTTCGCCAAACCTGCGTGACTGCCCGGCGGCAAGCAAAACGGGCTGAATCTGTGTCACTGACAGACCATCGTGTTTTTTTGTATCGCCTGGGTTTGAGCCAGTTGACTGCGCACCTGTACCAGATGAGCCACAATGGCCACGGCAATTTCCGGTGGCGTTTTACTGCCAATGGCCAGACCGACCGGTCCATGTAAACGGGCAATTTCTGCGGCTGACAGATCAAACATTGCCAACCGCTCACGGCGACTGGCATTGTTTTTCTTGCTGCCAACCGCGCCCACATAAAACGCCGGTGATTTGAGCGCCTCCAGCAGCGCCATATCATCAATTTTAGGATCATGGGTCAGCGCAATAATGGCTGTACGACCATCCACCTGCAGCTCCAGCACCGCGTCATCGGGCATGCTGTCGAGCAACTGACAATCTGCCACCGACCATGTCTGCAGCATATCCGGTCGTGGATCACAGACCAGTACCTGATAATCCAGTGCCTGCGCCATTTGCGCCAGATATTCCGATGTCTGGCCGGTGCCGATAATCAACAAGCGCCAGCGCGGCCCGTGTATCGCCGTCATCTGTTGGTCGTTTAAGCTGAACTCATCACTGAGTCTGGCATCCTGCAATCTGACCTGACCAGTTTGCATATCCAGACAGCGCGCCAATAACCGATGCTGACGCACTGAGGTCAGCACGTCGCCGGGCCAGCTGGCAGCCGCAGGCACTGGCTCAATAATCAGCTGCATGACGCCGCCACATGGCAGACCAAAACGCTGCGCTTCATCGCGACTGACACCATAGCTGAGCATCTGCGGTTGATGTTGATTCAACTCACCGGCGCGAGCCTTGTCGATCAAGTCATCTTCAATACAACCACCAGACACCGACCCGACGCTTAATCCATCACCGCGCAACGCCAGCATGGCTCCGGCAGGACGTGGACTTGAGCCAAACGTCTGACCCACCGTCACCAGCCATACGGGCTGTGTTTGCCGTTGCCAGTCCTGCAAGGCCTGAAGCACTTGCAAGTCCATACTGTCCATTACGCCGGCTCCAGCTGATCCGCAATGGGCAATGCCCGGATGCGTTGTCCAGTAGCGGCAAAGATCGCATTGCACAGGGCCGGGGCAATCGGTGGCAGACCAGGTTCGCCGACACCGCCCAGCGGTACGTCATAGTCATCCGCCGGCACAATATGCACATGAATCTCAGCAGGCGCATCTGCCATCCGGCTTAACTGGTAACCATCAAAGTTGTTTTGCTCTACAGCGCCATCCTTGAAGGTAATCTCACCCAGCATGGCCAGGCTGATGCCCATGATCACAGCACCTTCAAGCTGCGATTTAATACGTTCCGGGTTAATCGCCGGGCCACAATCAATGGCGATATCGACTCTTGGAATCGACAACTCACCATCTTCATCAACTTCGACTTCAACCACAGCAGCGGTGTAACTGACAAAGCTGTAATGCGCGGCAATGCCCTGACCGCGACCAGCCGGCAGGCTTTTACCCCAACTGGCTTTGTCGGCGACTGTTTCAACCACGCGCCGCAGTCGGCCGGTATCAATGGGATATTCTTCCGGCGACTCACCGTAATTCCAGCTATCCAGCAGTTTAGCGGGGTTCAGTTGGCGTGGCGGCCCGATGACTTCGAGCAGGTAATCCTTGGCATCACGATCCAGTTTTGCGGCCATCTCACTGACAAAAGACTGAATGGCAAACGCATGTGGCACGTTGGAAACCGATCTGAACCAGCCGATACGTGTAAGTGCCTTGGCCTCGGGGTTTTCGATACGCACGTTGTCTATGGCAAACGGCACATTCACAACACCCATGCCGAGTTCAATCGGCATCTTGACCAATGCAGAGTCATCAAAGGTCGACAGAATGGTCGGTGCAACGGTTCGATGCAGCCAGGCAACCGGCTTGCCATCCCCATCAACACCCGCCTCAATACGTTCGACGGAAACCGTATGGAAATAGGAATGATGCAGATCATCTTCCCGAGTCCAGGTAACTTTGACCGCTTGTCCGTCCATGCTCCTGGACAGCCAGGCGGCTTCTACCATGTAGTCTGGCTTGGATTTGCGTCCAAAACCACCGCCCAACAGAGTCACATTGACAGTGACCTTGTCAGCATCAAGCTCCAGCCATCTCGCGACCAGATCACGCCCGGCTTGAGGGTCCTGAACCGGCGCCCACAATTCACAATGACCATCAACAATGCGCGCAGTGGCAACCGGAGGCTCCATGGGGGCCTGAGACAGATGTGGCAGGTAATATTCGGCTGAAAACGTTTGTGCTGCATTTTCCAGAGCACGATAGACATCGCCTTCATCACGCACGACTGCACCGCCTTTGACACGGGCAGCTTGCTCCATTTCGGCGCGAAACTGTGGCGAGTTGTAGCTGGCGTGCTCACCATGATCCCAAGTAATTTTTAGTGCTTTACGGCCCTGCAAGGCGGCCCAGGTATTGGTGGCGATAACCGCAACGCCGCCCAACGGGTTGAAATACGCTGGCGGAGGGCTGCCCGGAATTGTCACCACTTTCAATACACCGGGTATTTTCAATGCTTCGGTTGCATCGTAATCAACGACTTTACCGCCCAATACCGGTGGTCTCGCCACCACCGCATGCAACATGTCCGGCAAGGTGACATCAATGCCATAAATCGCCTTGCCACTGACCATGTCCAAACCATCAACAAGATGCGTTTTGCCTTTTCCGATATAGCGAAACTGCTCAGCTGTTTTCAGCTGCAGCTGATCTCGCTCTGGCACTTCCAGTTTTGAGGCCGCCTCAGCCAGTTCACCAAAACCGAGTGAACGACCGCTTTGCGGATGCAATACCTCATGCACGCCGGTTTTGACTTCAGCAACCGCCACACCCCAATGGGCTGCGGCAGCAGCTTCGAGCATCATTCTCGCGGCCGCACCGACATTACGCATCGGCATGAAGAAATGCCGCATACTGCGTGAACCATCGGTATTCTGATTGCCATACTTGGGTTCATCACCCGGCGCCTGAACAATTTCAACCTGCGCCCAATCAGCACCCAGTTCATCCGCCACCACCATCGGCAGGCTGGTTCGAACGCCCTGGCCCATTTCTGCACGGTGGCAGACAATTTTTACTGTGCCATCGGCCATGATCGCCACAAATACCAGTGGGTCATCAGTCCAACCATGTGGCATGGCATCTCGGCCGAATTTTTCGGGCTCGTCACCGGCCAGCAATACGCCTGGCACTCCAACTGCCAGCACCAGGCCACTCAGCGCAAAGCCTTGTAGAAGCCGCCGACGGCTAATATTGCTGATCGCAACTTCCGGGGTCATCTGTTTGGGTGTTTTGGCATTCATGATTGCACCGCCTTGGCTGCCAGCTTGATGGCATCACGAATTCGATTGTAGGTTCCACAACGACAAATGTTGCCGCTCATTGCTGCATTGATTGCAGCATCATCAGGATTAGGATTCGACTTTAACAGTGCGGTCGCCGCCATCACCTGACCGGACTGACAATAGCCGCATTGAGGGACATCCAGCTGATTCCATGCCTGTTGAACTTGTTGGCCCACAGCATCTTCACCGATGGCTTCAATGGTGGTGACTGATTTGCCAGCAACCGCGCTGATTGGCGTCACACATGAACGTGTTGGCTGACCATCGACATGCACAGTGCACGCTCCGCACATCGCCATGCCACAACCGAATTTAGTGCCAGTCATTGCAAGCTCATCACGCAAGGCCCAGAGCAGCGGCGTATCCTCCGCAAATTGCAGCTCGCGCTGCTCACCATTGATTGTCAGTACAGGCATCAGGCTTTCCTTTGATTTTGATCAAAAAACAGGGCGCACAAGCGCCCCGGTTATATCTCGATATTTAAACGCTGTTGTCAGGTTTAAATTGCGACAGCGCAATTGAATGAACGTTCATTCATTTTCACGCATACTCAGTGATAAATCAAATTCAAAAAAGTTTTCCATTGCGTTTGGACTCATCACTGCTGCCATAAACGCCATTGGAATGTTGACCCCTTCCGGCGGCAATGCGCGAACAGAAAAGTGAAACTGCGGTGCATCCGCTGCGATGAAATCAGTGCTGGCCTCTATTAATGTTTGTTTGGCTGAAGCCGGCAAGAAAGGCAAATCCCATAACCAGGTAGCCACTTGCTCAGCTGACGCATACTGAAAATGCTGCTCAGTGACGCCAGAGAGGCTTGCGGCGGTGGAACGATAGGCTGGCCACCAGCCTTTGTCGACGTACACAGCTGAAAAGGTCTTTAACCCGGTACTCAGCCAACGCATGCTCAGATTACTCTGCTCTTCGGTTGTTCGAAGATCTGCCAGCATTTGCTCCAGATCGGGGATCTGAGTGAACTCAGTGCTGACATCAAACTCATAAAGCACTTTCTGGATATCATCAGGATGGTGCACACGGCTTGTGGATCTGAGTTGCAACTGGGCGAGTTCAGGATTATATCGATAGTAAATGGATTGATGCTGCGCAAGCTGCCCGTCTTTCATGCCAAGGGACTGTAACGTCTGCCAGATGACTTCAGGTTGAATCTCATCAGCCATTTGAGGAGTGACGGTCATGATGACCTGTTCCACATCCACCCGCATAGCCAGAATAAAGTCCTGTGCCTGATTGAATTCGATATCGGTCAGCCGAACCACACCAACATGATGTGGCGGCTGATCATTCATCTCAATCACCAGATCGCGTGCCGTCACTTCTCGGCTATATGGCTGGACAGTTAATTTGCCGACACTGATGTTGATGCCTCTGTCTTCAAATAACTCAATCAACTCTGTGACCATCAACTGGGCATGCTGATTAGCACGATTCTGTACAGTGGCATGAACCAGACCTGCCACCAAAATCAAGGCAAGCAAAGGATACACAAGTACTTTTTTAGACATCATTCGGACATACCCAGATCAGTGTGAAGGGAGATATCGTTAAAATCAGACGTTAGGTGCTTCAATTCGTTCGTTTGAAAAACAGATGCGGCACCAGCCAGACAAACAAAGCCATCAGGAATAATTCTACAAGCGATTGAAACACGATGGTGACCACCGTCATTTCATAACCGGCCGGTAATGCCAAAGCCAGTGGCAACACCACAAATGAATTACGACTGCTGAAACTAAAGGCCAGCACCCGCCATTGCAACACAGGCAATCGCCCCAGATAACCCAGCATCGCCGCCAGCAGCAATGCCAGTAGAGCAAACAATACAAACACCGGCAGCAATTGCAGCAACAACGCGCCAGAATCTAAAATCAGACTGACCTGAGAGGCGCTGATGATAAACATCACTATCGCCAACAAAGGCACCTGCCAAACAGCCAGCCTGTCCATTAACGATGGTGAGGATGAGTACCTGTCAACCACTGTTCGGGTGAAATAAGCCAGACACAACGGCAGCACAATCAAGCCAGCAAAAGCCAGAAGCATTTGCTTTTGCACAACAGCCGCAGCAAATGTCTCGGGAACAAACAACCATAGATAAACCGGCAATAAACAGATTTGCAGTATCAAACTGATCGGCGCAAACGCCAGCGCATAGCGGCTATCACCTTTGCCCAGATGACTAAACGTAATAAACCAGTCGGTGCATGGCACCAGCAAAACCAGCAACACACCCAATTGAACAGCCGGCTCAGCGGGCACCAGCTTCAGCAATGCAAAAACCAGCGCTGGCACAATGACAAAATTACCGCAAACCGCCAACATCAAAAATCGACGATCCAGCATGGCGGATCGCAAACTTTGCAAGGGAATCTGTGTAAAAGTGCTGTACAGCAACAACGCCAGCAGAGGCCATGTCAGTTGTGCCAGACCATCTGCAAATGACGGTAATAGCAACCCAAAGCCAATTCCGTTAATGATGGCAAACAGGTACCAGACTAGCTGATATCGCTCAAGCGGTCTGACTTCGAGATGGGTCAAATTCGTTCCCTGATTTTTGATCTATGAAAAGCCTGCTATCAGTTCAGGCTTTTCGTTACTCTAACTCTGAGTCCAGAGCTCATCCAAATTGCCAAAAGGCCAGTCCGCGAGATCTGCCAGACTGTTAATTCGGTCTTCATCGCAGACCGTGCCAAGATCAAGCTTCTGTAGTTCACCGTTTCTTTTGCAAACAGGATAAAACACTCCAACGCTGGGTGTCAGCAGTGATTGCTCACCGATATCTACTTGCTCTGCCGAGTCTACCCTCGTACGAGTCTCACGCTCAGATCAGAAGAGGACCTCATCGAAATCTATTTCAAGGTCTTTTTGCTGAAGCAGCACGTTGGACAGCCATACGGTTAGCTTTCGGCCAAGATAATTCACAACCAAGGCTTTTTCGAAGCAATCTTCAGCATTGCATTTTTTGACTTCAAATCCGTGAGGACAGCCATTCTTCAAAACTGGGGCTGGGCTCTGAGTGAAGGCCCGATGAGGCAAATGCGCTTTCACTGTCAATGATTTTGCCGTTGTGCACGAAAATGTTCTGATCAGAAAAATGCTTTACCCAGTGGTTGTAACATGTTGTTGCAGAAATAGTGTCCATGAATCATTTCCTTGTATGGGTGAGTAAGCTTGCCGTTAGATTGTGTGCAATTATGTTTTTTGAGGCGTTAGTTTCATGTGAAAATTTGCCACGGTTTTCAGTATTTGAGAGCTAGTCCACATTTTTACTGCCTCTGATGCCAGAACGTGCAGAGTATTGATCTGCTGCCGTTCGCATCAAAGCTGTAATCGTTACTTGAACGTCAGGTTAATTTGCATTGGCATAGATTCCTGAACCAACAAAAGGCACTATTTCCAGAAGCTTTCAAGCATTTCCACTCTCGGGCGCTTCTCAATGCAGCCACTGGCTGGTGTGATTCATCTTCAACGAGCCATCGCTGTTGCATGTGAATCCGCAGACTTCAATAGGGATCTACCTGCAACACTGGGCATGAGCGCTCAGACTCAAAATACTTTCCAAATTGAGTGTTTGTCTCGATGATTAAAATCAGCTGTCTCACATAGCGGCAACTGAAAAGCCAGAAAATAAAACTGTCGCGGATAAGAGGCTTAAACACTCTCTGTTTAAGGCAAGGGCCGAAAGATAAAGCAACTGATTTCTGCTCTTTGCAATTAGATTGCACGCTACAGAGTTTTGAGGGTAGGATAGAATTTTAATCGGGAGCAATTATGTGGTTTAGTTCGAAAATAGATCGTGAGGCATTAGCCGAACAACTGGTTGCTACCCATCAATCACCCGCAGCGATTGTTGCTAATAACAACAGCGTGATTGCAGCTAACGAGGCATTCAGCCAACTAGCCCGTAATTTCGAAAAAGCTGACCACAACAGTGCGTTTGTAGCTCTAAACGAAAGATACGACAGTGTCAGCGGAACCATCCCTTTGCCTGATAATTCATTGCTTCGCCAGCACATTGTGCCACTCACGATCAAAGGTCTTGAATCATATGCACTCTATACATTTCTACCAGAGGCAGAAAAATCTATAGATGAGCATGCATGGCAACAACTAATGAATCAAAGCAAAGATTCTTACGTTGTATTTGATGAGAACGATAACTTGCTGGCAGCAAATCTGGACTCGGTCAATTTGGATAAGGTGTATCTGGATCAAGAGAGTCCGCAACTACCMTGAAATCTTAAAAAG